>CAYXGP010000304.1:0-8413 GCA_964464515.1 uncultured Enterobacterales bacterium
TGTGGATCTCGGGGGCGAGCAGGGTCTCCACCAGGAAGGCGCGGTTGGCAGCGACGGCCCCGTCGAGCTTGTCACCGGCCACCACCTCCAGCGTGATCCGATCGCTGACGTCCAGGCCCATCGCCTTTCGACGTGTCTGCACATGCCGGCAGAAGTCGCGCGCCAGGCCCTCGGCGGCCAGCTCCGGTGAGATGCGGATGTCCAGCGCCACCAGGGTGTCGCCTTCTTCGCCGACCCGAAGGTGGTCTGGGGCCGCCTGCCCGATCACCACGTCGCCTGCCGTGATCGAGATAGCTTCGCCGCCCACGTCCAGCGTCCAGCTCTCGCCCGCCGCGAGCGCCGCGGCCACCTGCCCGGCTGGCGCGGCCCCCAGCGCGGCGACCGTCGCCTTCATCTTCCTGCCGAGTCGGCGACCCAGCGCGCGGTAGTTGGGGCCCACCGTGGTCACCGTGAGGCTGGCGTCGGCTTCCAGCAGGTGCAGCGCCTTGACGTTGCACTCCTCCAGAAGCTCACCGCTCAGGGTGGGGTCTTCCATCGCGGCGCGCTCGGCAGCGCTCCCGGGCCGCACGTGCAGCGCGGGCAGCGGCTGGCGCACCTTGATGCGGGCGTCGTTGCGCAGCGACAGCGCGAGGTTGCGCACCCGCAGCACCGCCGCCACGCGATCTTCGAGGCCTGCGTCGATCCACTCCTCGCGCGCCTGCGGGTAGGGCAGCAGGTGCACAGACACCGGCGCGTCGGGCTCGATCACGGCCGTGAGGTTTCCGTGGATCTCCTCGGTCAGAAACGGCACGATCGGTGCCATCAGTCGATTCACGGTTGTGAGCACCGCGTACAGCGTCTCATAGGCAGCCGTCTTGTCGGCGCTGGGCTCGGAGCCCCAGAAGCGCCGCCGTGAGCGGCGCAGGTACCAGTTCGACAGCTCATCGATGAACGACTCGAAGCGATCGGTGAACCGGTACACCGCAAAGTCTGCGAAGCCACGGTGGGCGTCCTGCACCAGCCGCTGAAGCCGGCTGAGGATCCACCGATCGAGGCCGCTGCGCTCCGCGACGGGGATGGTGCTGATGGGTCCCCGCCAGGCGTCCGCCGTGGCGTACGTCACGAAGAAGCTGTAGCAGTTCCACCACGTGAGCAGTCGGCGGCGGATCTCCGTCGCCAGGCTGCCCTTCTTCGGTCGCGCGCCCGGGGGCGGAAGATCGGGGAAATTGAGGTTCTGCACCGGGTTCTGGCGGGCGTAAAGGTAGCGCATCACCTCCGCGCCGATCACCTCGGCGGCCTCGTCAAAGGCGATGGCGTTGCCGGCGGACTTGTGCATCTCCTCGCCGCGCTCATCGCGCACCAACGCGTGGCCCAGAAGCACCTTGAACGGCGCGGCGTCCGTCATCATCGCGCTCATCGACAGCAGCGCGTAGAACCAGTTGCGGAACTGTCCGGGGAAGCACTCGACGACGAAGTCGGCCGGGAACCACCTGGCCCACTCGTCGCGATCGGTCCGCCAGCCCATCGTCGACAGCGGCACGATGCCCGCGTCGAGCCAGGGATTGCCGACGTCGGGGATGCGGCTCGCGGTGCCCCCGCACTCCCCACAGCGGATCTTCACGGCGTCCACGAACGGGCGATGGGGGGTGTGCCCCGCGTAGACATCGAGGCCGTCGATCGCCCGCGCCTTCAGCTCGTCGTCGCCGCCGATGACGTCGAAGTGCTCGCAGTCGTCGCAGACCCAGATCGGCAGCGCCAGCCCCCAGAAGCGCTTCTTGGAGATCATCCAGTCGCCCATGTTCTTGAGCCAGTCCAGCTCACGTGCCTCGCCGTCGGGTGGGATCCAGCGGGCGTCCGGGACCACCGCGGCGATCCGGTCACGCCAGTCCATCCGGATGAACCACTCATCGACGGTGCGGAAGACCAGCTCCTCCTTGCAGCGCCAGCAGTGGGGGTAGACGTGGGGGTAGCGCTCGCGCGCCACCAGCAGGCCGCGGTCCTTCAGATCCCGCGCGATCTCGTCTCCGACCTCGCTTGCCTGCCGACCGGTCCACGCGCCGAAGCCGTCCAGGTAGTGACCTGCCTCGTCGAGGGGCGCGATCGCGGGCAGCCCCAGCTCCAGGCCCAGCCGACGATCCTCCGCGCCGCAGCCGGGCGCGATGTGCACGATGCCCGTGCCCTCAGAGCCGCTCACCTCGCTCCACGCCACCACGCGATGGGCGTCCACAGGCCGCTCGGTGCTGTCGGTCGGCACCGGCGAGAGCCCGCCAGGCCGCTGCTGCGCGTCCAGGTGATCGAACGGGCCGTCGTAGGTCAGACCGACCAGCTCTGCGCCCTTCAGCTCGCCGAGGATCGTGACGTCGCCGCCGAACTTCAGCACGCCCCGCAGGCTGGGCAGCTTGTGGGTCTCGCTCTGCCCCCCGGCCGACAGGTCCTGAACGCGCGCGTGGTCGAGGTTGTCCTTGCCCACGATCAGGATGTCATCGCGGTACCGCAGGCGCACGTAGGTGGACTCGGGGTTCACGGCCGCCGCTACGTTGCTCGTGAGCGTCCACGGCGTCGTCGTCCACACCAGCAGCGACCCGCGCGGCTCTTGTTGCTCACGCCCCTGTTGATCACGCCCCCGTCGATCACGGAGCGGGAAGCGCACATACACGCTCAGGTGCTTGGTGATCTTGCGGCCCTCGGCCACCTCCATCTGCGACAGGCCGGTGCCGCAGCGGCAGCACCAGGGCATCACGTCGGTGCCGCGGTACAGGTGACCCTCGGTGTGACACTTCTTCAAGAACGACCAGATCGTGAAGTTGTTCTCGGTCGAGAAGGTGAAGTAGCTGCCGCCCAGCTCCGGGCTCCCCAGGCGGCCGATCACGCGCTCGGGGTGGTCTGTTACGGTCTCGCCGGACGGCGTTGTTACGGTGATCGTATCGTCGCCGTCGCCCAGGGCCTTCGCCAGCCGGCGCAGCGTGTCGGGATCGTCCCAGTCGGTCCAATAGCCCAGGCGGATCGACTGCTCGGTCTGCCGCGCCGCGTAGGTGAGCACGCGCTGCTTGCAGCGCCGCACGAAGGCGTCCAGGCCGAACTCACGGATCTGGCGCTTGCTGGTGAATCCCAGCGCCTTCTCCACCTCGACCTCCACCCACAGGCCCTGGCAGTCGAAGCCGTTCTGGTACCGCAGCTTGCGGCCGCACATCGCGTGGTAGCGCTGGAACAGGTCCTTGTAGCTGCGGCCCCATGCGTGGTGGACGCCCATCGGGTTGTTGGCGGTGATGGGACCATCCAGGAACGACCAGGGCTCACCGCCGCTGTTTCGCTCACGCAGCGCGGCGAAGACAGCGCGGTCACGCCAGAACTCGAGGACGGCGCGCTCGAGCGCCGGAAAGTCGGGGACAGAGGGGACGGGCCGAAAACTCACGGGGCGCCTCGCGGAGGGGGGCCAGTTGTAATTCACTCCAGCCGTGATCGAGGAAACGTAAAACTCTCCTGTAATAGGCTGCCAGGAGCACAGGCGAGCGACGGAAACCGGACCATCAGGACAATGCGCTCAGGGTCGTGATAGCAGTTTCGGCATGTCGTTCATAGAGCTGACCGCCTCCACACAACCCCGTCCTGCTCACCTTCGCCGCGGAACGTGCCGGTCTGGCAGCGGTGAATGTTCCCCCCCCACCCAGGACTCCTCTCCCGCCAGCACACAATTGGTGCTGAACATACTCGGCTGTCAGACCCTCACCGTTTCCACGCCATCGGTGTGTCGTGATTTTGCAACGCCGTCTCGCTGCTTTTGTACGCCGACACAGCCTCAATCCCGTCGCTGCCGCGGAACTCACCATACTAGCTGAAGAGGTTGTGTGCGGCGACGAAGTGTCCGTCCTGTCAACCATGAAGACTCTTCTGCCACAAGCAGAGCGAGAGGAGCAAGGTCCAACGAGGACGGCGGTGGATCCGGAATTGGTCGCGCGCTACGTCGATCTGGGCAAGATCGGTGGCGGTGCGATGGGCGAGGTTCGGCGGGTTCGCGACCGTGACCTGAACCGAACCGTCGCCATGAAGATCATCCGGCCCTCTTTGATGACAGGCCCCACCGCACTTGTCCGCTTCATCGAAGAGGCACAGGCAACAGCGCAGCTTCAGCATCCGGGCATAGTGCCGATTCACGAACTCGGCCGCCTCCCGGACGGTCGCCTCTACTATACAATGAAAGAGGTCCACGGCCAGACGCTCGCTTCTGTGATCGCGGAGGTACACCGGGTCAGGGGGGACATCCCCCCTTCTGGTTGGACCTTCCGGCGCTTGATGGACGTGTTCTTCAAGGTCTGTGAAGCCATGGCCTACGCCCACGAGCGGGGGGTCATCCATCGCGATCTGAAGCCCGCCAATGTCATGCTCGGCGATCACGGTGAAGTACTCGTTGTAGATTGGGGACTGGTCAAGATACTGAGCTCACCGGACACCACGCACAAGCGCGTGGTCACTGATCGCCAGTGCAGCGATTCCGTGGAGACTCACACCGGGACAGTCGCAGGTTCGCCAGCATATATGTCTCCAGAGCAGGCGCGCGGCGATATCTCCCGGATAGATCGCCGCAGCGATGTTTATGCGCTAGGTGCCATCCTATTCGAGATCCTGTATGGCGTGGTGCCCTTCCGGGGAACCAGTGGCGAAGTATTGGCGAAGGTGGGCTCAGGCTCCCCCCCTTGCATTCCCCAATGCTCTGAATCTGGCGTGAGGGTTCCGCAGTCGCTGTCCCGAATCTGTCGGACAGCGATGGAGCGCGATCCGGAGTCTCGGTTTCAAGGTGCCAGCAAGATGGCCGCTGAGGTCGAAACATGGTTGAATGGAGAACGTCAGCGGACGCGTGCCCTGAATATGTTGAAACGCGCCCAGACTCGCCCTCTACAAGCACCCCACCTCTGGTTGGAGGCGATGCTCATACGCAAAAACGCACAAGCCCTGAGGGGGGACCAGTCGCTGTCCACGAGAGATCTGGAAGAGAGGGTCAGAGCTTTGGATTCGCAAGCACGAGACATCGAGCGCAGAGCTGAGCGGGCGGAGTTGGAAGACAAACGTGAGATTTACGCTGCACTGACCATAGACCCGGCCCTATACGAGGCACATGCCCTTCTCGTGGAGAGGTACCTCCGTGACCACAGCGCCGCTGAGAGCCGACGCGATGATAGGGCTACCGCGCGTGCGGGAGCACTGGTACGCCAACATCTCGACCAGCTACCAGAGAGACACCCGGACCGCACTCGGACACTTACATATCTCCAAGGAGATGGGGCGCTGACGCTGTGGACCGATCCTCCGGGTGCGCGAGTTACGATCGCCCAGTATCTGTTTCAGAGCGAACGTCCACAGACCCAGGGCATCCGCTCCCTGGGCCCGACCCCCCTGCGGGCTGTGTCCTTGCCGATGGGCAGCTATCTCTGTGAGATCATTCATCCAAATAAAGAGTCGCCACCAGTACGGTATCCGGTGCGTATACGTAGACAGCAGCACTGGGATGGTATCCCACCCGGAGGCGAAGAACCCCATCCGATCTGGCTACCGCCCCCAAACGCGCTCGACAAACACGATTGCTATGTTCCGGCCGGTTGGACTCACCTCGGCGAAGCCCCGGAAACGCACTCATCACTGCCGTCCCGAGCCCTCTGGCTCCCTGGATTCGTCATCCGACGGTTCCCTGTTTCCAACGAAGAGTATTTACGTTTTCTGCGCGCTCTCATCGACCGGGGAAAGACAAGGGACGCGCGTTATCACGCCCCCTGGCAACCGCCGCCGTCAGACGGGGGGCCGGGCCGGATGGTGTACAGCCTGGTCAAGGACCGACTCGAATTGGGAAGAGATCTCGACGGTCTGCTCTGGCTCCCGCAATGGCCTGTGAGGCTAGTAGATTTGTTCGGTGCGATGGCGTATGCCGATTGGCTAGCGAAGGAGAGCGGTAAGCCATGGCGTTTACCAACCGAATTTGAGTGGGAGAAGGCCGCGCGCGGAGTCGATGAACGGTCCTTTCCCTGGGGAAATCGACTTGAACCGAGGTGGTTCCTACATCGAGACAGCACCTATCAGGATCCGGGACCACGCCATCTTGATAGCTTTCCCAATGACAAGAGTCCCTATTCAGTCCGCGGACTGGCAGGGAATATCGCAGACTGGACCCTCAGCGAATTCAACCTCGACTGGAAGAGGGTAGGTAAAGGAGTCGCGCCGAAACCACTGATGGTGGACACCAATGACACTGGACCGGGGCTGGCGCGGGTCATTCGAGGGGGTTCGTTTCGCGATGAAGCAAACCAGGCCGGGGTGGCGACTCGGCACAGGAGTCCGCCGTTCAGACGGGGGCTAAACGTTGGATCCCGTGTTGCTCGACCGATCTCTTGAGTCCCGAAAATGCAATGATAACAGGTCACAAATCGCTCGGACGCACCTCAAGCACATGTGTCCCCACGATCAGCAGCTCGCCAGGTTCGACCGTGCCCTTCCAGCCGTGGCCGAATCGTCGGAGGTCTCCACCCCGAACCAAGCCAGTCGGCAGTCGCTCGTGAATCTGCTGGACTTGAACCGTACCGTCGCCACACACCTCAACACAGACATGCCGTCGACCGGTGAACCCTGTATCGAGCGTATACCCGCTCTGCTTCAGGCGGAGAGCGTTACGCCCCGGGGCCCAGCAGATCTGCTCCTGTCCAGCCCGAGAGTGGAGGACCAGCCCCGGATAGTTGGGCTGGCGCCCAATCTCAAGGGGGGCCCCCACTCCTAACTCAACACTTCGGGCCGCTCCGCCCAGCACCAGACCGATCACCCACCCTTCGGCAATCGGAAGAAAGCGGTAGACTCCCTGAGGAGTCTCGATCGTAGCAGCCTGGCTCAAGCTGACGGGCACCCCGGGCTTGCTTCTCTCTCCGTCGATGAACAGCGGAGTCTCTCGCGACGTGACACGAACGCCTTGGCCATCCACCACGATTCGAGGACAGTCAATGCCATCACTGTGGCCCCAGCGGCCGTTCGGCAGGAGATCATACGCATAGCTTATGGCGTACCGTGAAACCGGGGCGCGAAGCAGTGCAAGTCCGACACCGACGAGATCCCATGCGTCCTCAAGGTTCAGAGCCGGAATAGCTGTATCCAGGGGTGAGTTCGAGTCCCAAACGATGGGCAGAGCGGAGTCGAGAGCGGCATCGACTCCACTCGGATCGCCAACGACCAGCCCATACCCGGCTTCGCCCCAACGCCTACGCGCGGCAGGCGGGAGCCTGTGCACCTGGAGCCAGATTTGCGCTGGCTCCACGGACTCCCTGAGCCGACTCGTCACCGCGTCGAGAGCCGGGGTATCCGGAGAAAATCCAGAGAGAAGAATCGCAGCGTCTTCTGCGATCGGGGGAAGAGCATGGTGAGGATAGACCTTCAGCAGCCTACCATTCTGCGCAGCATCGACCAGGGACTCCGCCAAGATGCATTGCCCAGGAACAACAGCGCGGAAGCACCTGATGTCATCCGGTATCCCCTTGAACCGAAATTCTCCGACGTCTTCCCAGGAGATCTCGGACTGGTTCATGCACAGACGGGTACGATTGGCAAACCACACTTGACCCGCTGGGGTCTTGGAATTGATGCGCGCTGAGAGGTTGACCGCGTCCCCGAAGTAATCTCCTTCGATCGCGATGACATCGCCTGTTGCAGCGCTGGCGCGGATCTTGAAGCTGGTTCCGGGCAGGCCTCTACAGACCAGCTCAGCGGCGCATCGAAGCGCCTCCGTGGCAGACGGAAACAGCGACAGAAAGGCATCACCAATATTCTTGACGAGACTTCCCCCATACGAACCGACCAATGCGCGGGTGTGTGCTTCATGTTGTGCGACAAGGTCGGCCAGGTCCTCTCTACTCATCGCCGCTGTCTTCTGGGCGAATGACGCGAGATCGGTGAACACCACCGTGCGGGTAAAACTCGCTGTGGTTGTATCCATGTCCTACCTCGGCAACAAATGTTGATGCATCGACTTCTCCCGATGGTCATTGTCGAGAGTGAGGAAATCGGATTCCTGTAGGGACCCGACAGAGGCTGTTTCCCGACTACTGCTCCGTAAGGGTAGCCTCTTCCCAGACCCGGGTCGAGCCGGACACCGATGGCTGTTCACTACGGACTGTGCTCCGCTGGCGCTCGTGAGGCCAGGCTCGGCCCTCGTTTCCACGTCCACCCTCTCGGTTCTGTGACCCGGGTTCCTGGCGGCACGCGAATCTGGCCGTCCCAGAACAAGAACTCTCCCCCTCAACGCAGATGCGCGTCGCCCTGCAACTCGACACGCTCTTGAAGTATCCAGATATGACGGCGAGCTATCGGGCTCGTGCCTCTCCGCTGATCATTGGAGAGTTTTTTTCCCGGGAGGGCCTTAGAGGGTAGTCGAGGGGTAAATCACTTTGCGAATCGCTTGATAAGGACC
>CAYXGP010000305.1:0-8292 GCA_964464515.1 uncultured Enterobacterales bacterium
CCGCCTTGAACATGTCCTCGATCGCCAACCCGGGCGACTTGATGTGTCGCAGCAGCGTCCGCGTGTAGCTGTCGGTATCCACCGCGACGCTTCCGGGGGCCGTCGCGTAGGCCACCAGCGTCCCGCTCGGCGCGTTCACGAACGCAAGCCCCCGCGAGCTGCTGCGGAAGCTCCGCTCGAACGGGTTGTTGCGGCAGGCGTCGAGGATCACCAGGTTGAGGCGGTTGCTGGCGTTGTCCATCTTCGCCAGCACTGCACCCGCGTCCACGCCCTCGATGTCGACGTCAGCCTCGCCCTGGATCCGAGCGTCCACCGGGATCAGGTAGTTCCGCCCATTCACCTGCATGCCGTGACCGGCGTAGTAGAACAAGCCGACCCCGCCCGCCACGAGCTTGTCGCCGAAGTCGTAGATCGCCCGCTTCATCTCCTTCTGGCTGAGATCCTGTTTGTGGATGACCTCGAAGCCCAGATCGCGCAGGGCGGACGCCATCGCGCGAGCGTCGCCGGGCGGGTTCTTCAGCGGCGACGATGAGTAGGCGCCGTTGCCGATGACCAGCGCGACCCGGCGCTCAGAGACCATCTCGGCGCGGACGGCCGGCGCGAGATCGCGGCTGGCAGCGGTTGCGGCGAGCGAAAGCAGGACGAGCAGGGGAACGAGGACGGTAAAGCGCACGGCATCCTCCGGGTTGGCGCTGGCATATCCCGGCAGTCTTCGGAGCTACGCAGGCTGCCGTCTCGCTGCCTTCGGGCTCGGACCGGTCAACGCAGCGCGATCCTCACCGAGCAGTGAGCCTCGTTACGGAAGGAGCCTGGACCACCGGAGGCCGAGATGTCGCTGTTCCTTCTGCTGATCGCCTGCGGCGGAAAGTCGCCCGACACCGCGGCTCAGACGCAGACCACCGAGCAGACCACGACACAGACCACCGGACAGTCGGCCGAGATCGTCTTCGAGGGCGGGACCATCCACGTCACTCTCGGGGTGAACGGCCCGGGTCAGACCACCGATCGCCTGGCGGTGGCCGGCGGGGTGGTGATCGCCACTGGCGACGACGTAGACGCGCGCATCGACGCCAGCACCCGGTCGATCGATCTGGCGGGCGGCGTGGCCTACCCGGGCTTCACCGACGCCCACACCCACCTGCTGGCGGGCAGCTTCGTGCTCGATCGGCTGCTGCTGCTGGGGACCTCGTCGATGGACTCGCTCCTGGGCAAGGTCGAGGACTACTCCGAGGAGGCGCCCGACGAGCCCTGGGTGGTCGGCTACGGCTGGATGTCGGAGCTGATCGACGACCCCTCCGGCGTGGCTCTCGACGCAGTCGTCTCGGATCGCCCGGTGATGCTGGTCGACAACTCCGGCCACTCAGCGCTGGTCAACAGCGTGGCCATGGAGCGGGCCGGCATCGACGCCAGCACCCCGGATCCGGCCGACGGAGAGATCGTGCGCGACGCCCACGGCGTGCCCACGGGCTGGCTGCTGGAGGGGGCCCTGTCGCTGGTGAGCGAGGTGGCGCTCGATGACTACACCGACGAGCAGCTCGGCGCGGGGCTGCCGGACTCGATGGAGACGTTCTCGGACGGCGGCCTCACCGGGCTGGCCGAGATCGTGGCCTCCCCGGGCTTCGACCTGTCGCGGCCGTGGATCTACGAGGCGCTGGAGACCGACGGCGAGCTGCCCTTGCGCATCCATGTGTATGCGCCGATCTTCGACGTGGAGACGGGCGTGGCTGCGGCGGCCGATCTCCGCGACACCATGCAGGGCGAGCGCGTTCGGTTCGCTGGCGCGAAGATCTGGGTAGACGGCTCGATGGGCACGTCGCTGGCCTGGATGAGCGAGGCCCTGACCGACGGCACCTTCGGCGCGAACTACTTCGATACAGACGATCTCACGCGGATCGTCGAGGACGCCGAGGGCCTGGGGGTGCCGCTGAAGCTGCACGTCAACGGAGACGCGGCGGTGGCGGCGGCCCTCGACGCCTTCGAGGCAGAGGCGGCGCGCTCGGGCGGCCTCACCCTCCAGCACACCCTCGATCATGTGGTGCTGATCAGCGAGACCGATCGCGCCCGCATGGCGGAGCTGGGGCTGGTCGCCAGCATGCAGCCGAGCCACCGCCTGGCCTCGAAGCTGGGCGATGTGGTCGATGCCTGGGGCGACGACCGCTTCGAGCACGCCTACGACGCCCGGGCGCTGGCCGACGCCGGGGTGCCCCTGGCGCTGGGCACGGACTGGCCGGTGTGGCCCACCCCCGACGCGATGATCCAGGTGTGGGCGGCCGCCGCGCAGCTCGGCGAGGCGCGGGAGCTGTCGGTGGCGGAGGCGCTGACGGCCTACACCGCGGGCGGCGCGCAGGCGGTGGGCCGCTCGGCCGACCTGGGCGCGCTGGAGCCGGGCTACCTGGCCGACCTCGTGGTGCTCGACGCGGACCCCCTGGAGCTATCGGCCGACGAAGCCTCCACGATCAACGTGATCGCAGTGTACGTCGGCGGCGAGCAGGTGCGCTGATCGAGACAAGGCGCGCGCCACGGAGCGGGGTATCTTCATCCCAGGGAGGTCACGGATGCCTGTCGCCCACGCCCTGGAAAACCTGCTCCCCCCCCTCCGGCGCGCGCTGGCGGCGCACGATCGCGCGGACTGTACGAACGAGGTCAAGCGCGCCCTGGAACACCTGGTCCGCTCTGGTGACCTCGACCTGCCGGACCGCTTTCGGCAGCCCGTCGCCAGCGCCTACGCGCGCCGACTCCTGCATCGCTGCCCCCAGACCGGCTGCACAGCCATCGTGATGTGTTGGGGCCCCGGACAGGAGACAGCCCTCCACGATCACGCCGGTCTGTGGTGCGTCGAGTGTGTGCTGGAGGGAGAGATCGAGGTGGAGTCGTTCCAACGCGTCGCTGGCGATAGCCCCGATCGCCTCCGCTTTGAGCCGACCGAGACGGTGCGCTGCGGGGTGGGAGAGGCCGGCTCGCTTATTCCGCCGAACGAGTACCATGTGCTGCGCAACCCCCGCCCCGATCGCATCGCGATGACCCTGCACATCTACGAGGACGAGATGCAGTACTGCACGCTGTTCCGCCAGATGGCCGGGGGCTGGTACACGCCCGAGCGGCATCCCCTGGGCTACGACGCATGACGCTGTCCCTCGGGGCCTCCCTGCTGCTCGCGTGCAGCTCAGGGGCGGACACAGCGAACGCCGACATCACCGCTCCGGGCGCGCACACCTGGACCCCTGGCACCACAGCCACCGTCAGCGTCGATCTCCCCGCGGTAGAGGCCGCGCTCTCCGATCTCCTGCTCTCGGTTCGCGAGCTCAACGCCGCCCCGGTGCTCGCCGGCTACCAGGCGGCCATGGCCGACGCCGACGACACCTGCCCGGCCTACTACGAGCAGGACGGAAACACCTTCTGGTACGCCACCTGCCAGGCGGAGAGCGGCGCTGAGTACGACGGTTACGCGTTCTTCACGCGCTACGAGCAGTACGATCTGTTCGGCGACGGCACCGCGTGGGACGCCGACGTGCTCTCTGCGTCGGCCGACATCACCGAGGCCGACGGCGACCGCCTGCACGTCGGCGGCACGGCGTACCTGGGCGAGAGCGTCATCAAGGAGGACGTGCGGGGCTGGATCTCGGTGGTCGCGGGCGCCTTCATGGGCTCCGGCCCCGACGTCTCCGAGAGCTGGATCGGCGACGGCGCGACCCCCACCCTCACGTCCTACGCCATCCGCTACGAGCTCTACGATCTCAACCTGCTCTACCTGTACGGCTCGATCGGACTGGAGGGCGACTTGACGGCGGCCTCGTTCGGTCCGCTGTTCATCTATACCCAGATGGCCGGGGTGTACCCCTGCGCCGAGGAGCCCGCCGGCTCGGTGTCCCTGCGCGATCCGAGCGGCACATGGATGGACGTGGTGTTCGATCTCGATCCCGAGACCCTGGAGCTGGCCGAGGGCCGGGCCTGCGACGGCTGCGCCCGGGTAACCGTCGAGGGGGACGAGGTCGGTGAGATCTGCATCGACGGCAGCTCGATGGTCGACTGGACGGACGCTCCGTGGTGATCGCCCTGCTCGCGCTGCTGTCTTGCGGCGCCCCCACCCAGGCGACCGACACCGTCCCGCGGATGGACGATCTGCGTCTGCTGTCACGGATCAGCCTCGACCTGCGCGGCGTTCGCCCCACGGCCGACGAGATCGCTGCGATCGAGGCCGCCCCCACAGCGCTGGACGATCTCATCGAGGACTACCTCGCAGATGAGCGCTTCGGCGAGCGGGTGCGTCAGATCTTCGCGGAGATCTACCTCACGCGGGCCGACACCTTCGGGATCACCGCGGCCGACTTCGGCCTGGACGACGAGTCGGCCTTCGCCGCGGCGGTCGGCGACGAACCCCTGCGCGTGGTCTCCGAGATCGCGCAGGAGGATCTGCCGTGGACCGACGTGGTCACCGCCGACTGGACCATGGCGAACGAGGTGCTCGCGGCGGCCTGGACCACCGACTACCCGGCGGGCGGCAGCGGCTGGCAACAGGTCCGCTACACCGACGGCCGGCCATCCGCGGGGGTGCTCTCCACCACCGGCCTGTGGCTGCGGTACACCTCCACCGACAGCAACGCCAACCGCACGCGGGCCAACGCCATCAGCCGCATCCTGTTGTGCCACGACTACCTCACGCGACCCCTGGAGTTCGACCGCGAGGTGGATCTGCTCGACGAGGCGGCGATCAGCGCCGCGCTCACCGAGAACCCCTCTTGCGTGAACTGCCACGTCAGCCTGGACCCGCTGGCCGGCTACCTGTTCGGGTTCTGGGCCTACCAGTCCGACAGCTGGCTGGAGGTGAGCCGCTACCACCCTGAGCGCGAGCGCCTGTGGAGCGACTACCTGGACGTCGCGCCGGGGTACTACGGCCAGTCGGGAGAGTCACTGGGCGACCTGGGACGACAGATCGCCGCTGATCCCCGGCTGTCGAGCTGCGCCGTGGAGCAGGTGACCGGCGCCCTCCTGCAGCGCGACATCACCGCGGACGACGCCGCGACGCTCCTCACCCACCGAGAGGCCTTCCTGGGCGGGGACATGACCCTTCGCGCGCTGATCCGCTCGGTGGTCTCCGATCCGCTGTACACAGCGGGACAGACCGACCACCCCGGGGCCGCGCCCAGCAAGCTGCTCTCTCCGCCCCAGCTCGCGACGGCCATCGAGGACCTCACCGGCTTCCGCTGGACCTACGGCGGCTACGACATGATGGGCACCGATCTGGTGGGCGTACGCACGCTGGCCGGCGGCGCCGACGGGATCACCGTCACGCGGACCACCACCACGCCGAACGCCACGATGGTGCTCGTCTCGGCCCGGCTGGCTGAAGCCGCCGCCAGCCACGCCGTCGCCTCGGAGGCAGCGCTCGCGCAGGGGGAGCGGCGCCTCTTCACCGAGCTCTCTCTCGGCGAGGACGCACAGACCCCTTCATCTGATCCCGACGCGGTGGCGGCGCAGGTCGCCGCGCTCCACCTGGCTGTGTTCGGGCAGCGGGTGACCGTGGACGGCGAGGAGGTCGCGGCCGGCGTCGAGCTGCTGGAGACGCTCCTGGCGATGGGGCAGTCCCCCGCCGAGGCCTGGTCCGCCCTGCTCAGCGCGCTGCTGCGCGATCCCGACTTCCTGATCTACTGATCCGTCTACTGACCGCCTCATCTCAACACCTTCTGATCGCTCCAGGGAACCGACGTGAACCGACGGGCCTTCCTCTACAGCAGCCTCGCTGGCGCCGCCGCTGCCGGACTGCCCCGCCGCGCCCGAGCAGGAGCTCCCGCGGGGGCAGAGCTGCGGTTCATCTTCGTCTTCAACCGGGGCGGCTGGGACCCCACGCGGGCCTTCACCGACACCTTCGACCACACCAGCGTAGACATGGAGGCCGCCGCCGAGCCGGCGGGCGCTGGCGGCGTGTCCTGGGTCTCCCACCCCGATCGCCCGGGCGTCGACGCGTTCTTCTCGGCCTACCACGACCAGATGCTCGTCATCAACGGCATACTGGTGCGCTCCATCGCCCACGAGATCTGCACGATGCTGGCGATGACCGGGTCCACCTCGGGCCTGTCACCAGACTGGCCGGCCATCATCGCCTCGGCGACGGCCAGTGACTTCACGCTGCCCCATCTGGTACTGGACGGCCCGTCCTTTCCCGGCGAGCTGGGGGTGGCGGTCGCCCGCAGCGGCCTGTCCGGCCAGCTCGAGGCGCTCCTGTCCGGCGACATCCTGGCCTGGAGCGACACCCCCGCGGCTGGCCTGTCCCTGCCAGCGCAGGGGGCCGTCGATCGCTACCTGCTGCGGCGAGCCAGCGCCCGGGCCGCGATCTCGCGCTCCGCGGTGGACGACGCACTCTCCGCGGCGTTCGAGGAGGCCACCGCCAAGGCGATCGCGCTCAAGGACTACCGCTACGTGATGGACTTCACCGGCGGGGCCGCGCTCGCGGATCAGGCGCAGGTGGCCGTGAGCGCGCTCAGCGTGGGTCTGTCGCGCTGCGTGACGCTAGGCTACCCGGGCACATCGGGCGGCGGCCTGGGATGGGACACCCACGCCGACAACGACGCCCAGCAGTCCGCGCTGTTCGAGGGTCTCTTCCTGGGCCTGGGGCAGCTCATGGGTCTGCTGCGAACCACCCCCGGTGTCATCACCGACACCCTCGCCGACGAGACGGTGGTGGTGGTGCTCAGCGAGATGGGCCGCACCGCGCAGCTCAACGCCACCGCCGGCAAGGACCACTGGCCGTACACCTCGGCGGTGCTGCTGGGGCCGGGCCTCACCACCGATCGCGTGGTGGGCGGCCTCGACGACGGGTACTACGGCCGCGATATCGATCTGACCAGCGGTGAGCTGGACGACACCAGCGGGCGAAACCTCAGCAGCGCGGCCCTGGGTGCGACGCTCCTGGCGCTGGCCGACGTCGATCCGGCGGCGCATATCCCCGACGCCGATCCCATCACGGGGGTGCTGACGTGAGAGCTCCCGCCGTCCTCGCAGGGGCGCTGCTCGGCTGCGGAGGGGATGGCGACGCCGTGGACACCGGCCTGTGCGCAGACGCGCCGGTGGTCACCTGGAACAGCTTCGGCCACGGGTTCCTGCTGGAGAACTGCCAGTCCTGTCACGCACAAGAGGCCGAAGACCGGCACGACGCGCCGGCCGAGGTCTCGTTCGACACCCACCCTGACGCCCTGCTCTGGGCAGCACGGATCCTGGAGCGGGCCGCAGCAGATCCGCCGACCATGCCACCCCAGGGGGGCACCTCGGCCGACGATCGGGCGCTCCTGTCGATCTGGCTCACCTGCTGGCGAGACCTATGACCGCCCTGCTGCTCCTGCTCTGCTGCTCCAGCGCTGATCCCGACACAGCCGCTCTCGAAGCGGAGGGGCCGTACCTGGCCGACGCCGACAGCACGACCCCGCCCACCCTGGACGCCGTCGCCCTGTCAGCCACCGTCACGGAGGCGCTGCTGGCGGTGCGCAGCCGTAGCCCTGGCGCCGTTCTCGACGCGTACGCAGCCCTGATGGCGGGCGCCGACGACACCTGCCCGTCGTGGAGCACCTACGAAGGCGCGCCGCTGTGGTTCGACACCTGCACGGCCAGCTCCGGGGTGGCCTTCGACGGGTACGGCCTGAGCGCGATCTGGACGGACTACGCAGACGAGACCGGGAACACCTGGACCGGCGAGCAGCTCTACAGCGTCGGCACCATCACCGCCTCGGACGGCGCGCTGACCACCGGCGGCGGCCTCGTGCTGCTGACCGGTACCGGTCCCGAGGGCGAGAGCCTTCACTACGCCGCCATCGATCCGGGCTTCTCCTGGTCGGGTACCGCCACCGGCACCTGGCTCGACGAGGTGGTCTCGGAGCCCCTGTACTGGCTGTCGTCGCGCGATCCGGTCACCGGAGGAGCCGTGATCCAGATCGGCGGCACGGTGGTGCTGGAGAGTGGGGAGCTGGGAGGCGACACGGTCGTCTTCGACAGCATCACCCTGATCGAGGCGGCGCTGGGGGCCGCTTGCGCCATCGAGCCCTCTGGCGGGATGTCAGTGCTCGACGCAGACGGTCGATGGATCGACCTGCTGTTCGACGGCTCGTCAGATGTGACCGCTCCAGCCACGTCCGCCTGCGACGGCTGCGCGACGGCCTGGTACCGGGGAGTGGCGCTGGGTCAGGTGTGCGTGGACTTCGGCTATCTGACCGACTGGTCGGAGAGTCCCTGGATTTGATATTTTCAGTGGCCTGAATATGGCTGAACACCGGCGAACTCGGCACCACGAGTCCACGAGGAGCGGCC
>CAYXGP010000306.1:0-8283 GCA_964464515.1 uncultured Enterobacterales bacterium
AACGAGCCGCGGAGGTGGCTGTAGAAATACGCCATCGAAGCTTTCCAGATGAAGTCGTGGGCGGTGTCGATCTCGGTGGTGTAGGTGCCGCTGATCCCCAGGCTGAACGCGTTGCAGTTGTCGGCGCTCTGCTGGTACTCGGCGGGGTACGGGTGGCCGTCGATGTAGACCTGGAACGAGCCGTCTCCCGGGACGTACTCGAAGATCCACTCCGACCAGCCGTTCACGAACAGGGACTCCAGCAGCGCCCGCCGCTCGGCGTCGTCGGCGCCCTCCATACCCGTGAGTGTCCAGCTGTCGTCGGTGACATTGGAGAACACCGAGTAGCGGCTCTCGAGGCGGGTGGGATCATCGCAGTCGGCGTCGCACCCCCCCAGTATGGAGAGGAAGCCCAGCGCCGGGAGGATGGCTCCCGCGGAGATGATCTGGCTGCGATCCATGATCCACCCGTTGACCCTGTGGAGGAGGCTAACTACTAGCGGCTGGGGGTGCGATATGGCGATCGACCTGCGCTGCTTCACGTATGTAGACATCCTTCAACCACAGACGGCCGGTTTCCTCGGCACGATCAGCCAGGGCTACCACCCCCTGCGTGGTCAGGCGTCGCTGTTCATCGAGGTGGCGCCCGGCATGGACGTCAACGTGGTGACCGATATCGCCCTGAAGCGCACCACCTGCAAACCCGGCATGCAGATCGTCGAGCGCCGCTACGGGGCGCTCGAGCTGCACGACTACGACCAGGGTCAGGTGCGGGCTGCCGGCGAGGAGATCCTCTCCGCGCTCGGTCTCACCATCGAGCAGCGCCTCAAGCCGCGCATCGTCAGCGCCCAGATCATCACCGGGGTGACCGGCTACCACAGCCAGCTCGTCAACCGCATGCGGCACGGCAACTTCATCGACGAAGGCACCACGCTCTACGTGCTGGAGACCCACCCCGCCGGGTACGCGCTCATCGCCACCAACGAGGCTGAGAAGGCCGCCAACATCGACGTGCTGGAATTCCGCTCCTTCGGCGCGTTCGGGCGGGTGTACCTCGGCGGCAGCGAAGAGGACATCGCGCAGGCGCATGCCGCAGCGCTGTCGGTCCTGTCCGAGATCACCGGGCGCGAGAACCCCGCCTGAACCTGGCCCGCCTGATACTGGTCTGCACCGGCCGCGCAGTGAGCAGGCAGACAGCAGGCGTCGCGGCTCCTGCCCGTGGCACAGCCCAGGAGACACCATGAACGAGGTCGTGATCTGTCAGGCCCTCCGAACCCCCATCGGGCGGTTCCAGGGCGCCCTGTCCAAGACCCGCCCCGACGATCTGGCGGCGCATGTCATCGCCGGGGTGGTCGAGCGCAGCGGCATCGATCCCGCGCTGGTGGATGACCTGTTCTTCGGCTGCGCCAACCAGGCCGGCGAGGACAACCGCAACGTCGCGCGCATGGCCGGGCTCCTGGCGGGCCTCCCCCAGTCCGTGCCCGCGGTCACCGTCAACCGCCTGTGCGCCTCCGGGCTGGAGGCCGTGAACCAGGCGTTCCGCGCCGCGCGCGTCGGCGACGGTCGGGTGTACATCGCCGGCGGCGTCGAGAGCATGAGCCGCGCGCCCTACACGATGCCCCGCGGCCCCACCGTGCCAAAGGCGGGCAACGTCACCATCTTTGATACCTGCCTGGGCTGGCGGTACCCCAATCCCCGCATGGAGGCGATGTTCCCGCTGGAGGCCATGGGCTGCACCGCCGAGAACATCGCCAGCCGCATGGGCATCTCGCGGACAGATCAGGACGCCTACGCGCTGGAGAGTCACCGCAAGGCCGCCGCGGCCCAGGACTCCGGGCAGTTCGATGACGAGCTGATCTCCATCACTGTACCGGCAGGTCGCCGACAGACGCGTGAATTCACCACCGACGAGGGGCCCCGCCGCGACAGCAGCCTCGAGAAGCTGGCGCGCCTGCGGGCGGCGTTTCGCGCCGGGGGCACGGTGACGGCGGGCAATTCCTCCACCCTCAACGACGGGTCGTCGGCGCTGCTGGTGACCACCGCCGACGCCGCCGCAGAGCTGGGCCTCCGCCCCCTCGCGCGCCTGGTGAGCTGCGCCGCCGCCGGGGTCGATCCGGAGGTGATGGGGCTGGGCCCGGTGCCCTCTACCCGCAAGGCGCTGGCGCTGGCCGGTCTCTCGCTGGAACAGATCGACCTGTTCGAGCTGAACGAGGCCTTCAGCGCGCAGAGCCTGGGCGTGATGCGCTCGCTGGAGCTGGACGCCGAGCGCGTGAACGTAAACGGCGGGGCCATCTCGCTGGGGCACCCGCTGGGCTGCTCCGGCGCCCGCATCCTGACCACCCTCATCCACGCGCTCCGCCGTCGTGGCGGGCGCTACGGACTCGCTACCCTCTGCGTCGGCGTCGGCCAGGGCGTGAGCACCATCGTGGAGGCCCTTTGACTGGAGCCCCCTTGACCGAAGCCCCTCTGACCGGAGGTCCTGTGAGCCCCTCCTTCTCGACCGTCGCGGTGCTGGGCGCCGGCACCATGGGACACGGCATCGCGCAGATCTGCGCGCAGGCCGGCTGCGACGTCTACCTGTTCGACATCGAGCAGCCCTTCGTCGATCGCGGGCTGGAGCGCGTCCGCGGCAACCTGAACAAGGGGATCGCCCGCGGAAAGGTCACCGAAGCCGCCCGCGACGCGACGCTGGAGCGGCTCCGGGGCGGCACCGACCTCGCCGCCGCGGTCGAGACCGCCGATCTCATCGTCGAGGCCGTCCCCGAGAAGCTCGCGCTCAAGCAGAGCCTGGTGCGGCGGGTCGGCGCCCTGTGCTCGCCGCAGGCGGTGATCGGCACCAACACCTCGTCGCTCAGCGTCGCGAAGATCGCGCAGGCGGCCCCCGATCCCAGCCGGGTGATCGGCCTGCACTTCTTCAACCCCGTCCACATCATGAAGCTGCTGGAGGTGATCCGTCACCCCGGGCTCGACCCGCAGGTCCTCGCCGCCGCCCTGGCCTTCGGCGCTCGCATCCGCAAGACCACCATCACCATCACCGACTCGCCCGGCTTCGCCACCAGCCGCCTGGGCATCGCCCTGGGCATGGAGGCGATCCGCATGCTCGAGGACGGCGTGGGCTCGGCCGAAGACATCGACGCCGCGATGGTGCTCGGCTACCGCCACCCGGTCGGACCGCTCAAGCTCAGCGACATGGTGGGGCTCGACGTGCGGATGCACATCGGCGAGTACCTCGCCCGCGAGCTGGGCAACCCCGCCTTCGAGCCGCCTGCGCTGATGCGCCGCATGGTGGCCGAGGGGCGACTGGGCAAGAAGAGCGGCCGGGGCTTCTACGACTGGCCGCGCTTCATCCCCACAGGACCGACACGGGGTAGGCGCTGAATTTCCGATCGGCGGTCAGGATGGGAACGTCCAGGACCGCCGCCTGCGCGATCAGGAGCCGGTCGAACGGGTCCCGATGATGCAGCGGCAGCGTCGAATACCGCACCAGGTGGGGCAGGTCGATAGCGACCGGGGTGAGCTGCACCCCCATGATGTGGGTGTCTACGAACGCTCGAAAGCCCACGCCGAGCGCCAGCTTGCCGAGCTGGTGCTTGATGGCGATCTCCCAGATGCTGGCGACGCTCAGCAGCTTCTCGACGTCCGGATCTTCCACACGCGCGGCCGCGGCGTCGGTCATGCGCGGGTCGTCGAAGACGAACCACAGCAGCGCGTGGGTATCCAGGAGCAGCCGGCTCCCGACGCTCACATGTAGTCCGCGAGCTCGGGCAGGGGATCGTCGAAGTCGTCGGCCATGCGGTAACCGGGGTTCTCCGCCTGGCCTCGACGGAGGGGGGGCTTGTCCGCCGGCAACGGCCGGAGCTCCGCCACCCGAACGCCGCGACGGGTGATGATGAACCGCTCACCGGCCAGCACCCGCTGGACCATCTCGGAGAGGTGGGTCTTCGTCTCGAAGATCCCGACTTCGACGGGGTCACCCATAATAACTGGTTAGCATACTGGTTTGCTGGATGCCATCCCGGCCTTGAGCACCCCACTACGGAACCGGCGAAGTCCGATCCCCCATCAGATCATCCCCGCGCGCTTCCGCCATCGCAGCCTCGCAACGTTCCTGCTCGTCGCTGCCCTGGGCCTGCCGTTCCTCGGCAAGCCGATCCACATAGACGAGGCGAATTTCGCGGTCCTCGCGCGCGGCGCCGCCGCTGATCCGTGGCGACCCCACGCGGCGTCCATCAACTGGCAAGGCACGACCGAGCCGGCCTTCGCGGTGCTCAGCAATCCCCCCGGAATCGGCTGGTGGCTGGCGCCGGTCCAGGCCGCACCGCTCATGGCACAGCGGCTTTGGATGCTGCCGTGGCTGGCGCTGGCCGTATGGGGGGCCCTCCACCTGGGACGCCGGTTCGCGCCGGGGAACGCCGTCGCTGCGGCCGTGTTGATCTGCGCCAGCCCCATCGGCCTGCTGGCACAGGGCGCCCTGATGCCCGATCTCCCGCTGTTGGCCTGCGCGCTGGCCGGGACCGCCCTGCTCGTGGAGGGGCGCGCGGCCGGGGCGCTCGTGCTGGGGATGGCCGCGCTGTTTCGCTACAGCGGCGTGGCGCTGCTCCCCCTCGCGCCGCTGAGCGTGCTCCTCCTGGATCGTCGCCGGGAGGCCCTCGGACACGCGATGATGCTGGCTCTCCTCGCCGGCCTCCCCCTGGCGCTCCTCCAGCTCCACGATCTGCATGCCTACGGGCAGAGCCACCTGCATGCGATGATCGCCTTCCAGTCCGTGAGCGACGGCCCGCGCGACGTCGCTCGCAAGGCCCTGGCCCAGGCGGCGATGCTCGGCGGCGCAGGCCTCCTCCCCCTGCTGTGCTGGCGGCGCGGCGGCGCGGCGGGGGCCGCGCTGGGCCTGATCGGTGGTCTCGCGGCGGCGGGTCTGTCGGGTCAGCAGGGCGCCGTCGGCGCGGCGCCCGGGCTGTTCATCACCGCGGGCGGCGCCCCGCGCGGCGGCGCCCCCCCCGGGGCCCCCCCCCCCCAAACCCCCCCCCCCGGGGGGGCCCCCCGGGGGGGCCGCCCCCCCCCGCGGCGATCCGCTGCTCCGCACCTGGCTGGGGATCGGGCTGCTGTTTCTGGCGAGCCTGCGGTTCGCGGCGGCGCGGTACTGGCTGCCGTTCCTGCCGCCGGTGGTGCTCCTGTCCGTCGCGGCCGCCCGTCCACGAACCGCCCGGATCGCCGCAGGCGTCACCGCGCTCCTCTCGCTCGCGCTCGCCTGGAGCGACCTCCGCCTCGCGCGCGCGCAGCAGACCCTGGCGATCTGGGCGGTCGAGCGAGGCCCGGGGATCTTCGCCGGCCACTGGGGCTGGCAGCATCATCTGGAGGCCGCCGGCTGGCGCGCGCTGGAGGAGGACGCGGAGATCCCCGTGGGGGTTCGCTTCGCGCGCTCGGAGATCTCCTGGCCGCAGGATCCCGCGCGGCCCTGCGACGGTCCGCCGGAGACCCGATCGGTGGACGCCGGTCTCGGGCTGCGGGTCCACACCGCCGCAGGGGCCGCCAACCTCCACGCCCACCTCGTGAGCGGCAGCCCCCCGGTGGAGACCTACGCCCCCTGGTCGGTGTCCTCCGATCCGCTGGACACCGTCTCGCTCTGGGATCCTTGCCGCTGAAGCTCCGGCTGCTGGGGCTCCGGCTGCTGGAGCGCCCGCCGCAGACGCCGTCGCCGCGACCGCCACAGCTCGTGACCGGCGCCGATGACGCAGACCGTGTGGTGCACACCCAGCCACGCCCAGCCGCGTGTGCCGAGCTGCCCTGCGAGGAGCACCGTGGCGAGCGCCGCGGCGAACAGCCAGGCCATCGCCACCACGGCGCCGATGTCGATGCGACGGCCCACCAGCGTCCTCCCCGGGTGGATGCTCTTCGCCGAGATGATAGCGCCTTGCGATGTCCGATCCGCTCCCCCATCGCGTGCTGGTCCTCGACGCCCGCGCGTCGGGGCGGCGCGTCGACACCTACCTGTCCGCACGCTTCTCGCTGTGGTCGCGATCGGAGATCGCGCGCTGCATCCGGCAGGGGCAGGTGCGGCGGGACGGACGACCGCTGCGTCCGTCGTCCATCCTGCGAGAGGGCGACCGACTGGAGGTGCGTGTGCCGGGCATCGCCCCCGAGTCTCCGCCGCCCCCGCTGCCGCCCATTCTGTACGAAGACGATGTCCTCTTCATCCTCGACAAGCCCGCCGGCCTCCTGGCCCACCCGGTGGGGCAGCGGTTCGTCTACGGCGTGATCAACGTGGCCCGCAGCGCCCGACCCGACGCGCGGATCGACCTCGTCCACCGCCTCGATCGCGACACCAGCGGCGTGCTCGTTTTGACCAAGGACCGCGCGGCCAATGCCTTCCTCAAGGAGCGCCTCAAGCGCCGCGAGGGGTTCGTCAAGGAGTACCTTGCGGTCGTGCGCGGCGTCCCCGCGTGGGACACTCGGAAGATCGACGCGCCGCTCGGCTCGGCGACGGACTCCGGGGTTCGGCTGAAGCAGGGTGTGCGGCCCGACGGGCTCGCCGCGCGCACCACCGTGACGGTGCTGGCACGCCTGCAGGACCACGCGCTGGTCCGCTGCGGACTCCACACCGGCCGCAACCACCAGATCCGGGTTCACCTGGACCACGTCGGACATCCGCTGCTGGGCGACCGGCTGTATGGACAGCCCGACGAGGTCTTCCTGGCCTGCATCGAGGGCCGCATCGACCAGCGCATCCGCGCCGCCGTGCGCTTTCCTCGTCAGGCCCTGCACGCCGAGCGGCTCACGCTCCCGCACCCCACGCGGGGGGAGCCCGTCACCGTGCGCGCCCCGATACCGGCTGACCTGCGCGCGGTGATCGAAGGCGCTGAACCCTCCTGGCCCGACTCGCCGCCGGTGGCACGCCCCAGATAAGCTGTAGGCAGGACGACTGAACACGAGGCTGCTCCATGCTGGCGATGTGGATGATCCAGGGAACCCTGCTCGCGGCGCAGGCTGAGGGGGACGCGCCCCCCCCGCCGCCCCCGGTGGAGGAGCCGGCAGAGCCCCCCAACCCCCCAGGGGCCGGGCCCGATGGTCCGCCCCCCCCAGATGCCGCTGCCCGCCCCCGCCGCCCGCGACCACCAAACGCCGGACGAAACACCGGGGGCCGATCGATGAGCCCCGAGCGCTCCATGACCCCGGAGCACCTGGCCGCGCTCCGACGATACAGCGCCGAGCGCCTCATGATCCGCTCCGAGACCGAGGTGCGCAGCGGCGGGATCACCTCCACGGGGTTCTCCCACCACCACCGTGGCATGGGGTGGCACCACAGCGAGACGTTCACCGCGCTCCCGCCCGTCACCACGCGGGGCTGGGGCGTCTACCGCGGGCCGGTGCGCCTCGACGTGCCCAGCACGCTTGAGGCCTGCGGTGACCTGGAGCGCAAGCGCGCGCTCGACGCCGAGATCCACCGCGCGCGCCGCGCCAGCAAGGTCTGGCTGGGCACCGCCATGGTCGGCGGCGCCGGACTGGTCACCGGGGTGGCGCTGATGAACCTCGCCGAAGACGAGGAGAGCTGGCGCGTGGGATCGAACGTCGCGCTGGGGGGGATCACCGTGTCGCTGACCGGCCTGCTGGGGGCGTCGTTCCCCTCCGCGAAGGCCAGCCGACTCACCCGATCGCCGGCGGCCGTGCTGGGGCTGCCCGAGGCCCAGCGGCTGGTGGACGGCCACAACGAGCGGCTGCGCACCTCGCTCAACCTCACGCCAGAAGAGGTGTGGCAGATCGAGTCGCAGCCGAGCAGACGCTGACACTCTCCTCCTGCATCGGCCTCCCGTATCAACCTCTCTCAATCACAAGTGCCTACACTGGCGCTGCAGGTGAATGACTCGGCAGCCCCGTAGTCCGAGTAGGAGGTCTCTATGCCCGCGGCGTCCAGCACCGTGACGTCACTCGGCGTATTCTCGCTCGCACCGCTCCCCCAATCGGAGGACTCGGAGTCGAGCACTCCGCTGAATACATAGGCACCGCCGCCGAGGTTTCCCGCGTCGTTCGCTTCGACGGTGCACTGTTCAAGAACGACCTGCTCTGTTCCAAAGATGAACAGCCCACCGCCCAGATCTGTGGCGAGATTGTTCGTCAGCGCAGACCCGGACAATTCCAGCGCGCCCACCGCGAACAGACCGCCGCCGCTTTGACTCGCGACGTTTCCATCAACGGTCACATCGAAGAGCTGGTTTTCACCACCTCCGACATCGATCCCACCGCCGTACATCGCGACGTTGCCGGTGAACGTCCCTCCGCTCACGGTGCCGCTCTCGGAGAGAGCGAGGC
>CAYXGP010000307.1:0-8275 GCA_964464515.1 uncultured Enterobacterales bacterium
GGGGGGGGGGGGGGGGGGGGGGGGGGGCGCCGGGGGGGGGGGGGGGGGGGGGGGGCCGGTCCGCCGATCATCGGCGCTGCGGGAGCGGCGATCCGGGGCTGGCGCGCGACCGGCTCCTCGGACTCAAGCTGGAGCTGCACCCGGATGATGCGCGAGACCACCGCCTCGTCGCACAGCGAGTTCATGAGGCGGAACATGTCCGTGCCCTCGCGCTTGTACTCCAGCAGCGGGTTGCGCTGACCGTAGCCGCGCAGGCCGATGCCGTCGCGGAGGCGGTCCATCGCCAGCAGGTGGTCCTTCCAGTACTGGTCGGTGAACTGCAGCAGGAGCATGCGCTCCAGCTGGCGCATGTGATCCTCGGTGATCTGCTCCTCGCGCATCTCGTAGGCGCTCATCCCGGCCTCGACGACCCGCGAGCGGATCTCCTCCCAGGCCATGTCGCGGATCTCGTCGTCGGTCTCTTCCCACTCCGCGCTGTACAGCTTTCCGAGCTGCTTGCGGAACGCCGCGACTCCCCAGCTCTCGGGGTGCTTGTCGGCGCGGATGTGCTCGTCCATGATGTCATCGGCGAGGTTGGAGATGGCCTCGACGATCATCCCGCGGGTGTCCTCTCCCATCAGCGCCCGCCTGCGCCGCTCGTAGATGGACTTCCGCTGGAGATTCATGACGTCGTCGTACTCCAGCAGGTTCTTGCGCATATTGAAGTTGTGGCCCTCCACCTTCTTCTGCGCGTTCTCGATGGAGCGCGTGATCCAGCGGTGCTCGATGGGCTCGTCGTCTTCGAGGCCCATCTTCTCCATCCATCCCACCAGCTTGTCGCCGCCGAAGATGCGCAGGAGATCGTCTTCGAGAGACAGGTAGAAGCGACTGGAGCCCGGATCGCCCTGGCGCCCGGAGCGCCCGCGGAGCTGGTTGTCGATGCGCCGGGACTCGTGGCGCTCGGTGCCCAGGATGTGCAGCCCGCCAGCCTCCAGCACCTCCTGCCGCTCGGCCTCGCACTCGCGGGCGACCTCTGCCTCGATCGACCGGCGGGTGGCCTCGTCGGCGTCGGGCCCGGAGCGGGAGCGGGCGATCTTGACGGGATCGCCGCCCAGCTTGATGTCGGTGCCGCGGCCCGCCATGTTGGTGGAGATCGTCACCGCGCCCTTGCGACCGGCCTGCGCGACGATGTCGGCCTCGCGGTCGTGCTGGCGGGCGTTGAGGACCTCGTGCTTGATGCCCCGCTGGCGCAGCAGGCGGCTGACGATCTCGGACTTCTCCACCGACACCGTGCCGACGAGGCACGGCTGGCCGGCCTTGTGCACGGCCTCGATCTCGTCGAGCACCGCGACGTACTTCTCGCGCTGCGTCTTGTAGATGATGTCGTGGCGGTCGGCGCGGATGACGGGCTTGTTGGTGGGGATGACCAGCACGTCGAGGTTGTAGATCTTCTGGAACTCCTCGCGCTCGGTCTCGGCCGTTCCTGTCATGCCGGCCAGCTTCTCGTACATGCGGAAGTAGTTCTGGAAGGTGATGGTCGCGTAGGTCTGGCTCTCGGACTCTACGTGCACCTTCTCCTTGGCCTCGACGGCCTGGTGCAGCCCGTCCGACCAGCGCCGGCCTGACATCAGGCGCCCGGTGTGCTCGTCGACGATCATCACGCGGCCGTTCTTGACCACGTAGTCGCGGTCGCGCTTGAAGACGGTGTGGGCCTTCAGGGCCTGCGAGACGTGGTGGAGGATCTCCATGTTGTGGGGGTCGTACAGGTTGTCGATCCCCAGCTTCTCCTCCACCTTGTCGACGCCGACGTCGGTGAGGTTGACGCTGCGCGCCTTCTCGTCGTGGATGTAGTCGATCTCCGCCTGCAGCAGCGGGATCACGCCGTCGATGATGGTGTACCTCGAGACGTCGTCGGAGGCCGGCCCGGAGATGATCAGCGGCGTGCGGGCCTCGTCGATCAGGATGGAGTCGACCTCATCGACGATGGCGTAGTGGTGGCCGCGCTGGACGTAGTCCTCGATGCGGAACTTCATGTTGTCCCGCAGGTAGTCGAAGCCGAACTCGTTGTTGGTGCCGTAGGTGATGTCGGAGCCGTAGGCGCGCTGCTTGGCCTGCGCGTTGCGCTCGCCGGAGAGGATCTTGCCGACCTCCATGCCGAGGAACCGGTAGATCACGCCCATCCAGTCGGCGTCGCGGCTGGCGAGGTAGTCGTTGACCGTGACCACATGCGCGCCCTTGCCGGTGAGCGCGTTCAGGTAGATCGGCAGCGTCGCCACGAGGGTCTTGCCCTCTCCGGTCTTCATCTCAGCTGCCATGCCCCGGTGGAGGACCACGCCGCCGAGGATCTGCACGTCGTAGGGGCGCATCTCCAGGGTGCGGCGGCCGACCTCGCGGACCACCGCGAAGCACTCGGGGAGCAGGTCGTCCAGCGGCGCGCCGGCCTCGATCTTCTGCTTGAACTCAGGGGTGTACGCCTTGAGCTGGGCGTCGGAGAGACCCTCCATCTTGCGCTCGAGGCCGCTGACCTTGTCGACCAGCGGCTGGTACTTTTTGAGAATACGCTCGGAGCGGGTGCCGAAGACTTTGTAGTAGGCCTGTTCGAGGGCGAGCATCGAACCTCCCGGTGGGACGGCGAGGGGCGGCGTGCGCTGGTCGTCGCGACCGCTGATGGGTGTGCGGACGACGCGCGGTGGACCGCGGGGAGCCAGCGAATGCGCGACGGCTCCCGAGCATTCCCCCAGCTATATGCGCCTCCAGAGGAATCGCAATCCCATTCCCGCTGCGGACGGCCAATCCCGCTCGTGGAGCGGGATGATGGGGGAGCGCCGCAGGCGCGGGGGGCGCAGCCCCCCAATGAGGGCGGTCGCTCGTGGAGCGGGATGATGGGGGAGCGCCGCAGGCGCGGGGGGCGCAGCCCCCAAGGGACGGCTACTCCAGCACTGCTACTCGAGATATTCCAACGGGTCCACGAGCTGGCCGTCGACGTAGACCTCGAAGTGCAGGTGCGGGCCTGTCACCTTTCCGGTGGCTCCGACCGACGAGACAACGTCACCACGGGAGACCTGCTGGCCCTCGCGGACGTAGATGCGTGAGTTGTGGGCGTAGCGGCTCTTGATGCCGAAGCCGTGGTCGATCTCGAGCAGGCGTCCGTAGCCCGACCGCCACTCCACGGTGATGATGGTGCCGGCCGCTGGCGCGCGGATGGCGGTGCCCTTGGGCGCCCAGACGTCGATGCCGCGGTGGAACTTCCACTTGCGGGTGAACGGCGAGCGGCGCCAGCCGAACCCCGACGTGAGCACGCCGTCCACCGGCCACATCGACGGGATCGCCGCCATCATCGCCCGCCAGTGCTCGGCGCTCTCGACCATCTCGCCCATCTCGGCCTTGGCGACGCGCATCGAGAGCAGGGTGGCCTCTGCGCGCGCCTCGATGCTGTCGGCCCAGGCGTCGGGGTCGTTGGAGGACAGCGCGACGTCGTGATCGTCCATGGGCTCGCCGAGGTGGCCGGCCATCGCCACCACGTCTCCCGGCGCTGACTCGTCACCCTCTTCGCCGCCGCCGAAGCCGGGCATGGACTCGGGAGGCATCCCGCGCATCTGGGAGTCGTAGATCTGCAGGCGTCGCAGCTCGTTATCGACCTCGTCGAGCATTCCCTCGATCGAACGGAGCCGTCCTTTCAGCGCGAGGTTCTCGTCCATCAGGTTCTGGTAGGCGAGCGTGCGCGGCAGCGTGGTGACGACCATCGCCACGCCGACCACCGCGAGGAGGGCGATAGACGCCACCGCGCTGATGAGCCGCCGCACCCACACCAGCTCGATGGTGAATTGGCGCGGCACGCCGCGTCCCTCGGTGGGGACGAGCATCAGCGTGTACCGCCGACCGGGGAGCTCAGGGCCTGGCTCCTTGCGCGCGCGCTTCCACAAGCTCATGATCGACAAGCTACATGACCTCATCGATGCGGGCGACGACCACGGTGACGTTGTCGTCGCCGCCGCGCTCGCAAGCCAGCTGTATGAGGTGCCGCGAAGAGGACTGCGGGGTGTGGTCGAGCACGGCCTCGCCGATCTCGTTTGCCTCCACCAGGTTGGAGAGGCCATCCGAGCACAGGACGTAATGATCGCCGCGGCGGATGGCCTGGACGTGGATGTCGATCTCTACGTCCTCCATGTAGCCGAGCGATCGCGTGATGATGTTCTTGAGCTTGTGGTGCTTGGCCTCCTCGGGAGTGAGGAGCCCGGCCTTGATCTTCTCGTTGACCAGCGAGTGATCCTCGGTGATCTGCTCGATGCGGCCGTCGCGCACCAGGTACGCGCGGGAGTCGCCGACGTGGCCGATGTAGGCGTTGCCGTTCTCGATGAGGAGGGCCTGACAGGTGGTGCCCATTCCGCGGTACTCGGGCTCCTCGTTGGCCTTGTCGTAGATGCGGCGGCCGGCGAGGCGGACGGCGTAGCGCAGGCGCTCGCGGGTGATCTCCACCATGTCACCCTCGGGACCCATCGCCAGCTCAGCGGCGTCGACCCCCACAGAGGTGAGCACCTCTTCGACGGTGTTCACCGCGATGGCCGAGGCGAACTCACCGCCGACGTGCCCGCCCATACCGTCGCAGACGACGAACAGGTTCAGCTCGTCGTTGATCAGGAAATTGTCCTCATTGTGGGTGCGCTTCACACCGACGTCGGTCATCCCGCAGGAGGTGATTCTCATGGTGACTCCACGCCGCTCGCGTCTCCGCACATCGTGTGCATGATACGTCGAAGGCCCGCGAACGGCTCAACCAGAAAAACTAACGTGGTGCCGCTTCAAACGCGGAAGCACCGATCGCGCCCTTGTCAGCGTCAAGACTTTTAGCGGTCCGAATTCTCTGGCTTGAAGGAACGGGGATCGAGCTGGTGGCGCCGGAGCAGCGTGTACAGATCGGCGCGGTACTTGCCTGCCTGCCGGGCGGCGGCGCTGACGTTTCCCCGGGTGCTGCGCAGCAGGCGCACCAGGTAGTCGCGCTCCCAGAGGGCCCGCGCCTCCTTCATCGGGAGGATCTCCTCGGAGGGCGGCGCGGGCCGCTTCGGCTGCTCCGAGACGCCCACCGGGAAGATGTGGCCGGCCTCGATGGTGTCGGTGTCGGCCATCACGACCGCGCGCTCCATGGCGTGCACCAGCTCGCGGACGTTTCCCGGCCAGGCATGCCGGGTGATCGCGTCGGCGGCGGCCGCCGACAGTCGCATCTCCTTGCGCCCGTACCGCCGACTGAACGTGAGCAGGAAGTGCTGCGCGAGGAGGGAGATGTCGTCGCCGCGCTCCCGGAGGGGGGGGAGCGTCAGGGAGGCCACGCTGATCCGGTAGTACAGGTCCTGGCGGAACCGACCCGCGGCCACCTCCTTCGCGAGATCGCGATGGGTGGCGACCACCACGCGCACATCGACCTTCACGGGGGTGCGCATGCCCACGGGCATCACCTCGCGCTCCTGGAGCACGCGCAGCAGGGAGGCCTGGAGCCCCTGGCTCATGTCGCCGATCTCGTCCAGGAAGATCGTGCCGCCGTTGGCCTTCTGAAACAGGCCCTCCCGATCGGTGTCGGCGCCGGTGAACGCGCCCCGGCGGTAGCCGAACAGCTCGCTCTGGAGGAGGTGCTCCGGGAGCGCCGCGCAGTTGATCGCAAGCAGCTCACCGTCGCGGCGGGGGGAGAGGGCGTGGACGGCTCGCGCCACCAGCTCCTTGCCGGTACCGGACTCGCCGTGCACGGCGACGGTCAGCTCGGTGGGGGCCATGCGGGCCAGCATGTCGAAGAGGCGGCACATCGGCGGCGAGCGGCCGATGATGCCCTGGAACGAGCCGGTCTGCTCGATGTCCTGGAGCATGCGCTCGGCCGTGGAGCGCGAGGACCGGGTAGCGAGGGCGCGCTGGATCCCCGCGAACAGGGCGTTGCGGTCTACCGGCTTCTCGAGGTAGCCGGCGGCGCCGCGCTCCACGGCCTCCACCGCGTTCGGGATGGTGCCGTGCGCCGTCATGATCAGGACGGGCAGGTGGGGATCCGTTCGATGGACCCGCTCCATCAGGTCGAGGCCGTCCTCGCGGCCCAGGCGCAGGTCGCTGAGCACCAGGTCGATCGGGTGGATCGTCAGGGCTGCCAGGGCGGTCGCGATGTCGGGGGCCGTCACCACGGCGTAGCCGGCGGCGCGCAGGCGAATCGACAGCACGGTGAGGATGGCGGTGTCGTCGTCGACGAGGAGGAGGGTGTGGGTGGTCATGGGGCCTCTCCTGCCGGGTCTATCGTCGGGACTGGCGCTCAGTCACCCGCCGGCGCGAAGTCATACAGATCCGTCAAAAAAACCGACCGCCCCTGCAGGCGTCCGTTGCCCTCGGTGTTCCCTCCCTGAAACTTGACGTCCCACACAAGCTCACCGTCCGCAGTGATCTCCCGGAGCCGCGCGCCGGTCCCGTAGTTGTGCAGCGTGCTCCCGTTCGGCAGCCGGTGCGCTTCGCCGTTGTATTTGCCCGCGATGCCCTGGTCTTCGCCGAACGCCCACACCTCGCGCAGGACCCTGCTGTCATGGTCCAACACATACTCGCGGACCGCCAGCGTATCGTACCCGGGCTCGTAGTATGGGTTGATCGCTGTGAGCTGCGTGGACAGGAGCAGCGTGCCTGTGTCGGTGAACGTGACGCCGTGTTGATAGCTGAACGTGGTGGTCGGGTCCTCAAACGTCCAGTCGCTGAGGTATCCCCAGGTGTCGATCGTCTGTCCGGTCGCGTCGAGGTGCAGCACCGTGTCGCGCACCGAGCCGGCCGATGAGGGAAAGCTCACAAGGTAGGTGTCGGTGGCCTCGTGCCACCACCATGAGTTGGAGTGACAGCGCGAGGCGGTCTGTCCGAGCTGCTCGATCTCGAAGTCGCTGCACCGCCAGATCGTCTCGACGCTCCCGTCGGTGTGGCGCCGCTGCAGCCACTCCTCGTTTCCGTTGATCTGCGCGCCCCAGATGACGCTGCCGTCCGCCAGCTCGTCCCACGCGTGGTGGAGCCCGTCGGCCTCGATCGTCTCGACGATGGCGCCGTCGATGGTCATCTTGTGGACGTAGGAGGGGTCTCCCGAGCCGAAGTCATAGACCGTGTTCTCATCCCACATCAGGGTCTGCCCGTCGCCCGCGACGTCGACCCAGAGGGTCCAGCGCGGCTGCGGGGTCATCAGCGCCCAGACCACCCGCCCCTGGCGGTCGAGGATGACCTTCCAGAATTCGTCGCCCGACCAATTGTACTCGTCGGCGTTGATGCTGGTGAAGACGTAGTCGCCGTCGGCCCACCAGAGCGTCGAGTCGCCGGAGACGTACTCCGGTATCGGCATCCCCTCCGGATGGGACGCCGTGGCGGCGGTCACGATCGAGGCGGTGGCCTCGGTGGTGACGAGCTGAATCTGCACCTCGTGGTCATACGGGACGCCGAGGATGAGCAGCTCTGCGGGGCCCGCGTCGAACGACCGCGTCGGTGTCTGCATCCAGACGCCTTCGTCGAACGAATACAGCGCGTAGGCTTCGGTCGCGGTGGGGCTGCTGAAAGACAGCGTGATGAGCGTACCGATGGTCTCGTCGACCGACCAGCTCAGGCCCAGCTCGGTGGTTGAGCTGGACGCGGTCGTGGCGGTTGTGTTGGAGGTGGAGGTCGTGGTGGAGGTCATCGTGGTGGAGTCGGTCTCTGTCGACGAGCCGACCTCAGAAGTGGTGAGATCTTCGGCTGGACTGGCAGGTGTGCAGCCGCTGCTCAGGGCAGCGTGGATCAGGGCAGCGTGGATCAGGGCAGGGCTGATCAGGGCAGTACCGATCGGGAGGGGGAGGCGGGGTGGTGCGATGTTGGTCATGCACGGGGGCTATCGTATCGACCACACAGGTCAGAACCCCAGCCCAGCCGTCAGTCCACCGAACCCGATCGTCGGCCCGGTCCCGACCGCCGTGGGCGCCCCTGGGATCGTGGCGACCCCGATCGTGGCGTCCACCGTCAGGTAGGTGCCGTCGGCGAACCAGTACCGCCCCCGGGCTCCGGTGGACACCTCGGGACCGGCGGCCTCGACCTGTCCCTCTGCGGCGGGCCCGAACCGGAACCCGGGGGCGTCGGCGGCGGCCAGCGCCGCGGCCCCCCCCGCCGCCCCCCCCCCCCCGGGCGCCCCGCGCCGGGGCGGTTGGTGGCGGGGGGCCCCCCCCCCCCCGGGGGGGTCAGGAAAAGAAATATTATTATATTTTCCCTGGGGGCATTCTGGGACGAACCCCGGATATCCTGGCATTTTTGTAGTTTTTTGCACAAATTCTCGTGGATC
>CAYXGP010000308.1:0-8203 GCA_964464515.1 uncultured Enterobacterales bacterium
GACCGTCTAATGTGATTGCGATGACTCGGACTACTACATCAACCCGGGGGCGACGGAGATCTGCTAGTCCTCCGGACCGGCGATCGACAACGACTGCGACGGCGACATCGACGACGACGACAGCAGCCTGGACACCTCGACCGCCAGCGTCTGGTATGGTGACGCCGACGGAGACGGGCACGCGGGGGCTTCGAGCCAGACCCGAGCTTGCGCGCAGCCGTCGGGGTATCTGCCCGACTCCACAGACTGTGACGACGCCGACGACGACATCCACCCCGACGCCACCGAGATCTGCGACGAGCTGGACAACGACTGTGACGGCGACATCGACGATGACGACAGCGACGTGGACGCCAGCGACGGCGGCACCTGGTACGCCGACAGCGACGGCGACGGCTACGGTGATCCGGACGTCACAGGGGAGTTCTGCGTGGTCCCCTCGGACTACCTCGCCGACGACACGGACTGCGACGACGCTGACGCCGAGGTCCACCCCGGCGCCACCGACCGCTGCGACGGAGAGGACGACGACTGCGACGGCGACGTCGACGAGGACGCGCTCGACGAGGCCATGCTGGTGACGCTCTACGGCGAGCAGCTCGTCAAGCTGGAGCCGGGCACGAGCTGGACCACCCTGATCGAGGTCGACACCTCGGGCCGCTCCACGGTCCGCCAGAACGCGGCCGCGGGCCGTTTCCACGACGCGGGGGCCTACCTCCACGACTCCAAGAACGACCGACTGGTCGCTCTCGACACCTGCGACGGCACGCTCACGGCCTTCAGCGCCCACGGCGCGGGCAACCTGTGCGGCACGGCCTTCGACAACGACGGCCGGTACTGGGGCCTCGACACCGACAGCGATGAGCTGGTCGAGTTGGATCTCGCCACCGGGGCGGCGACCACCGTCGGCGGATTCGGCGTGACCGTGATCAACTGCGCCATGACCTATGACTGCGCCACCGACACGCTGTACGCGATGGACGTCGACACGAGCACCAACATCGGCACCGTCTACTCGGTCGATCGCAGCACGGGGGCGCTCACCCATGCGCTCACGTTGGACACGAGCGTGACGTGGAGCTCGGCCGGTATCGCCCACAACCCGATCGAGGGGGTGTTCTACGCGTCCACCGAAGAGGGGGTGTTCGAGATCGATCCAGATGATGGTTCCGCCACCGAGCTGTGGTCCTATCCGGTGAACAACTTGAGCTATGTCTATGCGGAGTGTGACTGAATCTTGGGAGCGCCCCTGGGCGGAACACGGTCCGACTCAGCGCGGAGTTCCACGCGACGACCCGCTGGAATCGGGATGCCGATGGCTACCGTCTTCTGACCGAAGCTGAGTGGGAGTGCGCAGCGCGGGCGGCCGGGGACACACGCTTTGCAGGTGGAGACCAGCCAGGGCAGGTCGCGTGGTTCAAGGGGAACAGCGGTGGTTCCACCCACCCGGTCGCGCGCAAGGCTCCAAATGTCTGGGGCCTGCACGATATGTGCGGAAATGTCTGGGAGTGGGTCTGGGACCGCTATGACTTCTACTCTCCACGTTGGGAGGTGGACCCAGCAGGTCCGACATCCGGCGACAGTCGGGTGATTCGGGGAGGCAGCTTCGACTTTCTACCCAGGGGAGTCACCGTCACCGTCCGCAATCGAGTGCCGCCGCAGGCGAGGTTCAAATGTGTCGGTTTCCGGATCGCCCGGACGCTGATGAACACGTAGATGACGGTCCGTACATGGCCTGACCCGAACACTGGACTCGCCGGTGTCTCTGGCCTCTACGCGACACAGAGTCAGGGCAGAGACAGGTGGCTCACTCCGTACAGGACGCCGTATCGCAGACGAAGCTCACCGCGTCGCCGAAGCTGTAGCTGTCGATCCCTGCCAGCATGACGTCATCGGGGTCGTTGTCGTCGCCGCTCTCCCCCCAGTTCGAGTTGTCGGCGATGACGCTGTTGAGGTAGGCGCCGTACAGTCCGCCGCCGACGGTGGCCGTGTTGCGATGGATCGTGCTGTCCGTGAACGTCAGCGGCTCGCTGATGGTGTTGTTGTCGTAGGCGTAGATACCACCGCCGTAGTCGTCCGCGGTGTTGTCGCTGATCTCGCTGTCTGTGAGGTCCAGCGTTGTGTAGGTCATGTAGACGCCGCCGCCGGATGTGTCTGCGGTATTCTCGGTGATATCGAGCGCGTCCCCGGTGATCGCGGAGACGGAGTAGGCCTGGATCCCGCCCCCGGTGCCCTCGGAGATGTTGCCGGTGATCTCGACCGTGTCTGCGGTGATGCTGCCCAGGGAGTGGGCGTAGATCCCGCCGCCCTGTCCGGCCTCATTGGACGACAGCGTGGTCTGTGACAGCATCAGATCCGAGTCGGGGTAGCTGCTGCTGGTGATGGCGTAGATCCCGCCGCCGTACGTGGCGGTGTTGGATGACAGCGTGCTGCTCTCGATCGAGAGCGGACCGTACTGTGTGTACACCCCGCCGCCGCCGGTCGAGGCGGTGTTGCCGTCGATGGTGGCGTCGGTGACGGCGATCTCGGAGTAGCCAGCGAACAGCGCGCCGCCGTAGGCTGCGGTGTTGCCGGTCAGCGTCAAGGTTGTCGCCGTCAGCTCGGCGTAGGTGTACACCATCATGGCGCCGCCGTACGAGACGGCCGTGTTGTCTGTCAGGCTCACGTCGTCGAGGACGGCGGACGAGGTGTTGTAGAGGTAGATCGCGCCGCCGTGTACATAGGCCTGGTTTTCGTCGAAAGTGGCGTCGGTGATGCTGCCGTCGGCGCCGTAGGTGTAGATGGCGCCGCCGTACTGTGCCACACACTGCGAGAAGTCCACACCGTCGAGCGCGTAGTCCGTCCCGTTGAAGTACAGCGCGCCGCCGTTGAGCTCGCTGACTGCGGCCTCGAAGGTCGACGCGCTCACCTCGATGTCACCGGCGTAGTCGTAGATCGCGCCGCCGTACTGGGCCGTGTTGTCGCTGAACGTCGCTCCGCTCAGGGTCGCGTCTGAGTAGCTGGTGATGTACACGGCCCCGCCAGCGTAGTCCGCTTCGTTCTCTGAGAACACGGCGTCGTCGAGCGAGAGCTCTGCGACCGAGGCGTAGATGGCCCCGCCGTTGTAGGAGACGTTTCCGTCCCAGGCGGTGGTGGTCAGATCGACCGCGCCGTCGGAGATCTGCAGCGCCCCCCCGTACGACGTCGCTTCGTTGTCCGAGAGCGTGACGTCGGAGCCCGTCAGCGTCGAGCCCGTTCCTACATGGATCCCGCCGCCCCCCGAGCCCGCCTCGCAGCCCGATATGACCAGCCCGGACGCGGTGGCGTCAGCTCCGTACAGGTAGAGGGCGCCGCCGTAGTACAGCGTCTCTGCGTCGGTGATCGTCGTGTCGACGAGATCGACGGAGCTGGTATGCACATACATGGACCCACCGTAGTAATCGGTGGTGTCGTTGTTGGATGTGACGGTGTCCAGCGAGAGTGTGGAGAACAGGTCGGCGTAGATCGCGCCGCCGTAGTAGTAGGCGTAGCCGTCGGAGAACGTGACGCCTGATGCTGAAAGGTCCGCGCCGTTGAGGGAGAGCGCGCCACCCCGGCTCACGTCGCTGCTGTTCCCGCTGAAGGTGCTCCCGCTCAGCGTGAGGATCGCGCCGTCTGCGAACAGCGCGCCGCCCTCTCCGTAGACCGCCGCGTTGCCGACCCAGCTCCCGCCGTCGTCGGTCAGCGCGCTGTCACCCTGCAGAAAGACCGCTCCGCCACCGTTCGCGGAGTTATCGTCGAATGTAGACCCGGTGATCTCCACCGTCAGGTCATCGCCGAACAGGCCGCCGCCGTAGTACCCGGCGACGCTCTCGGTGAGCTCGACCTCGTCCAGTGTCATCGTGGACTCGTTGGCGTGGACCGCGCCGCCGTAGTAGGTCGCGGTGTTGCCACTCAGCGTGCAGCTCGTGATCTCGGCGCTGCCTTCGTCGCCCAGGTGGATCGCGCCTCCGGAGTGGGTCGCGGTGTTGCCCGAGAGCGTCACGCCGCTCAGAGTCAGCGCGTTCGCTTCTGGTGCGTAGATCCCGCCGCCGTAGGCGGCCACGCCGCCGGTCAGCGTGAGCCCGGCCACGTCGAGCGATGTGCCATCGCCGAGGGTGACCAGTGCGCTGCTGCCGTCTCCGGTGAGCGTCGTGGAGCCCGCGCCGTCGCCTTCGATGCTGATCGCCAGATCTTCGTCTGCAGACACCGCTCCGGTGTAGTCTCCGGCGCAGAGCACCAACGCTCCGTCTTCGGCCAGAGAGACGGTCCCGCCCGTAGTCAGGGTGCTGGTCTGGTCGGTGACCGTTCCGTCGGCGGCGGTGAAGTGGGCGGTGTCGGTCGCGCCGTCGACGCTGCCGTCGCAGTCGTTGTCCAGGCCGTCGCAGAGCTCCGGCGCGCCCGGGTAGACCCAGGCCAGGGTGTCGTCACAGTCGCCCGAGCTCTCCGCGGTGCCGGAGGGCTGATCGCAGGCCTGCTGACTGGCGGTCGAGCCGTAGCCGTCGCTGTCGTCGTCGTCGTACCAGGTGGACGCGTCCGTGGCGTCAGAGCCGTCGATGCTGCCGTCGCAGTCGTTGTCGAGGCCATCGCAGACCTCGGTGCCTCCTGGCAGGGCGTCGGCGGAGGTGTCGTCGCAGTCCTCGGCGTTGTCTGCGTAGCCCGAGGGCTGATCGCATGCCTGGACGGTGGAGTCCGCGCTCCCGACGCCGTCGGCGGCGGCGTCGATGTACCACATGGCCTGAGCGGCCTCGCCCTCGTCCGCGTCGTCGGTCAGGCCGTCGCAGTCGTTGTCGAGCGCGTCGCAGATCTCGGTGGCGTCGGGGTTCACGGCCGCGTCGGTGTCGTCGCACTCCTCGCAGGCCGCCCAGCCGTCGGCGTCGCCGTCGGTGTAGCCCACCTCACCGTCGCAGTTGTAGTCGGTGGGATCGGTGCAGTCGCTCTCGTCGGCCTCGGGATGGATGGCGGGGTCGGTGTCGTCGCAGTCTTCACTGCTCTCGGAATACCCGGCGGGCGCCGCGCAGGCCTCGACGTCTGTCTCTGCGTCGCCCCAGCCGTCGCCGTCGGTGTCCGCGTAGAACGTCGACTGGGCGTCCTCGTCGATGTCGCCGTCGCAGTCGTTGTCGATCTCGTCGCAGAGCTCTTCAGCGTCGGGGCTGATGGTCGGATCGGCGTCGTCGCAGTCGCCTTCGTTGTCGACCGCGTCGGCCGGCTGCTCGCAGGACTCCACCGACCTGGACGGATCGCCGTAACCGTCGTCGTCGGCGTCGGCGTAGAACAGCGACAGCACGCCCTCGTCGATCTCGTCATCACAGTCGTCGTCGATGTCGTTGCAGTACTCTTTGGCCCCGGGGTTGATCGTCGCGTTGGTGTCGTCGCAGTCGACCGACGCGGTGTACCCGTCGCCGTCGGCGTCGACGTTCGCGGTGGTCGGCACCGTGCTGGTGGAGGTGCCCGTGGTGCCCACGGGCGTGGTCCCGACGATTCCGGTGTCGGACGAGGTGCTGTCCTTGCCATCGCAGGCCATCAGGAGGGGGAGGAGCGAGAACCAGCGCATGGGATCACCTCGGTTGAGGTCCCTTATCGTCGGACCGGGCTGCTGGGGATTGTCTGCGTCAGCGGCCCCGATCCACGTTCCGGCCATCCGGCTGATTCTGCAGGGTGAAGCCGGGCCGCTTCTGCGGGCGGGGCGGTGGTTCGGTCGCGTGGGCAGCGGCCAGGCGACCACCAGCGATCCTTCGCGGCTCGCTCGCGGAATCGCGATACGTTCAGTCCGCCAGGCCGAGGAGCACCGATGGTCCACCCCCTTGAACGCGTCATGCGCGACGCCGACGGCTTCGTCTTGATCGGAGACTCCGCAAACGATCGCTTCCCCGGCTTCTCGTACAACGCCTACACCAGGGTGGGAAAGCGGTTCTACTGCCTGGATCTGGGCGGTCTGCCAGCCTCGCGCGGGCCCACGAAGGGCGGCAAGGTCTACCACTCCCCGGCCGATCTCCCAGAGGACCACGACGATCTGGCGATCATCTGGGTGAAGCCCCGCGACGCCGCCCGCGCGGTGGAGGTCGCCCACGAAGCAGGCTGCCGCCGGGTCTGGTTCAGCTTCCAGACGGGACACCGCGACGCCGTCGCCCGAGCCGGGGAGCTCGGCATGACCGTCGTCGAGATCGGTCGGTGTCCGGTGTTCTACCTCGACCGCATGCCCGCTGCGTGCAAGGCCCACACCCTGCTGTTCAAAGCCAGCCGGGGGTACGGAAAGCCGCCGCAGACCGATCCGGATGTCAAGCACCGCGAGCTGTGGTAGCGACCCTGACCCGCTGGTCTCGCCACCTCATCATCGGTCTCTGGCGGGTGGCTGGGCTACAGTCTCTGCAGGAGGCTCCATGACGGGCTTGCACCAGGCGGTTCCCTTCCTGTTCATCGGCGCTCTGCTGGGCTGTCGCTACGAGGGTGACTCTCCCGGAGAGTGCACAGACGACGCCGACAACGACCGTGACGGGCTGTTCGACTGCGCGGATCCCGGCTGTCAGGGCGCGGCGAGCTGCAGCGACACCACGGCGGCGGGCAGCACGTCGGCCTCGACGACCGCACCGACGACAGGAGCTACGACTGGCGGCGTGACCACCAGCGAGTGCAGCGACACGTCGCACCTCGCGCTGTACGAGCGCTACATCGAGCCGCTGCTGACGGACGCCCACCCCAGCAGCTGCAACCAGTGCCACCTGTCGGGGGTGGACCTGTCGATGTACATCCAGGACACGCCGTGCCAGTCGATGGCCTGCATGATCGAGCAGAGCGTCGTGGATCTGACAGATCCCGAGGCCAGCCAGATCCTGTCGTTCATCCTCCAGGCCGAACCCGACAGCGATCTGATCACCGAGGACGTCATCTCGCTGGAGTACGAGGGGTTCCTCGAATGGATCGAGTGGAGCGAGACCTGCCACGAGCCGGTCTGCGGCACCATCGAAGACCCCTGCCAGGCCGCCGCCGACGGTAACGTCCTCCCCGACGACACGAAGACCCCGCTCGGGAGCTGCGATGAAGACGCCCTGGTGGCGTCCTTCGAGGACCTGATCTGGTCACATCACGGGCGGTGTTGGGCCTGCCACCACGTCGATGGGCAGAGCCACGAGGAGTTCTCGGGCGCCACCACGTTCTATGAGTGGACCGGAGACGACACCGAGAGCGCGCGCCTCACGATGTACAACCTGATCGGCGTCGGCGCGATCGACGCCGCCGATCCCCCGGCCAGTTCGCTGCTGACCAAACCCATGGCCGAGGACGTCTCTGCGTCTACCGGTCTGGGCACGGTCACCGGTGTCTGGCATGGCGGCAGCGACAAGTACGCCGACGGAACCGATGAGACGTTGATCGACTCCGTCACCTGGATCCAGGGCTACCTGTCGTGCCTGGAGTGATGGACCACGATAGCTCGCGCGGCCCGGTAAGGCCGCTCCAAGAAAAGCCATCTTCCCCCTCGACCTGAGGGCGGTCCCACGCGGATGCCCTTGCCTGCGAGGCCCCGGACCCACCATCGTGCGACGCTCTCGAACCCTGTCTCTTGATTTGGGCCAGATACGACAGCGAGCGACGCACGCCAGTGGACTCGTGCCTCACGCGGGGCCGCCCTCAGGCCGATCATGGGAGACTTCTTTCCCTGGAGCGGCCTGAAACAAGCCAGTTCAACCCCGCTGAATCGGCGAATCGGCCGGAACGATGACCGGGGCCGCCGACGGCAACAAGGACATCCAGGCCGCGGAGGAGATCTGGGCCTTCTTTTTTCGCTTACGCTGAGTTGTCCGATGCCTCCGCGATACACTGCCGCGGGTTCAAGTTGAACCCTCGACCCTGTATGAACCCGCGGCAGAGTACGGTACCACGGAAGCGCGGTTTCGCGGACCCACGGACCCGCGACTCCACGAGACCACGGCTGCGCGGTTGCACGGTTCCACGAGACCACGAGCAGTCCTCTTTGTCTCGACCTGGTGGAATGCGCCTCTCGTCGCGGGCCGTGGTCTCGTGGTCCCGAGAGAGCGTGGATCGTGGTCTCGTGGAGACGTGGCTCCGTCTGAACGTGGACTCGTGAAGCCGTAGAATCGTGGAGTCGTGGAGTCGTGAAAGCGAGGAGACGATCGGTCTCGCGTTTCTCAATACCCCGCTGCACGGGCAGGCCGGGCCGCGCTCAGGCCGGGCCGCGCTCAGGCCGGGC
>CAYXGP010000309.1:0-8201 GCA_964464515.1 uncultured Enterobacterales bacterium
ACCACCCCCGCCGCCTCCCGCGGGGGCATCCCGGCCGGGGCCGGTCGCCGCAGATCCAGCAGCGCAAGATCCGCCGGGGCGCCGACCGCGATTGCGCCCTCAGGGGCCCCGAGCGAGCGTCGCCCCCCGGCCGTGGCGATCCCGAGCAGCCGCGCCGCCAGCCCGTGCCGATCGCCGACCGGGCTGAGCACGTTGCGCTGGCCGGCCTGGGCGCGGGCGTGCAGCTCCACCGTGCGGGCCTCGTAGAAGGGATCGATCACCGCGTGGGAGTCGGTGCCGATGCACAGACGCGCCCGCCGCCGAAGGTCCAGCGGGGCCAGCCCGTCGCCCAGATCAAGCTCGGTGGACGGACAGACGCAGGCGGTGGCCTCGGCGCTGACCAGCCGATCGATGTCGCCCCGTGACGGGTGCGTGAGGTGGACCGCCGTGAAACGCTCGTCGACCAGGCCGGCGTCGGCCAGCAGGGCCAGCGGGGAGCAGCCGAACGCCTCCAGGCACGCCGCCACCTCTGCGGGCTGCTCGGCGACGTGGCTGTGGATCACCCCCTCGAATCCGGCCAGTTTGGGCAGCCACTCGGCGGGGACTGCGCGGATCGAGTGCGGCGCCAGCCCCACCCGCACCCTGGGATCGGCCCCCTGCCGCAGCCGCTCCACAGCCATGAGCGCCGCCTCGGGTGTGGTGTCGCAGAAGCGCCGCTGGAGCAGGGCCGGCGGCTCGCCGATGCCGCCCCGCGCGTACAGCACCCGCAGCAGGGTGATGCGAACGCCCACGTCGAGCGCGGCGGCGATCACCCGCCGAGCCAGCTCGTCGGGCGCGTCGTAGGGCGCGCCTCCTGGCTGGTGGTGCAGGTAGTGGAATTCCCCCACCTCGGTGATGCCAGCCTCGGCCATCTCCAGGAAGGCCAGCGCGCTCATCGCCTGCAGCCCCTCCGGGGGGAGCGCCCCCGCGGCGGCGTACATCCGGCTGCGCCAGGTCCAGAAGGAGTCCTCCGCGGAGTCGGTCCACTGGACGTGTCCCCGAAACGCCCGCTGGAAGGCATGCGAGTGGGCGTTGACCAGCCCCGGGATCAACAGGTGATCGGGGAAGGGCTCCCCGGGCAGGTCCCCGGCAGGCGCCAGCGCCGTGATGACCCCGTCCGCCATCGCCACGCTCCAGCCTCGCCGGATCCCCTCCGGCGTCCACAGGTAGCCAGGGCTCAGGACGCGGGTCACCGCGGCCCTGCCATCTTCAGGCGCTTGCCTTCCTCGAAGACCGCACGCGCCTCGTCCATCCTGCCGGCCTTCGCCAGCAGGTTGGCATGCAGCAGCAGCACCTCGGGATCGTCGGGGGTGCCCGCCAGCGCGGGGGCGAGGATCTCCGTCGCCAGCTCGTAGTCGCCGGTGTTGAAGATGGCCTGCGCCCACGATCTCCGCGCGCCGAAGTCGCGGGGGCCTGTCTGGGCCAGGTAGGCGTACTCCGCGGCGGCCTCCGGCCAGTTCTCCCGGGTCATGTGCAGGTTGCCGAGCGCCCAGCGGGCGTCGCGCGAGCTGGGGAACCGGTCCAGCTCCGCGGTGATGTACGTCTCGGTGGCGTCGAGATCGTCGTGGTAGGTCGCGATGCGAGCCAGCGCCGAGTAGACCCCGGGCCGCGGCACGTCATCGGCGAGGCTCGCATTGAGGTGGGGCTCGGCCCCGTCGAGCTGCTCGCCGTGCATCATGAGCAGCCCGACGTGTGCGCTCATGGCCGCGTTGGTGGGGTCCTCCTCCAGCCAGGCGCGGGCCTGCTCCAAGGCGGCCTGCGAGCGCCCGTCAATCGCCAGCATGCGGATCATCGACTGCTGGGCGCTGCGATCGCCGGGCACCTGATCGAGCACCGTGCCGATCAGATCGATGGCCTCGCCGGCCCGGTTCTGCGCCATCAGGATGGGGGCGAGGTTCATCCGCAGCACCGTCGAGGAGGGCTTGGCGGCGATGGCCTCGCGCAGGATCTCTTCAGCGCGGGGGAGCTCACCTCGCGCGCGCAGCACCTGGGCCAGCCCCATGCGGGCCTCGTTGAGCTGGGGCTCGCGCGCGATGATCTCCTCGTAGCGCCGGACGGCCTCCTCGGCGGTGTCGGGCTTCATGGACAGCCCGCGGGCCTCCTCCAGCGCGCGGATGGTGTCGAGGTGGTCCTTCGCGTCGAGATCCGACCAGCCCTCGTCCGAGGCCCCCTCCATCGTGACGTACCCCAGAGCCGCGAGCTGCTCGATCAGCTCCGGAGCCACCGGTCCGCCCTCTGCGGACTCCCCGCGGCCGCGGATCTCCGCCAGCGCCTCCCGCATCCTGGCCACGTCGTCGGGCCGCTCGGCGCTCAGATCGCGCGCCTCCCCGGGATCGGCGATGACGTCAAACAGCCGCGGGGAGGGGGTGTCCATCAGCTTCAGGGGGCCTTCGACCACGGCCAGCTCGGGGTGGTACCCGAAGCGCTGCTGCACCGTGTACGACTCCATGTACACAGGCACGGAGGTCTCCTCGCCGCCCGACAGCTCTCCAGACAGTTCTGCCGCGCGGCTCACGCCGTCGATGTCGGTCGGCGCCGGCCTCCCCGCCATCTCCAGCAGGGTCGGCACCAGATCGACCTGGCTGACGGGCGTCGTCACCACCCTCCCCGCGCTCAGCGGCGTGGCCGGCCGGATGATCAGCGGGATGTGCATCGTGGGATCGAAGATGAAGATCCCGTGGTCGGTCTCGCCGTGCTCCCCCGACAGCGCCTCGCCGTGATCGCCCAGCGCCACCCAGATCACACCCTCGGACCGGCCCATCGCATCGACCGTCGCCTTCAGGCGGCCGATCTGGGCGTCCATGTAGGCGATCTCTGCGTCGTACGGCCGCCTGGGCATCGCCTCGGCGAACTCCGTGGGAGCGGCGTAGGGCTTGTGGGGGTCGTAGAAGTGCGCCCACAGCAGGAAGGGACGCTCGTCGACGCCGTTCAGCCAGCCGATGGCGTCGTCCACCACCTCTTCAGCGGGGCGCTCCTGCATCCACCGGTTGCCCGGCCGCGCTGAGCTGTGGTGCGTGCGATCGAAGTAGGCGTCGAAGCCCTGATCGAGGTTCCACACGCGCGTGGTCACGAAGGCGGAGACCGACGCGGCGCTCTGGTGGTCCGGCAGGTACTCGGCGAGGGTGGTGAGGGCGTCGGGCAGGATGGCGTCGCCGTTGCCGTGGACGCCGTGCCGCGTGGGGTACAGGCCGGTGAGGATGGACGCGTGCGCGGGGGTGGTGAGCGGCACCGTGGCGTAGGCCCGGGTGAAGCGCCCGCCGGCCGCCGCGAGGCCGTCGAGGGTGGGCGTCCGAGCTCCCGCGTATCCGTAGGCGCCGATCCTGTCGGCGCGTGTGGTGTCGAGGGTGAGCAGCACGATGGAGGGAGTCCGCGCTGCGGTGGTGTCCTTCTGCTCGCACCCCTGACCGCACCCCGACGTGGCGGCCAGCGCCAGGACCGCCCCGAGCGCTGAGAGAGTCGAGTGCGTTAGCCTCTGCGCTCGCGTGGGGAGGTTCATGGGACTCGGGATCCTGGGGTGGCTGGCGCTGAGCCTGCTGGCGACCGCGGCTGGAGACGAGGAGAAGCCACGGCCCCACCTCGCTATCAAGGCGCTGGCGCGACGCTACAACCGCACCGGGCAGTACCGTACTGCGCTCCGTCAGATCCGTCCCCTGAACGAGCAGAATCCCGACGACCCCGACTTCCACGCCATCCTCGGGACCGCCTACGGGCGGATGGGCCTGTTCGGCGACGCCGCCGCGGAGTTCGCGATGGCGAGCGGCTCGTCGTACTACGAAGAGGACGGCCTCGACGCCCACGCCGACACGCTCCGGGCGTTCGGGCGCGGCGACGACGCCGCGGAGCTGCGTCTCCAGCGACCGCTGAGCGTCGATGGGGAGCGCGCGGAGCTGGTGGCCCTCCTGGGTGCCATCGACGACCTCCGAGCCGCCGGCGACCTCGAGGGCGCCGAGCGCGCGTGCTGGATCGCGCTGTCTATTCGCCCCGACTCGGGCGCGTTCCACGCCGCGCTGGCAGACGTCCTCCTCGACTTCGGAGACCGCGACGCGGCTGAGTACCACCTGTGGATCGGGGAGCTGCGCGGGGTGAGCGCCGCCCGTATGCTGGTGGTGGAGGCGCGCCTGGCGATCGCCGACGGTGACTGGGGCACCGCGACGGAGTTCCTGATGCGGGCGCGGAAAGGCCGCCGCCGCGACCTGGAGCTGCTCTCGTTCTGGGCGGAGGCGACCCGCCGCGGCGGGGATCCCCAGCTCGCCGACGACGCGCTGTCCCGAAAGCTCTACCAGTGGCACGACCGGCCGGAGCTGCTGGCCGTCACCGCGCGGGTGCGATGGGATCTGGGGCTCGAAGCCCCTGCCCGCCAGGCCCTGGATCGAGCGCTCGTGCTCTACCCCGACCACCCCGACGTCGCTGCAGCGCAAGCCCACCTCGCGGGACCGTGAGCTCGCAGCAGTCACCGCTCCCCTGGTTCCGCGATCGCTGGCTGCGCGCAGCCATCGCGATCGGGACGGTCCTGCGCGTGCTCCCGGCAGCGGTCTGGTACAGAGACAGCTGCGTGCGCGACGAGTGTACCTACCTGCGACTCTCCGAGCGCATGGCCGAAGGCGACGGCATGACCTCCTCGGCAGGCTGGCTGTGGGCGCCTGGCTACCCCGCGCTGCTCGCCATCCACGAGTTCCTGCTGGGGCACGCAGCGACGATCAAGGGGCTGCAGGTCGCCTCGGCCGCGGGCTGCGCGGTGCTGATGTACCGGATTGTGCGCGACCTCTCCGGCGGGCGTCGGCGCGCCGCGCTGATCGCAGCGTGGCTGTATTTGCTCAGCCCGCACCTGGCGTTCTTCACGATGCGCCTGTGGAGCGAAGTGCTCTACGGAACCCTGCTGATGGGGATCCTGCTGCTGCTGCGGTGGGCCCGGAGCGCGGGGCCGGGAGCGAAACAGCGCCTGAAGGCCGGCCTGCTGCTTGGGGTGATGGCGGGCGGCTGCGTGCTGTTCCGGGGGGTCGCCACGTACATGCTGCCGATCTTCATCGTCGGACTGCTGTGGACGCGTTGGCGGCAGCGCGGGGCCTGGGGCCAGGCCGCTGCGCTGGCGCTGGGGGCGACGCTGACCGTGGCGCCATACAGCGTGTACGCGACGCAGAAGTTCGACGCGACGGTGGTCTCCGATCGCACGCTGGGGCAGATGATGTACCTCGGCAACAACGACTTCCCGCCGCTCACCTTCGACTACGGAAACGGGCAGCTCTCCAAGCGCGCCTTCAAGCGCTACCGCGACCGCGGGCGACTGCCCTGCGCCGGTCGCAAGGCGGCGCTCGAGCGCGACGCCTGCCAGACCGCCGCGGGCTTCGAGTGGATACGCGAACACCCCACCGAATTCGTGCGTCGGATGCCCCAGCGGGCGGCCCAGCTCATGACCCCCCACTCGCTGCTCACGCGGCACCTGCGCTGGGGGCGCTGGAAGGGGATGCCGTGGTGGATGGACGAGCTGATCGTCCTTTGGGGCGCGGCGTCGTCGGGACTGGTGATGATCGGCGGCAGCCTGGCGCTGATGATCCGCGGGCGCAGCCACCTCGCGGTGGTGGTCGGCGGGATCCTGCTGTACCACGTGGCGGCGATCGCGGCGCTGGCGGGTCTCTCACGCTACCGGGTGCCCCTGGAGCCGCTGCTGATGCTGTACCTCGCGCTGGCGCTGGACGATCCCCGCGGCACCTGGCGGCTGCTGCGGGAGAGCCGCTGGCGCATGCTGCTGGCAGGGCTGGGGATGGCGGTGATCGTGCCCCTCGTGCTGTGGCACCTGCCCTCGGGCTGGTCGTGGTGGCGGGCATGGTGAACGCGCTCCTGCTGCTCCTCACCGCCTGCGAGCCCGGTCCGCTGCCGGCTGGCGATCCCGCGCAGCCCGACGTGATCGTGGTGAGCATCGACACCCTGCGGGCCGGACACCTGTCTGCGTACGGAAACCCGCGGCCGACCAGCCCGTTCATCGACCAGCTCGCAGCCTCCGGCGCCCGCTACGCGCATGCCCGCAGCCCCTCACCGTGGACGCTCCCGGCGCACACCACGATGCTCAGCGGACAGCTCCCCGCGACCCACCAGGTGATCGAGGACCACCTCTCGCTCGGCGCCGACGTGCCCGTGCTGCCCGAGGTGTTCAAGGCGGCCGGCTACGCCACCGGCGGCTTCGTGGCGACGCTGTACGTCTCGCGCGTGTTCGGCTTCGACCGCGGGTTCGACCGCTTCGAAGACTTCGACCTGCACACAGAGAAGAAGAACCTGCAGGGACGGGTGGACGCCGAGGACGTGGTGGACGCGGCCCTCAAGTGGTGGTCCGAGCTCCCTGAGGGGAAGCCCGCGTTCGTATTTCTGCACTTCTACGACGTCCACTATGAGTACGATCCCCCCGAGCCGTACGAGACGATGTTCGACCGCGCGCCGCAGAAAGGCGACCTGGAGTACAAGCACTACTTCCACTTCAAGAAGAACCCCCCATCCGCCGCTCAGCTCACCCACCAGAAGGCGCAGTACGACGAGGCGATCCGGTACGTCGATGACCAGCTCGCGCGCATCGGCCTGGCCACGACCGCGCGCTCCGTGCGTTGGGTCGTCACGGCAGACCACGGCGAGGAGTTCGGCGAGCGGGGCTCGTGGGGACACGCGCACACGCTGTACAGCGAGCAGCTCCACGTCCCGCTGGTGATCTCCGGCGCCGGGCTTCCGAGCGGAGCGGTGGTCGAGCAGACGGTGGGCACCCACGACATCGCCCCCACGGTCGCAAGTTGGATCGGCGGCTCCGTGCAGGCCGACGGAGTGGATCTGGCGTCCCCGCCGACGACCTCTCGGGCGTTCTCCGCAGAGACCACGCGCTTCGCGACGAATCGCGTGGGACTGCTGGAGGGCGGGCTGCGGCTGGATTGGGATCTGAAAGCGAACCGTCGAGAGCTGTACGCCCCCGCGGCCGACCCCGCAGAGACGGTCGACCTCTCCAAGCGCAGGCCGGCCGACGTCGCGCGGCTCTCGGCGCGCCTGGAGGACGTCCTCGGGCAGCCCTGGGTTGCGCGGCGGGCGGGTCTGGTGACCTCCGACGGCGTCATCCTGAAGGACGGGCGACGGAGCACGCTCCGGGTCCAGGCGGGCGATCGCTTCATCGTCCTGCCCTACGACGCAGAGGTGTGGGTGACGGTCGGCGACGCGGTGGAGGGGCCGTGGGACCCGAGCGACGGGCGAACGCCCCCCGAGGGAGCGGGGCTGGAGTACGTCCGCGAGACCTCTTCGGCGGGGGTCGATCTGGATGAAGAGACGCGGAGAGCCCTGGAGTCGCTGGGGTACATGCAGGATGGGGAGTGAGGGGGTGAGCCCCGACGCCCGACGCAGGGCCGCTCGATGAGACGCCCCGCCCGCCTCGCCCTCGGCCTGCTCGTCTCGACGACCATCTTCGCCTTGGTCGAGATCACACTCAGGGTCGCCCTGGGACCGCCGCCGCCCCCCGTCCGGATACACTCCGGAATCCAATCCATCGAGCAGTACTTCACCGAGCAGGACGGCACCGTCACGGCGGTCTACCACGGCCTGCTCCGACGCGGGACCTTCCCCGCCGAGCACAACACAACGCGGATCGCGGTGCTGGGTGGGAGCAGCGTCGAGGGGGGCACCCCCGGCCTGCCCGACGAGTGGTACTTCGCCCGCCTGCTGGGCGAACGCCTCGGCGTCACGTCGGTGAACCTGGGCTCGCCGGGCCTCGACTCACACGATCTGGTCCGCATCGTCGAGGAGCTGTCCGCCTGGCGATTCGACGCAGTCGTCGTCTATACCGGCCACAACGACCTGGGTAACACCTGGTTCCACCAGCGGTACGGCACGCTGCGGGCGGGCCTGGCGATGCGGACCCAGCAGGCCCTGGAGCACCTGCAGATCTACACGCTGCTGCGGTGGGCGGTCGCCCCCACCTGGCTCGCTGCCGGCAACCACGACAACGTGGACGGCGAGCGCCTGTCCGACGCGCGACGCGCGGTCGCGCTGCGCCACTACGAGGCCAACCTGAGGCGGATCGCCTGGCTGGCCGAGCGGCAGTCGGCCGCGCTTGTATTGGTCACCCCGGTGAGTCAGCTCACGCACGCCCCGGTCGACCGGGAATGCGCAGACTCGACCTGTCCAGTCGAGCTTCACCGACAGGGCATGGATCTTCGGGGACA
>CAYXGP010000310.1:0-8196 GCA_964464515.1 uncultured Enterobacterales bacterium
TCTCGATTTCACGCTCCTCGATTGCACGGTCCGCGTTCACACGTCTCCACGACCCGCGATCCACGTGTTGGGTGGCGGGTCCCAGCGATGGTGGTTCTCCGACACGGGAAGGGCGGAATCTATCCGGTCGCCTCCATCACATCAGCCGGCACGATCAGCCGGCGCCCGCCCTGGTACACCCGCGGCGCGCATCGCCGGCGCAGCACCTCGATCGGGTCCGGTGTGGGGAACCACAGGAAGTCCGCCGGTGCGCCCTCGATGATCTTCGGGGGCTCGCCGAACGGCAGGTGGTTGTCGCCACTCAGCGTCTCCAGCACCTTCCGCATCTGCCCCGTCCGCGTGAGCTGCCCTACGTGAATCAGCATGCTGGCGGGGTCCAACATGTTGGCGGTGCCCAGCCGGTACCACGGGTCGATCACGGAGTCGTGGCCGATGCCCACGCGCGCGCCCTCTCTCCACAGCTCATCCACGCGAGTGAGGCCCCGCCGCCGCGGGTAGCCGTCGAACCGGCCCTGGAGCACCACGTTGTCCAGCGGGTTGGTCACCACCTGCACGCCGGACTCCACCACCAGGGCGATCACCTTGGCCGCATGCGGGTTGGGGTAGCTGTGGAGGGCTGTGCAGTGTCCGGCGACCACCCGGCCCCCGAAGCCACGATCGGTCGTCTCTGCGCAGACCACCTCCAGGTTGCGGCTGCCCGGATCATCGGTCTCGTCGCAGTGCAGATCGACCCGCGCTCCGAGCTGCTCTGCCAGATCGAACGCCAGGCGGACGCTGGCCCAGCCCTCGTCCGTGGTGCGCTCGAAGTGGGGGATGGCGCCGACGGCGTCGCAGCCCAGTCGCGCCACGTGCTCCCAGGCTGCGCGTCGTCCCGGGGCCCGCAGGATCCCCTCCTGCGGGAACGCCACCACCTGCAGCTCGGCGGTCGCGGGGATGCGCGCGCCGGTGTCTTCGTCTTCGGTCCACATCCCGGGGACGCCCGCAGAGATCTCTGCGCGCAGCGCGAGCAGCGCCTCGGCGGCCGTCACGCTGCCCGTGTCGACGTGGGTGCGCACGCGAAGGGTGCCGCCCGCGAGGTACCAGCGCAGGGTGGTCAGCGCGCGCTCCCGCACATCCTCGGCTGTGAGTCTCTCTCGGGCCCGCGACCAGATGGCGATGCCCTCCGTGAGCGTGCCGCTCTCATTCTCCAGGACCCTGCCGAGCTGGGTGGCGTCGAGGTGTACGTGGGGCTCCGCGAACGGAGGCACGATCATCCCTCCGGAGTGGTGCGCCTCTCCCTCGGCGCGCGCGCGCTCGGGGTCGTGGGGAGCGATCCGCTTGAAGCGACCACCGCGGACGTCGACGTCGCTGCGAGCGCCGTCGACCCGGACATCGATCAGCTGCATGGGCCCTCCTCGGGGATTCGCTATAAGGAGGGGATCACCGAAGGCCCACCCCACCACAGGAAGCAGGCATGTCCAACAAGCTGGCCGTCACGTTCGATGGACTCCGATTCGCCAACCCGTTCATCATCGGGAGTGGCCCGCCCTCCACCAACGCGAAGATCATCGGCAAGGCGTTCGACGCCGGCTGGGGCGGGGTGGTCGCCAAGACGGTGGCCCTCACCGACACCCCCGTGGTCAACGTGCAGCCCCGCTACGGCAAGCTGCGCAGCCCGAAGAAGGACAACGTGGGTTTCCAGAACATCGAGCTGATCAGCGATCGGCCCTTCGAGGACTGGGAGGACGACTTCAGGCGCGTCAAGGACGAGCACCCTGAGGGTGTGCTGATCGGCTCCATCATGGAGAGCTACGACCGCGGCCGCTGGCAGGAGCTCGCGGGGCGCTGCATCGAGGCCGGCTGCGACGCGCTGGAGCTGAACTTCTCCTGCCCCCACGGCCACCCCGAGTCGGGGATGGGCGCGGCGATGGGCCAGAACCCCCCGATGGTCGAGGAGGTCACGCGCTGGGTGGTCGAGGCCGTCCCCGGCAAGCCCGTGTGGGCCAAGATGACCCCCAACATCACCGACATCCGGATCCCGGCCCGCGCAGCGGTCGCCGGCGGGGCCACGGGCATCAGCGCCATCAACACCATCCTGGCGTGCATCGGCATCAACATGCGCACGCTGCGACCCCAGCCGACGGTCCAGGGACACAGCACGTTCGGCGGCTACTCGTACCTGGCGGTCAAGCCCATCGCGCTGCGCATGGTCGCGGAGATGGCGCTCGATCAACCCGGTCTCTCCATCTCGGGTATCGGCGGGGTGACCGACTCCAAGAGCGCCATCGAGCACATGCTGGTCGGAGCCAACACGGTGCAGTCGTGCACCGGACCGATGCTCCAGGGCTTCGGCATGGTCACCGAGATGATCGAGGGCACGCTGGCCTTCCTCGAGCAGCACGGCTTCGACTCCGTGACCGACGCGGTGGGCAAGGCGCTGCCGTACTTCACGACGCACCACCACCTCGTCGAGCTGCAGGCCGAGAAGAAGGCCAAGAAGGCCGCGGCGCTCGCCAACCGCGACGGCGAGTGGGGCCGGGGCGACGTCAAGGAGCAGACGGCGGCGCTGACGTCCAACGAGTAGGGCCTCCAATGAGCAGGGCTTCTCCTATCGTGAGTCGGGGCCCCACCTGATGCTGACGGCGTTTCTGCAGCGGGTGGTGAACGGTGGCGGTCGCATCGAGCGGGAGTACGGTCTCGGACGCGGCGCCCTGGATCTGCTCATCACCTGGAGAGACGAGCGGTACGCGATCGAGGTGAAGCTCCGGCGCGACACCCAGACCGAGGAGCAGGGCATCGAGCAGCTCTCCGGGTACCTCGACCGGGCCGGCCTCGGCGAAGGTTTGCTGGTGCTGTTCGATCTCCGCAGCACCACATCCTGGGACGATCGTATGTTTCTGCGCGACGTGACCCGCGACGATCGTCGCATCCACGTCGTCGGCTGCTGATAGCGCGGTTGCCATGACCTGCAAGAAGTGCCGAGTCAAGATGGCCGAGACACGGGGTACCCATCACAAGAAGAAGAAGTGGCGGTGTCCGAAGTGCGGGCGGCACCGCATGCAGGCGGTGACCAGCAAACGCAAGCGGCGTCAGCGTCGCCCGGTGCAGGACGACTGACTCTCCGGCTTGCTCACAGAGAACGCAACACATCTCGGGTGATCTGCCGGCCCAGCCGGTGAACCCGCCACCCCGGCGCCCATCCATCCAGGAACCGATGGTAGTCCGCCCAGGCGAACGGAATGAGGTCGCGCCACTCCCTCTCGATGGCGTCTGACGACCCCGCTCCCTTCAGCGCGGCGCGGAGCTGTCGGAAGTACAGATCGAGCCAGCGCTCAAGCCGAGGCCGTGAGGCCTCATGACTCAGCAGGTAGGCCACGTCCTTCATCCCGCAGCCCCCGCCGACATACTGAAAGTCGACCGCGGCCACCCCTCGGCCGCGCCGCGCGAAGCAGAAGTTGGCGGGCTTGGCGTCGCCGTGTACGAGGGTTTGATGGCGCGCTGCAGACAGTCGGGCGTCGATTGCGGTCGCCGCGGCTTGCAGGGGGACGTTGCCCATCGCGGCGAGCTCGTCGGGGCGGGTGTCCAGGTGCCAGTAGGTTCCGACCGGCCACAGCCCGGTCGGCGTCGCGCCCATGAACCGCCCGTGGAACGCCGCCAGCCAACCCAGGCAGCTCGCTGTCTGCGCATCGGTCATCTGACGGATCCGAACGGAAAAACCCGTGGCGTCGAGGTCCTCCAGCGCGATCCTGAACCGATCGCCGATACGCTCGGCGGCCAGCACGGCCGGCACCCGACAGGTCACACCGCAGCGGCCACTCCAGTGCTCATACCAGCGCGTCTCGACGGCGTAGGAGCGGAGCTTGCGGGCGTGCGAACGGGTGCCCCCCGCCGTGGGCGGACAGACATCCTTGACCACCACGGTCGGCGCCGAGCCGTCCACCAGCCGGAAGCGCAGCAGCTCGCCGTACCCGCTCCACAGCGACTGGATGCGGCCAGCGGGACGGGCCTCGGCGGCGCCGGTGACGCGCGCGACCCACTCGCTCAGCGAGCTGGTCGTGCTCACCCGAACAGGGCTCACCCGAACAGGGCTCACCCGAACAGGGCGAGCTGCTCTGGCGCGCTGGCCCGGTATGGCGGCGGCGCCCAGTCCACCGGACGGCCTTCCATCCACCCCTCGACCAGATCGAGCATTCGGGTCCGCGCCTCGGGGTCGGCCGTGTAGTCGATCTCTGTGGTGTCCAGCACGTAGACCGGTGAGCGGTCGTAGCGCTCCCACAGCGCGTAGTAGCGCTCGCGCAGGGAGTCCAGATAGCCGTCCTCGATGACCTGCTCGGCGGCGATGGCCCGCCGCGAGATCCGCTCCTGGATCACGCGGGTCGGCGCGTCCAGGAACAGCACGAAGTCGGGGTTGGGCACCCCCCCGCTGAGCAGGTCGGCGAAGCGATCGTACAGGGCCAGCTCACGGGCGCTGAGCGTCTGCTCGGCGAACAGGCGGTCCTTGTCGTAGATGTAGTCGGCCACCACCACGTCGGTGAACAGGTCGGTCTGCGCCACCTGCATCTGCTGGGCGAAGCGGGTGGCGAGGTAGAACATCTGCGCGGGGAAGGCGAACCGCTCCTGATCGGCGTAAAACGAGGCCAGAAAGGGGTTTTCGTCGCAAGGCTCGAGGATGAGCCGGGCGCGATACCGCCGCTGCAGGATGCGGCAGAGGGTGGTCTTGCCGACGCCGATGAGCCCTTCGATGACGATGAACCTGCTGCGTCGCAATCTCGCCCCCGGAGCTCGCGGCCCCACTCTCTCGCAGGCCCACTCTCTGGCAGCCCTGGTGATGTTCGGGGGGTACCTTACCGGATCACCCCGCCGGCCGATCGCGGAACAGGACCGTCCAGGTGCCGGCGATGGCGACGGTGTCGTCCTGCTTGAGGACGGACGAATTGAAGACGACGACGCCCTTGCCGCCCTTGGAGCTGGGGCGGACGGACTCGACCTCCAGACGCAGCCGGGTGGTGTCGCCGAAGAAGATCGGCGCCTTGTAGGTGAAGGTCTGCGAGATGAGGGCGAGGGTGGTGCCCTCGAAGATGCCCAGGGTCTGTCCCTGGCCGGTCGAGATGCTGGCGACGAGCATCCCGTGGGCGATCCGCTGGCCGAACGGGGTGCGGGCCGCGAAGGTCGCGTCGGTGTGCAGGGGGTTGAAGTCGCCAGACAGGCCGGCGAAGGCGACGACGTCGGCCTCGGTGATGGTCCGGCCCTGGCTCAGGTAGGTCTGGCCGATGGCGAAGTCGGAGAAGTAGGTCCCGCGGGGCATGGGTCTTCCTTGTGGTGAAGGGGAGGCCGGGCAATTGACCGCTTGGGGGGGCTGCGTCAACTCTGGAGCTCCGGGCCTCCAGCCTGGGGGTCCTGCGGACCTCGCCTCGCGGGCGCCGCGACTTCACGACTGCGCGGTCTCTCGAGCTCGCGGAACCTCGATTGCGCGATTGCTCCACAACGGTCCGGCGTCCTCGAACCGCGTCCCTCCGGCCCGGGTACGTAGGGCCGCGTATCGGATGGTGGGCTCTGCGAGTCTACGACGAGGGGGGCTGGTTGAGCCGAAATTCACCCGCGATGACGAGGACATGATCCACTTCGTCGCCGCTCCGTATGAGCGGGACGACATGCGCGAGGTGGCGACGGGGCCCCTGCTCACCCTGCCAGCCGACCTCAACCAGGATGGTCCTGCCGCTCTCACGCACCTCCTGGAGGCTCGCCTTGAGCGCAGGATGGTAATCCGGATCAACGAACTCCAACAGCGAGCCGTTCGGTTCGAGAGCACCGGTAGAAGCGCCATTGGCCCGGATGATCTGCCCCGCCGCGTTCACCTGGGCGATGAAGAGTGGTGCCAATGCGAGGAGCTCCACCCAGGCCTCTTCTGCGACCGCGTCATCCCCGCGGCCTGAGCTCAACCGAGCGGTGGCCTGGAGACCGACGGTGTGACCATCAGGATCATCGATGCGGTTGGCGGTCAGCACGACGTCGCGAATGGCCCCGGTGGAGAGTCGCCAGCGCATCGCGATTCCACGGACGACGCCGTTGCTGTAGACCTCGGCGATCTGGGCAGCCAGCTGGGGACGCTCTTCGGGAATGCCGAGATCCCACAGGCACATCCCCCTCAGGGTCGCTCGATCGTACCCGGTCAGATCCGACAGCCACGGGTTCATGTCGATGATGTGACCGTGCAGGTCGATGGTGAAGGCGGCGTCTCCTATCTGGCTGAGCGTGAGGCGGAGGTCGCGCGTCGGGTGCTGGTGGCGCCAGCTCAGTTGGCTGAACAGCGTCTCCAGGACGAGGTCCTGATCGCGGCGTTCGAGCAGGGTCTGGAGCATGGTCGCGGCCGTTCCCCGCGCTGCCTCGAAGACGAAGATCGGATCGACGCCCAGCAGGTCCGCCAGCTTCGACAGATCGGAGATCCGCGGCGGCAGGCGCTCCCCCTTCTTCAGGAGCAGAAAGCTGCGCCAGGGGATCCCCCAGCGGCGCGCGATGGCCCGATCGGAGATGCTGTCGCCGATGAGCAGCCGAATGAAGTCGTAGACATTCTTCGAGCGCTCGTAAGGACCCATGGAGGTATCCGAGTAGTCAGAGCAAGAGCGACGTGGGCAGCTTGAACGGTTCCATCTGCCCCATTCTCCATCCCTGAACGAACCCCGAGTGGTGAGTTTTTTTCCTCAACAGCCCGAAAACGAGACCTGGTCCAGCGCACAATTCAACAAGATCATGTCGCTTGGCGGGGCGGTCCCAGCGGGAACCTCCCTCTTTCATGCCCCACTATCACTGCATACATGGCCATTATCACTGCATGCATGGCCAATGGCAGGAGTCGCATTTCAAGATGACCTTGATTACTCCAGGTGAATTGTAAATGGATGTCACGCTCCCCCGCCACCGAGAGAAGAGCTGTCCGTCTATTCGGTGCTTCTTCGAAGATCACGGGGCTTTTCCGATCGGATCCGCTAGGCACGCAAGAGATCAAGGGGCAGGTTGGAGCGCGGCTCGCCCGCCAGGGCGATACCTCCAAGTCATCTTGGAGATGCTTCCAGGGCCATCGCACCAGAAAATCAGGTTCACCCTCGATCGGATTCACCGACGAGATTGTCTCGCGGGGGCCCGGGTCCTCTCAGCGGGGGGACCAGCGGCCTGGCTCTGGCGAAGCCCTTCGAGGACAGCGATCAGGGCCTCAATCTCGCCTCGAAGGAGCGCTCGGGTGTTGATGCGATCACCCTGGGGATGCTTCCCTCACTTCATTTCTCCAATTGTTCGGACAGTTTCAGGCGGCGATGACTCCATACTCACGTGGTTCTTCAACATGCTGGCAGACTTCTGGTCGAGCCCCGCCTGTCAATAGGCTGACTCAGCAGGAGTTCCTTGTACTGGCAGCGCTTCATGGACGCCAGGGACATCGCGGTTCGTCCCAACGCCCGCTCCTGAGTCGCAGGATGTTGAGGGCAGACAGCGACATGTTGAAGTGGAAGCGCAGCGCCACCTCGTCTCGCATCTGACCGTCCTTCAGCCCGCAGAACTGCTCGCCGTCGCGGAACAAGACTCAATCTGGAAGCGAGCTCGGTACAGCTCGACGATCTGCCAGCCGGTCGGGGTGGTGCTGGTCGAGAAGAGCAACACGCGACGGCGCTCGCCATCGGCGCTGCGGCTGATCATGACCACCCGCAGCTTGCGCTTGAGGCCGTCGTGCCAGGCAACCAGGGTTTGGAACTCGCTGCCGTTGTCGGCCTTGCCCGACAGCTCCAGCTCACGCGCCCGTCACGAACGGCGCGTTGGCGAAAGCGCTATCGACCAGCAGCTTGACCGAGGGCCCTGGCCGGGGGCGAACGTCTTTGAGTTGCCTGAGTTTGAAGTCGAGTCTGGTCTCATCGTCGGGGAGGACTGGTGGCGTTTGACGGACACCAATGGTGTAGGAGGAGTTCTCCTTGAGGTCGACCAACCCGAGCGCCGAGACCTCCAGACCGCGTTCGGCTGTGGTCTCCGTTGTAGAACCACCCAGGGTCGTGTGTGCGTTTGCCACTCTTGTCGATGAAGGATGCATCCAATACGGCGGCGAGGATGTTCGATGACGCCTTCCTCCTCGATGGCGGTCTGGTTGAAGCCAATGAAGTCGAAAGGAGCGCTGCTGCCAGCGGTACAGGGTCGCGGCTTCAAGTTGATACCGCGACCCTGTAGCTCCCTTGCGGG
>CAYXGP010000311.1:0-8174 GCA_964464515.1 uncultured Enterobacterales bacterium
CCTGGAGGTGTGCCCGTGATCGCGATGCTGTTGGCCTGTGCCAGGGGCACCCTGGTCGACGCCGTCTCAGGGCTCCCCCGAGCCGACGGGATCTCCGGACCCGCTCCGGATCTGTTCCTCGACCGCATCCACTTCAGCCAGCGCGGACACAAGGCGATGGCGCGCCTGCTCGCCCCCGCCGTCGCTGAGTCGCTGGAGCTGCCCGCCCCGCGTTAGCGCTCCCTCACCGTCCGCTTGAGCCGCGCGTGGTAGGCTCACGCCCGGAGGTGATTCCGTGGCCGGCCGTTGCACCTGGTGTCATTCGGAGCGGGAGCAACTGGATAGCGTTCAGCTCCTCGGTCGCGACGGCGGCAGCGAGATGGCGGCGGTCTGCGATGCTGAGTGCGGCGCGGAGGTCGCGGGCTTCGTCGAGTTCGCGCAGGCCCGTATCGCGCCGTTTCTGGTGGGTCTGCTGGGGATCCCCGCGATCGGCGGGGTGATCGCAGTCGTCCGCGAGGACATCGACGGCGGCGCGCTGGGCTACCTGATCATGGCGGCGGGGATGGGCCTGGTGATCATCCGGTACCCATTCGTCACGCCCCAGACGATCGATCTGCTGGGGATGAAGCGCTCCCTGGTGCTCGCCCGGGGGCTGGGCGCCGCCCTGATCGCGGCCGGCGTGGCGCTCTACTTCCTCGTCGGCTGACGCCCGCAGGCGACCCAACAGGCCACACCCACTCGGCAGACGGGTACGCGGCATGCCGGACGACCAGCACAGCTGGAGCGAGGCACTGGAGCATCCGGCGCTGGGCCAGGCCCCCTCCCCGACCAGGTTCAGCCAGGGGGCCCGCCCAGAAACAACCCTCCTGTTCTCGGCCCCAATCTACGCTGACCCGCAACGGGATGAGGACGGTGGGGGTCGTCACCGACAGCGCACAAACTGGCGAGTCTGTCGGCACGGACCTTGCTTCAACGCCAGGGAACCGGAGGAATCATGAGACGAATCGACCTCGCACTCTCCCTCACCATCCTCTCCAGCCCCCTCATCTCCTGCAAGGGTGACGACGAGCCTGGCGACACCGGGACGACCACAACAACCGGCACCACGACAACCGCCACTACAACAACCGCGACAACAACGACGCCCACCACCACGACGACCACGACGACCACAACCACCACCACGACCACAGCCGCCGCCGATCTGGGCTTCGCGCTGGACGGCGCCTGGGAAGGCACGACGCTGAACCTGACATGGTTCCTGCCCGGCGATGAGGGGTTCGACAGCCTGACGCCCTGGAGCAGCGCCCCCGCCGACTCCGACCCGCTGCAGATCACCGTGGACTCACCGCCCGAGGAGAGCTTCTTCGCGCCGGATCCCGAGGGTTCATCCACCCTGGAGGTCTCTGTCTCCTTCGCGACGCTGCACACCGACGGCGACGGCGACGGCTTCCTGTCGGGAGACGAGACCTACGACGGGATCGCCGTCCCCTGGGTGGTCTACGCCCGAGGAGAGCTCTCGGCCGAGTGGAAGGCGATGGGGCTGGTCGAGGGCTGGAACGCCTTCGAGCCCGACATGAGCGAGGAGAGCGAGGAGGGCATCGACGGGACGGTCTCCGATCCCCTCGCGATCCCACTGGGGACCAACCTGCTCGGCGTCGAGACCATCACCGTCGGCGGCACCTACGCCGGCATCGAGCCCAGCAACGTGCGGCTCACGGCCATGCCGGGCTCGGCCTTCGAGGGCCCCCCTCCGAAGGCCTACCTGTGGGACGAGGCCATGGCCAGCCCGTGGGAGCTCACCCTCGACGGCGCGCCGCCGCCGGATCACTACACCGATCTGGGCGGACTGGGTTGGGCCGCGATGGAGGTCCCGCTCACCTACCAGGACAACGACGGCAGCGAGGACGTCAGCTTCGGAGACTCCTGGCTCTATGCAGCCTGCTTCGAGGGACAGTGGGTGGCGCTGTTCTACACGGACCCGGTCCAGGACGTCGAGGCTGCGTTCATGGCGGCGCTGATGGGCACCACACCGGGATGGAGCGCGCTGACGATGTCCAACGCAGACGAGGAGGCGCCGGCCGTCCTGGATCCCGCCGACTACAGCTCGCTGGTGATCGACGAGACCTGCGTGCTCGGCGGCTGAGCGCGGCCTGCAACGCGCCGCTCTGTGTGAGTTCGCCCAGGACGGCGCGCCGGACCGCCCGTGGCCTCGGTCTCGCGGCGTGGGACGGGACCTGTAAACCAGTTACACCTGTTCAGGTCCTTCCCCCGCTGCGCCGTCCCCCGGCGTGCTCCCCATCCGCCCGCCGGAGCCCTCCCCATGGCCGCTCCCCGCCCCCCGCACGTCGATCGAATCGAGATCATCGGAGCCAACGAAAACAACCTGCAGGACATCTCCCTGGCCCTGCCCCGCAACCGGCTGGTGGTGATCACCGGCCTGTCCGGTTCAGGAAAGTCATCGGTGGCCTTCGACACGATCTACCAGGAGGGCCAGCGTCGCTTCCTGGAGTCGCTGTCGTCCTATGCGCGGCAGTTCCTGGGCCGGATGGAGAAGCCCCGCGTCGAGCGGGTGGACGGGCTCTCCCCCACTCTGTGCATCGACCAGAAGACCCGGGGCCGCAACCCCCGCAGCACGGTGGGCACCGTCACGGAGATCCTCGATCACCTGAGACTGCTGATGGCGCGCCTGGGCACCCCGCGCTGCCCGGTCTGCGAGCGGGTCATCTCCACCACCTCCCCCGGCGAGCTGGCCGACGCCATCCTGCGCGATCACCCAGGGGCGCGTCTGCAGGTGCTGGCCCCGATCGTGTCCGACCGGAAGGGCGAGTATCGGCGCGAGCTGGCCGACGCCCTGGCGAACGGCTACCTCCGCGCCCGCATCGACGGCCGTCTCGTGTCCCTGGAGGACGAGGAGCTGTCGCTTGCGCGGTACGAGAAGCACACCATCGAGCTGGTCCTCGATCGGCTGCGCGCGCGGCCCGAGTCCCGAGGGCGGCTGGTAGAGGCCATCGAGCGCGCCGTCACCATGACGAGCGGAGTGGTCAGCCTGCTGGTGGCTCGAGCCCCCGCAGACAGGGGGTTTGCAGACAGGGGGCCCGCAAACAGGGGGGCCGCAACCAGGGACTCCTCCCGAAGAGAGCCAGCAAGAAGCGAGGGATGGCAGCACCGGGTGTTCTCGGCCGATCGGAGCTGCCCCGAGCACGGCATCTCCATCCCCGAGATGGAGCCGCGCCTGTTCTCCTTCAACGCGCCCCAGGGCCGCTGCGAGGAGTGCGACGGCATGGGCTGGCTCGAAGACTTCGACCAGTCGCTGCTCATCGACCCCAACGCCCCGGCCCACCGGGCCCTGCGCGCCCTCAACGACGAGGGCAAGCTGCCGTTCTCGCACGTGAGCGAGCAGGTGATCCGAACGGTGGCCCGCAGCCTGAAGATCTCCCTGCGCAAGCACTGGCGCAACCTGACCCCGGCCCAGCAGTCTGCGCTCCTCACCGGCGCGAGCGTGCGCTACACCGTGCAGCGGGAGTCCGGCGGCCGCACCGTCACCAGCAAACGCACCTGGGCAGGCTTTCTGCCCATCATCCGGCATGTGTGGCGGTTCGGGCGCCCGCGCGCGCTGGCCGCCTTCCGCCGTCGGGTCACCTGCCCGGCGTGCGCAGGCCAGCGTCTGTGCCCCGTCGCGCGGGCGGTGCGGTTCCGCGACCGGGGCATCGTGGGGCTGTCGTCGATGACCGTCGAGCAGGCCCAGACGTTCTTCGGGGCCCTCTGCCTCGCGCCGACCGAGCGCCAGATCGGCACCTCCATCGTCAGCGAGCTGCGCGCGCGGCTGCTCTTTCTGTCACAGGTGGGGCTGGGTTACCTGGGGCTCGACCGACCGGCGAACACCCTGTCGGGCGGCGAGGCCCAGCGCATCCGTCTGGCCCGGCAGGTGGGCGCGGGGCTGCAGGGCATCACGTATGTGCTGGACGAGCCCAGCATCGGCCTGCACGGCCGCGACCAGGACCGCCTGCTGGAGGCGCTGGTGCGCCTGCGTGACCAGGGCAACAGCGTGGTGGTGGTCGAGCACGACGCGGCGACGATGGCTCGGGCCGACTACCTGGTGGAGATCGGCCCCGGGGCGGGCTCCCAGGGCGGGCAGGTGGTCGCCGCGGGCACCCCTCGGCGGTTCCTGCGCTCGAAGGCGCTCACCGCCCGGTATCTTCGCGGCGAGGAGCGAATCCGCCTCCCGGAGCAGCGCAGGGTCCCCGGCGAGAAGACCCTCGTGCTCCGCGGAGCCCGACAGAACAACCTCAAGGATGTCACGCTCACCCTCCCCTTGAATTGCCTCTCGGTGGTCACGGGCGTGTCTGGTAGCGGAAAGAGCAGCCTGGTCGACGCCACGCTCTGCCGCGCGCTCGAGGCGGAGCTCCACGGCGCGCAGACCGTCCCGGGCACGCACGACGGCATCGACGGGATCGAGCACCTCGACAAGGTGCTGCGTATCGACCAGAGCCCGATCGGCCGCACCCCACGCTCCAACCCGGCCACCTACACCGACGCCTGGGGAGACATCCGCAACCTGTTCGCGGCGCTGCCGCTCTCGCGCGCGCGGGGCTACGTCAAGGGGCGGTTCTCGTTCAACGTGGTGGGCGGTCGCTGCGAGGAGTGCCACGGCGCCGGCGTACGCACGATTGAGATGCAGTTCCTCGCCGACGTGCAGGTCCCCTGCGAGGCCTGCTGCGGTCGGCGTTATGATGCAGAGACGCTGGAGGTCCGATACCGCGGGAAGTCCATCGACGAGATCCTGGCGATGCCGATCTCCGAGGCGCGGGAGTTCTTCCACAACCACCTGCGCCTGCGGCGGATTCTGCAGACACTGGTCGACGTGGGGCTGAGCTACCTCACGCTGGGGCAGCCCTCCACGACGCTGTCGGGCGGCGAGGCGCAGCGGATCAAGCTGGCGAAGCGGCTCGCGCGACCGACCAACGGGCATGCGCTGATCGTGCTCGACGAGCCCACCACCGGGCTGCACATGGAAGACGTGAAGAAACTGCTGGTGGTGCTGCAGCGGCTGGTCGATGCCGGCAACACCGTGCTGATCATCGAGCACAACACCGACGTCATCAAGGTGGCCGATCGGGTGATCGACATGGGGCCCGAGGGCGGCGCGGAGGGGGGCCGGCTCGTCGGGCAGGGCACCCCCGAGGCCATCGCGGCGCTCGACACCCCCACCGGCCGGCTGCTGGCCGAGGTGCTGGCCCATGAGGCCGCGCTGGACGCCGCAGAGACAGTAAACGCAGAGACAGGGGCCGCGCAGGTCGCAGAGACAGCCCCGGCCTACCTGATCCAACCCACGCGGCGCAGCCGCCGCCCCCGGAAGATCTCCCTGCGAGGCGTGCGCACACACAACCTGGACAGCGTCGACGTCGACCTCCCGCTGGGTTGCATGACGGTGATCACCGGCCCGTCGGGCTCCGGGAAGTCCTCGCTGGCGTTCCACACCCTGTTCGCGGAGGGCCAGCGCAGATACGTCGAGAGCCTGTCGACGTACGCCCGGCGGTTCCTGGGTCAGGTGCCGCGCGCCCCCCTCACCTCGGTGGAGGGTCTGGCCCCGGCGATCTCCATCAACCAGAAGGGGCGCGGTCACAACCCGCGCTCCACCGTCGCGACGGTGACGGAGATCTACGATCTGCTGCGCCTGCTGTTCGCGCGCCTGGGCCGCCCACACTGCCCGACCTGCGGGCTGTACCTCCAAGCCAGCGCGCCGAGCGCCGCAGCGCGCCGGCTGGCCGCAGCCAATCCAGGCACCGGCTGGCTCCTGGCCTCCCTCCCGCCGACGACCCCTGTCTCGACGCTCATCGAGGAGGGCTTCCAGCGCGCGCTGGGCGCGGACGGTCGCGAGGTCCGCCTGGAGACGCTTCCAGATGCAGAGACGCTCGCCGAGCGCGCGCTGGTCATCGACCGCCTCAACCCCCGCACCGCCAGCCGCGCGCGGCTCTCGGAGTCCATCGCCCTGGCCTACGCGCAGGGCGGCGACAGGTGTCTCTTCCGGCCCCGTCGGGGCGAAGAGGTCCTCACGCTGACCCGCCACCCGGTCTGCCCAGCTCACGGCGTGGTGTTCGCCGCAGGCGTCACGCCGCGGCACTTCTCGTTCAACTCCCACCTGGGCGCCTGCAAACGCTGCGCGGGTCTGGGCCGTCACCGCGAGATCGATCCCGCGCTCCTGCTCCCTCGCCCTGCGCGACCGCTGAAGGGCGCGATCGACGGACGCGTCGGCGCGGTGGTGCTGAAGTCGGCGCGCACGAAGGCCATCCTGAAGGCGCTGTATCGACGACATCGCACCACCTGGGCCACCCCCGTCTCGGAGTGGCCCGCGGCGCTGCGGCAGGAGGTGCTGTACGGCTCGGCTACCCCGGTGGAGCTCGCCTATACGCGGCGCTGGGGCCGCACCCGCTCGCGCATCGAAGAGACCCGCGAGTGGGAGGGTGTCATCGGAAAGGTCGATGGCTGGAACAGCAGCGCCGACTGGCTGCGCACCGAACAGATCTGTGGTGGCTGCGACGGAATGCGTCTCCGCCCCGCGGTGCTGTCCGTGACGCTGCGACTCGGCGACGATCCGGTGTCGATCTCCGACGTCTGTGCGCTGTCGGTCGAGTCCGCAAGCGACCTGGGCGCCCGCCTGAGCCTGTCCCCCACCGAGCGGGAGATCGCCGCGCAGATCCTCGAGCAGCTCGACGACCGACTCGGCATCCTCGACGATCTGGGGCTGGGATACCTCACCCTCGACCGCGCCGCCGACACCCTGTCCGGCGGCGAGGCGCAGCGCATCCGACTGGCGACGCAGCTCGGCGCGCGCCTCACCGGCACGCTGTATGTGCTCGACGAGCCCACCATCGGCCTGCACGCGCGCGACACCGAGCGGCTGCTGGGCACGCTGCATGGCCTCCGCGATCTCGGCAACGCCCTGGTCGTGGTCGAGCACGATCTGGCGGTGATCCAGGCCGCCGACCGCGTGATCGATCTGGGTCCCGGCGCCGGCGAGGAGGGCGGGTGCGTGCTCGCCCGCGGCACCCCCGCGCAGGTCGCCGCCACCGACAGCCCGACCGGCGTCTACCTCTCAGGCCGCCGGTCCGTCCCCGTACCGGCGCAGAGACGCCGTCCCAGCAGCTGGCTCACCTTCCCTCCAGCGTCTGTGCACAACCTCCAGGACCTCTCCGCGCGCCTGCCGCGGGGCTGCCTCACCGTGATCAGCGGGGTCAGCGGCTCGGGCAAGTCCACGCTGATGATGGCCGTGGTCGCTCCCCACCTCAAGGCGCAGGCCGCCCGGAGGGTCCGGCGCGGACAGAAGCGCCCTCCAGAGGTCGTGATCGTCGATCAACGTCCGATCGGACGCAACCCGCGGAGCTGCCCGGCCACCGTCACCGACCTGTTGGGACGCATCCGAACATTGTTCGCCAGCACCCGGCTGGCACGAGAGCGCGGCTGGGCAGCGGGGCGGTTCTCATACAACAGCAAGAAGGGCGGAAGATGCAGACACTGCGAGGGCCGCGGCGCGGTGCTGGTGGAGATGCACTTCCTGTCGGATGTCTGGGTCACGTGTGAGCGCTGCGCGGGGCGGCGCTATGGGCGCGAGACGCTCGAAATTCGTTGGCGCGACCACTCCATCGCTGACGTGCTGGATCTGCCCGCGGTGGAGGCTCGCGCGCTGTTCGCCAACCAGAAGGCCATCGCAAAGCGACTGCAGGCGCTGGTCGACGTAGGGCTGGGCTACCTGCGGCTCGGCCAGCCGGTGAACACGCTGTCGGGCGGAGAGGCCCAGCGGCTCAAGCTGGCCAGCGAGCTGATGTCGCGTCGGAAGGAGACGATCTTCCTGCTCGACGAGCCCACCACGGGGCTGCACCTGTCCGACATCGAGAAGCTGCTGGCGGTGCTGCATCGCCTGGTGGACGCCGGACACGCCGTGGTTGTGATCGAGCACAGCCTGGAGATGATCTCCGCGGCCGACCACGTGATCGACATGGGCCCCGAAGGCGGCGCAGGCGGCGGCCGGATCATCGCAGCGGGCACGCCCGAAGAGGTCGCCCGGGTCGCTCAGAGTTGGACGGGACGCGAGCTGGCCGCGCGCACGCTTCGAGCGCAGGAGCAGGCGCCCGCCGCGCGCTGATACAGGGTCGCGGCTTCAAGTTGATACCGCGACCCTGTAGCTCCCTTGCGGG
>CAYXGP010000312.1:0-4311 GCA_964464515.1 uncultured Enterobacterales bacterium
ACACGGCGGAGTCCGGTGGGGGGCTGTACCTGTGGGACGATGGTATCTGGGCCGGCGGTGTGGTCTCCTCTAATGTGGCGACCGGCGCTGGCGGCGGCGTGTTCGCCGCCGACGATTGCGAACTCTCCGACGTGGTGATCGCAGACAACAGCAGCGGCGCCGAGGGCGGGGGGATCAGCCTGAGCGACGGGGGACGGATGACGGCCTCCGGGCTGAGCGTCCTGCGAAACACCGCGGCGACGGACGGCGGGGGGATCTCCGTGCGCTTCTCTACGCTGGACTGCACCGACTGTGATCTGGGCGGCACAGCCGACGACAACAGCCCCGACGATGTGACGGCCGAGTTTCGCGCCGGCACGTCGTCGTACCAGGGGGAGGCCGGAGAGACCTTCAGCTGCTCCGAGGCCCTGGGCGGCTGCGATGGCCTTTGAGCGTCCGCCCGATGGCGGTCTCCGCGGCGCGGACCACATGTGACAGACCCATCTCATGTGACGACACCAGCAGGATGACGTGTTTCGCCAGCGCGTAGTACCAGGCCAGTCGTCGCTCTGCGGCGGTGACGGGGCCGTAACAGTCCCAGAACACCTCCCGAGCGGGCGGGTCCAGGGCCGCGAAGACCGCCGCCAGATCCAGCGCGCGCTCCCCCCGGACGATGTCTCCCCAGTCGATCACGCCCGCCAGCGCTCCCGTGGGATCGACCAGCACGTGACGGATGTGGAGATCGCCGTGGCAGACGACCCACGGCGCGGTGTCTACGGGCGGCTGCGCGACCGCCAGGGCTGCGTCGGCGCGTCGCAGCAGGGGGGCCTCCGCGAGCATGGATTGACGCTTGAGGCACTGCCGCGCGAACACCCCCATCGGCGTGTGATCTCCGCCGCGGCGCTGCGTGGGCAGCTCGGCCAGCGGTCCGAGGAGGGGGATGGAGTGCAGCGCGCGCAGAAACAGCGCCAGCCCCTCTGCCAGTCGTCGCCCGTCGGATGAGCGCCCGTCGAGCCGGTCCAGCGGCGTTCCGTGCACGAACCGGCAGCACAGAAACAGGTGGGGGAAGCTCGGTGAGGGGCGCCCCTCGCGGAGCATCATCGGCACGGGAGCGGGAAGGCGCGGGGCGATCAGGGGAAGGCTCCAGCGCTCGATCTCCAGGAGCGTCACGCCCACCGCCCGCCGCGGAAACCGAAACAGGAGGTCACCAGACCGAAACACGTCGTTGTCCCACCCGGAGCCCAGGTGGGTCAGGTCATCGAGGGGAAGATCGGGGAGCTGCGCGGAGATAAGCTCCCGCGCCTGCTCCAGATCGACCGGGTGCTCAGCGTCCCATCGGGCCATCCGAGGCCGTATCCCGCTCTCAGTCCCGAGAGTCAATCCTGCATCACGATGGTGAGTTGGTGCGTCGTCGTCAGCGAGAAGCGCGCGTCGCTCCAGCTCGGCGGACCCAGCAGCGGGCGGGGATCGTTCGAGGCGCCGGTGGGCTCAGCTGGGTGCGGCAGCGGCAGCCACGCCATGTCCAGCTCGCGGTTGTCGTTGCGGTCGTGGATGACCCCGACCGCGTACTCTCCGACCGGCAGACCTCGGAACATCACCGTCATGTTCGGCCCCGACAGCGGCAGGCGCTCTGCGTGAGCCGCGGTCTTCAGCCACGTACCAGAGGAGTCGAACACCGAGACGAGGAGGTGCCCCTCGGTGCCTGACAGACCGGTGATGTCGACGGTCAGGTCGACCGGGGGGCTCGCCGCGGCGCCGCGCGGCCAGACCAGGATCGACCAGGCCAGGATCGACCAGGCCAGGGGCGAACAGGGCAGGAGCGGCCGGGCCATGAGCGACCACACCCGGAGTGTACAGGCGCGGAGTGAACTGGTACGGAGCGAACTGGTACGGAGCGAACTGGTACGGAGCGAACTGGCGCGGAGGGGGATCGGCATCGGGACTCATCGGGCGGTCACAGGGATGTGATGGCTCCGCTGTCCATGTACCCGCGCCAGACCGGGCCTGCTGCGTCCCACCAGGCGGCGGCCTCGGAGTCGTCGGCGAGCTGCCACAGCGCCAGCGCGGTGGTGAAGCCCTGGATCGTCCCCGCGATGTCGTCGTCGTCGAACCAGTCGTTGCTCCCCTCGCACCAGGCGGTGCAGGTGCCGTCGGTGGGGTCCTCGAAGTCGCAGTGATCGGCCTCGGTCACGCGCAGACGCGCGCCGTCGCGGGCGCTCTGGTAGGGGGAGAGGCCGCTGTTGCTGCTGTTACACGCCCAATTCTCCTCACCGAAGATGCCGTAGGCGGGGACGCGAAGTGCCGCCGCCGTCTGGGCGTGATCGGTGCCGCCGTAGGTCTCCACCGGGTCCAGCCCCAGCACCGCCGCCGCCTCGCTGTCTTCGAGCGCGGCCTGCAGGACCGCCATACCGCCCGCGGAGTGCCCGATGTACAGCACGGGTCCGAGCCCCAGCTCAGCGAGGAGCGCTGCGACGTCGGTGCCGTTCTGGTCCTGGTTGGTGTCGAGCCCCGACGAGTGGCAGACCGAGGGCAGCAGGACGGGGATCCCCCAGCTCGCCAGGTGGGCGCCCCATCCGGTGAAGTTCTCGGCGGTGCGGCTGTAGCCGTGCACTACCACCGCGACGCCGTCGGTGACCGGGGAGCTGGGCTGATAGCGCAAGTACTCCAGCGTGCACCCGTTGACGTCGAAGGCGCCGGTGGTGACGGTCGCGCCCATCGGGCCGGCCATGGTGTAGTCGCCGGCGGGCCCGGAGCCCCCAGTGGTGCCGGTGCTGCCGCTGGTGCCGCTGGTGCCGCTGGTGCCGCTGGTGCTGCCGGAGGAGCCCGTCGTTCCCCCTGCGCCGCCGGTCGCGGAGCCGCTGGTGCCCGACGCGCCGTTCGTCACGGTCTCGGTGGACGACTCCGGGGTCTCGTCGGCCGGGAACGCGCCGGTGTCGCCGGTGTACGTGATGGAGGTGCAGGCCTGGAGGGCGAAGATGGTGATGAGCATGGGGGGTCTCCTTCAGCCGTGGTGTTGTCGGCGGCTGGCTGTCGGCGGCTGGCTGTTGCGGCTGTCTCTTGGTGACTGCCTACGGTGGGGACGGGCGTTGGTCTACTGATGAGTAGACTCGGTAGCCTACCGATAAGTAGATTAATCTCGGCCCGCAACCGAATACCTGGATCCGCCGCGAGATTCGGCCTCTCTCCACCTCGTCGGCGTGAGAAGCTCAGCGCCCTACATCAGGGCTGGCCCTACATCTGACCGCGGTAGGAGTCAGGGTCGATCTGCGCCTCGATCAGCCACAGCCCGCCAGCCTCCTGGGCGTCGCGCACCGCCGCCTGGACCGCCTCCGCCCCACGCACCCGGCGTCCGGTCCCCCCGAACGCCGCCGCGAGCGCCACCGGATCGGGGTTGTCGAACGTCACGCCGCCGCCCGCCTCTTCACCGCTGCGCGTCTGCTTCAGCGCGATCAGGCTGAGCGTGCGATCGGCCAGGTAGACCACCACGAGATCCAGGGCGCGCTCCGCGGCGGTGCCCAGCTCTCCCTGCACCATCCACAGACCCATGTCTCCCGTGACGGCGATGACCGGACGCGTCGGATCGACCAGCTTCGCGGCGATCGCCATGGGCAGGGCGGTGCCCATCGACGACAGGCCGTTGCTCTGCAGGAGCTGTCGGGGGCGCATGCAACGCAGCACATGTGACGCGGTGATTCGGTGGGCGCCCACATCGACCGTGAAGGTCGTCTCGGGCCGCGCGGCGCGCTGGATGGCGGCGAGCGTGCTGGCGGGCCCGTCCGGGCCGTCCCTGAACAGGGTCTCCAGCTCGCCGCGATGGTTCGCGACCTCCGCCTCTGTCCACTCGCTGGCGCCGCGTCGGGTCAGCAGGCCCAGGGTGGGGGCGACCGCGCCGCGCAGATCGGCCACCAGGGGGCAGAGCAGGTCCGGCTGACCGTGTGGATCGATCGACAGGGTCGCCAGCGACGCCGGCCAGCCCGGCAGCCAGTTCGACCGCAGCTCTACCGGGTCCAGCCCCACCGCGAGCAGCAGATCGGCGCGGGCGAGCAGGCTCTGCTGGAGCTGATCCACCCGCGGGCTCAGGCCGGCGGCCCCGGCCGACCAGGGCTCGCCTGCGCCGATCATCCCCTTGGCTCGGTAGGTGGTGATCACCGGCGCGCGCAGGTGGATCGCGAGCGCGCTCACCGCCGCTGCGGTGACCGTGGACAGGTCGCCACACCCCACGAAGATGATCGGTCGTCGCGCGCTCCGGACCCGGGCTCGCACCACCGGGGCCAGTGCTGTGACGGGCAGTGCTGTGACGGGCAGTGCTGTACCGGGCAGTGCTGTACCGGG
>CAYXGP010000312.1:4321-8160 GCA_964464515.1 uncultured Enterobacterales bacterium
GGCCCTGGGGGGGGCGGGGCTGGGGGGGGCGGGGCTGGGGTGGCCCGGGGGGGGGGGGCCCGGCCTGGGGGGGGGGGGGGGGGGGGGGGGGGGGGGGGGGGCGCTCGCGTGAGCTCCGGGCCACATCTGCGGCCAGCTCCAGGAGCACGGGTCGCGGGGGGCCTGCCGTGAGTCGCCGCAGCGCCAGGGCGATCTGCTGGCCAGCGGTGGCGCTCCGAAGGGCCTCCGCGCGCGCCGTAACAGGCCGAAACAGTGCGATCTGATCGAGGATCTGGTGGGTGTACACCGCCTCGATGCCGGGGCTGCACTGCCCGACGATCGCCAGCACCCGGCTCCGCTCCAGCCACGCCGCGGTGACGCCGGCCAGGAGCTGCGTGGCTCCGGGGCCCAGCGTGGAGACGCACACACCCGGCCGCCCGGTGAGCTGGTAGGCGGCGTCGGCCATGAACCCCGCCGCTGTCTCATGGCGCGTGAGCACGAACTCGATCCCCACCTGAGCGAACCCTTCGAGCAGGGGCAGGGTGGCGCCTCCGGGGATCCCGAACGCGTGCCGAACGCCGAGGTCGTACAGGCAACGGGCGAGGTGACGGGCGACGGTGGTCATGGCGCAGATCTCCGCAGCGGGGGCGAGGTGATACCCCGACCAGGTGGGGCCGACCCGTCGCCAGCCGCCGCCCGCCGTGCCAGCCCCCGCGCCTGGGGTGCCCGTCGCTGTGCTCGGGGTGCCCGCCGCCGTGCTTGGCGCGTCACTGTGCGCGCTTGCGCTGGGCGTGCTCACGGCGCTCGTGGGCCTGGATGGTGTCCCCCACGTCTCCGATGAGATCGCCTATACGCTCCAGTCGCGCCTGTTCGCGGCGGGGATGCGGACCGGGCCGCCCGCCGACAACCCGTCGCTCCTGCTGTACCCGTTCTGGCAGACCGCCCCCCGCAGCTTCGGGGTGTTCCCGCCGGGTTGGCCCGCGCTGCTGGCCCTCGGGGAGCGCCTTGGCGTGCCCTGGCTGGTCAATCCGCTGCTGTTCGCCGCATCGCCGACGCTCACCTGGCTGCTGGCTCGCGAGCTGACACCACGAGGGGCGATCCTGGCGCCCTGGCTCGTCGCGCTCTCCCCCGGGATGTGGCTGCTGGCGGGCTCGCGGATGGCGCAGACGTCGGCGCTGGTGGCCCTGCTGGTGGCCGCGGTCGCCGTCGTGACGCGCCGCTCCGCGCTGTGGGTCGGCGCCGCGGTCGCCTACGTCGTGGTGGCGCGGCCGTTCGACGCGGCGCTGCTGGGGCTGCCGCTCCTGGGATTCGCCCTGACTCGGGGGCTGCCGCACCGCCCGGCGCTCGTGGCGCTCCCTGGACTGGCCGTGGCGCTGCTGATGGCCGACAACCACCACATCACCGGAGACGCCCTGCGGTTTCCAGTCAACGCCTGGTACGACGCCTGGGTGGCCGATCTCCCTGCTGCTGCCGGGTGCAACCGCCTGGGCTTCGGCGCCGATCGCGGGTGCTACCCGACGCTGGGCTCGCCAGGACACAGCCCGGGCAAGGCCCTCCAGATCGCCGCTGCTTCCCTCCAGAGGATGGATCGCCTGCTGCTGGGGGTGCCGCTGGGCGGGCTGGCCGCGCTGGCCGGCGCGTGGACGCTGGGAGCGCGTCGGAGCGCGCTGCTGCTCGCTCCTCTGGCGGCCGTCGCGGGCGGGTATGCGCTCTATTGGAGCCCTGGGATGGCCTACGGCGCCCGTTTCTGGCACCCCGGCACCATCGGGCTGATCCTGCTCGCCGCGGCCGGGCTGTCGCGACTTCCCGGGCGGGCAGGCTGGGCGGTGCTGCTGATCCCGGCGGTCTCTGTGGCCTGGATCCAGCCCCAGCTCGGTGATTACTGGTGCGTCGACGGACGACTGGCGGCGCAGGTCGGCCGGACCGAGGGGGTGGTGTTCGTCCAGCGGCGGGGAACGCGGGCCGCGGCCTGGCCCGCGGTGGGAGTAGACGCCTTCGAGTGCGATCCGATGCTGTCCGCCGGAGATGGGATGGGGCTGCTCGATCCCACTCGGACCACCGGCGGGCTGCAGTTCCGGCATGCGCTGCCGACGGCCGCCGACACGCGGGCGTACCTGGCGCGGCGTCATCCCGGAGCGGCGGCTTTGCTGTGGCGGGAGGATCTGGAGACGGGGGAGGTGGGGCGCCTGCCGCTCGACCAGGGGCAGCTCGCCCCGCTGTCTGGGAGCGGAGAGGAGCCATGATCGACTTCGGAAAGACGGCGCAGGACTACGCCACCCACCGCGCCGGATTCCCCGATCGGCTGTTCGACCGGCTCGACCTTCGGGGGCGCGTGCTGGACCTGGGCACCGGGACGGGCACCCTGGCTCGGGGTCTGGCGGCCCGCGGCTGCGTCGTCGTAGCCCTCGATCCGTCCGCGCCCCTGCTGGCGCAGGCACGTCGGCTTTCCGTGGCAGAGGGGCTCACCCTGGAGACGGTGCAGGCCACCGCTGAAGAGACCGGACAGCCCGCGGCCAGCTTCGACGCCGTGACCGCCGGTCAGTGCTGGCATTGGTTCGATCGACCTCGCGCGGCCGCGGAGATTCTGCGGGTGCTGCGCCCCGGGGGGCGGCTGGCGCTGTGTCACCTGGACTGGCTGCCCCTGCCGGGCACCTTGCCGTACGCGACCGAGTCGTTGATTCTGCAGCACAACCCGGACTGGCCGTATGGCGGGCTGGACGGCACGCACGTCTACGAGCTGACCGATCTGGCGCTGGCCGGCTTTCAGCAGATCGAGAGCTTCAGCTTCGACGTGGAGATCCCGTACAGTCATGCAGCCTGGCGGGGGCGTATCCGCGCCAGCGCGGGCGTAGCTGCATCGCTGCCGGCGGAGCGGGTGGCGGCCTTCGATCGCGATCACGCGGCGCTGCTGCACGAGCGCTTTCCCGCCGACCCGCTACCGATCCTGCACCGGGTCTTCGCCGTCACCGCCCGCACCCGAGGAGCCAGATGACGCGCTACCACACCCCGGCGCTGATTCGCGCCTTCGACGCCGACGACCCCGACGCAGCCGTCGCTGCTGAGCTGGCGACCGGCGCCGATCCGAACGAGCCCGACTGGCGGGGCTACACTCCGCTCGGTCTGGCCTGCGCCCGGCCGCAGCTTGAGTTGATCCCGTGTCTGCTCGAAGCGGGGGCCGATGCTGGGCTGGCGTATCGGAACACGACCCCCTTGCTGGAGCTGGTCGGCCGGTACTACCTGGTCGAGCGTGAGCCCGAGATCGCCCCGCGGCTCCTCGTCGGGATCGGGGTGCTGCTGGAGGCCGGGGCACCGGTGGATGACGGGAACGCTGCACAGACACCGCTGCATGCCGCGATCGGGTGGGGGTGGACGGCGGCCGCGCGCCTGCTTCTGGACGCCGGGGCCGACGCCGCTCGGCTGGACGGCGCGGGACGGACCGCGCTGGAGCTGGCGATCGCTGGCCGGCACGGGGAGCTGGTCACGCTGCTCGGGGGCGACGCGGTGCTGGCGGCGGGGCCCGATCCCGAGATCGCTCGGCTCCAGGGTGCGCTGGTGAGGCGGCTGCGGGCCGGCGAGCGGTTTCGTATCGTCATGGCCGGATTCAAGCAGGAGTACGCCGTCTATCATACGATCTGTTGGAAGCGAGGGGTCTGGGAGGAGACCATCGAGGATGAGTATCTACGCAGCACCCAGCGGGTCGAGCGCGGATCTGCCGATACGGATCTGCTGAAGACGCTGGAGCGGCTGTGTGGCGTCTCGCGGTCGCGCCCGCCGCGGGATGGGTGGGCGAGGATGTTGGGGTATCTGGAGGGGTGACCGCCGCTCGCTCGGATACAGTACCGCGGGTTCAGGCTACCCTC
>CAYXGP010000313.1:0-6777 GCA_964464515.1 uncultured Enterobacterales bacterium
GCTCCTGTTCTACGAAGTCAGGGCCGCGCGACATGGCGGATTTCCACCCGAGGGCGAGGCGCTTGAAGAGCTGAAGGGCGTGTTTACGGCGCTACGAACTGGATTGAAGCGCCTCGACGAGATCGAACCGGCTGATCGGCCAGTTTTCGTTCCCTTTCGGCTGAAGAAGGATCCGCGGGATCTGAAGATCCTGGACCCCGCGTGTGGGTCAGGCCACTTTTTGCTCTACAGCTTCGATGTATTGCTCCCTATCTACGAGGAGGCGTGGGCAGACACGCACAGCTCGCCGTCCGACATCACGGGCAAGCGTCTCCTTGAAGACTACCCTGAGCTGACTGCGCTCCACCATGCACTGCCGGGGCTCATTCTGCGCCACAACCTGCACGGGGTAGACATCGATCCCCGGGCGGCCCAGATCGCCGCGCTTGCGTTGTGGATGCGTGCGCAGCGGGCGTGGGATGAGCTGAGTTTCAGACGGGCCGACCGGCCGCTGGTGACCCGGAGCAATATCGTAGTGGCCGAGCCGATGCCGGGTGAGACGGACCTGCTGAACGAGCTGTGCGCGGCGAACCTGGACAAGGGGATTGCGGACATCGTGCGGGCGGTGTTCAAAGACATGAAGCTGGCGGGGGAGGCGGGGACGCTTCTACGGATCGAGGCGACTGTTCGGCGGGGGACGCAGAAGCTTTCGAGTCGTGGGGTTCTATTTGCCGCGCAGGATTCTGCGCGTTGGGCGCAGGTGGAGATGCAGGTGTACCAGGCTCTCCGCCGGTACGCGAATCAAGTCGGTGCAGCCGGGTTTCGGCGACGCCTTTTCGCCGAGGATGCGGCTCGAGGCTTCGCGTTTGTCGAGTCATGCAGTACTGCTTACGACGTGGTGCTGATGAACCCCCCCTTCGGTGAGCCTGTACGGGCGTCGAAGTCCTACCTGTTCACCCACTTCGCGTCAGCCAAGGCTGATCTTGGCGCGGCCTTCGTGGAGGCTCTGGTTTCTCGCGTTGTGCAATCGGGGTTCATCGGTGTGTTGAAGAGCCGTGCCGTGATGTATCATGACCTTCTTGAGCCGTGGCGCAAAGGGGTGCTCTTCGGCGAGCAGGGGACGCTTCATGTGTTGGCTGACTTGGGCTACGGAGTTCTTGATGCAGTGGTCGAAGTCGACGCATCAGTGGTCGGCAAACGACCAGTCCCTGAGGCTGATTTCCTCTGCCTTCTGGGATCGACTAATAAGTCCGAAGACTTGGGTGAGTCTATCGCGCAACTTACGGTTTCGGGAGCGAGCCCGATTGCCGTTCGCAGATCGCTCTCCGACCTAATGGAAGCGCCTCTTGCGAAGCTTCTCTATGATGTTGGGCCTCATTGGCTGCGCCTCTTTCGTGGGCCCGTCGGTCATCCCAAGTACACGTGTCGCGCTGGGATTGCTAGCGGAGATGACTTCCGGTACGTTCGTACCCTGTGGGAGGTAGCGCCTAACCGACGTAGGGATGGCGTTTGGTGGAGCTTCGCCAAAGGGGGACCCTATGGGAAGTATCGATCTAATATTCACCTCTTGGCGAGGACTGACTTGTTTCAGTTCTATCGTCGCCCAGGGGATACTTCCCTATACGGACCGTCCGGTGTAACGTACTCCGAGCGAACGACTTCAAACATGTCTGTTCGCGCAATGCCGGCGAATACCATTTTCTCTTATGCAGGTCCTGCGGCAATCCCAACGCCTGACGTTTCACCCGCATTGTTGCTTGGCTTCTTGAACTCCTCCGCAGTCACGATGTTGATTGAGGCCGTTGTTGGAGGGGGCGACTATGCCAGCCGAGGCACTGCAGCTCGCCACTTCTACCCCTCCTACCTAGAGCGTCTGCCGGCAATCGAGTTTTGTGTAAGTAGTGCGAGCAAGATCGAGCATGCGGTGCGTTCCATCATCGCCGCCTTGCGATTCATGGATGCTGAAGAAACCGATCTCGACTTTCTGTGCCCTACCTTCCTCTCGGGCGAACCCACTGATTCGTTTGCCGATCTGGTCGCCTCATGGGGGCAGCAGTGCTGGGCGCTCTTGCAGATAGCATACCAAAAGGTCGAAGAAATCGAGAAAGTGGTAAATAGTAGGCTTGGCCTCACTGAGGCCGACGTGCGGCAGGCTTACCCAGTCACCGGGTATCCGTTCGCTAACGGGGTTGCATCCGAGTGTCCTGTTGGCATCTCTTTGTTCGGGAAACCCAACGAAACATTGGGGCCGAAGGAGAGTTCTTCTGGCGAGTTGGGACTGGTCGGGTCTCACCGATTCCTGATGAAGCTCTCCCACTATCTTTGTCGCACACTTGAGACGATGGCACACTTACGAGCCGAGTCTCCGGAGTCAGTCGCTTCTGTAGCGGCGCGTTCTTGGGAGCCAACCCCTACCGATATCCATACGGCTATCGAAAGAGCTCTTAGCTATTTAGTTGGTGTGGCTATGGGGCGCTTTAATGTGCAGCTGGTGGGGCGCCAGGCTGCTGACGAAGACGGTTTCGATCCCTTTGCAGAGTTAGCGCCATGCCCTCCATCCATACTGGCGGGATCGGATGGTTTACCGGTTTCTGAGGCTCCGGTTGAGTACCCAGTACTCTTTCCCCCCGATGGAATTCTGGTCGATGATCCCGGTGCTGGCCGCGATCTTCTCCTTTGCGTCCAGCAGTCTTTTGGCGCCGTGTTCGGTGACGATGGGGACGACCGCCTCAATGAAGCTCGCGAAGTCCTCGACCCCAAGGCCCCTGACCTCCGCCGCTGGCTCCAAAGCAGATTCTTCGAACTACACATTAAGCGCTACTCCAAGTCCCGTCGCAAAGCCCCAATCTACTGGCAGCTCGGCACGCCCTCAGCCTCCTACAGCGTCTGGCTCTACAACCACCGAATGGGCCCCGATACCCTACACACCGTTCTCCGGGATCACGTCGGACCCAAGCTCCGCTTCGAGACCGACCGTTTAGCAGCACTGCGCGCCGAGGCCGGCGACAGCCCGGCCCCGTCCCAGCGCAAGGACATCGAAACCCAAGAGAGCTTCGTCGATGAACTCCGTGCGTTCCGTGATGAGATCCAGCGAATCGCCCCTTTGTGGAACCCTGATCTTGACGACGGCGTGGTCATCAACGCCAGTTTCCTCCACCGCCTATTCGCCCATACTCGAGCCTGGCAGAAGGAGTGTGAGAAGAAGTGGAAGAAGCTCAAAGCTGGCGATTACGACTGGGCCCATCTGGCGATGCGCCTGTGGCCTGAGCGGGTCGTGCCCAAGTGCGCCGATGATCGCAGCTTCGCCATCGCGCATGGCCTCGAAGACGTGTTCTGGTACGAGGACGAGGACGGAAAGTGGAAACCACGGGAAGTCGACGAGGCGACCGTGGCGCAGCACGTCCAACAGAAAACCATCCCTGCGGTAAAGGAGGCGCTGAGACAGGTCGCGGCTGCACCGCCGGAGCGACCCGCCCGGCGCAGGGCTCGGCGGGCGCCGACGAGGACGCGGGCGACTCCAGCACCGACTCCCCCGACTACTCAGCTCTCCCTCGACCTGCCCTCGCCGACCCCGGACCGAACGGCAGCCAGCCAAGACGCGCTTCGGGCCGCGCTGGGCCGATTCCCCGAAGGCGCGAGAAAGGCGGATCTCGTGACTGCGAGCGAGATCGACGCGAAGGACTGGAAGAAGGCGATCGACGCCCTTGTCGCAGCGGGTGAGGTGGTGCGACAAGGGCACGGCCGCGGGACGCGCTACACTCTGGCAGGGAGCGGTTGATGCTGAAGACCCTCAAGCTGCACAATGTCGGCCCGGCAGATGACCTCCAACTCGGACCGCTGGCTGAGCGCCTCAACCTGCTGACCGGCGACAACGGGCTGGGAAAAACGTTCTTGCTGGACGCTATCTGGTTTGGGGTGACGCGCACCTGGCCCGGTGAGCCCGCGCGCCCGCGGCCCGGCACACCCGTACAGGAATTGGCTGCGGTTGGTGGTGACAGCTACTTCGACGCGACGATTGAGGTGTCCTTCTACCCCAAGACCTCGGGCACTCGCCGGTACCCCTACCGGTATCACCGAACGCATGAGGAGTGGTACGCACCCATCTCGACGGCCTCGGGAAACGAGGTGGATCGAGTGAACGAGAGCGTTCATCCTGGCGATGGCATCGTGATCTACTCCCGCGTGGACGGTGGTTTCTCGGTGTGGGACGCGAACCGCAATCCAGGTCGTCGCGAGTTGCCAGGAGCCGCGAAGACACGCCCCCGGGCATATCACTTCTCTCCATCCGAAGTCTGGAAGGGAAACAAGTTCTGCAAGGGGTTGATCGATGACTGGGTGCTGTGGCAGGGGCGTCGCGACCCGGCCTTCGCCCAGTTGGAACGCGTATTGAAGAAACTGGAGCCGGCTGGGGCGGAGACGCTGGAGCCCGGGACGCCGCGAAGGTTGAGCCTCGACAACCCCCAGGAATTCCCGACTCTGCGGATGCCTTACGGGCATGAGGTTCCGGTCGCCCACCTGTCAGCCGCCTATCGCCGGGTGATCTCGCTGGCCTACATGCTGACCTGGGCTTGGACCGAGCACTTGGAGGCATGCAAGCTGATGGGTAAGAAGCCAACCGAGGGATTCTTGTTCCTCATCGACGAGCTGGATGCCCACCTGCATCCGCGGTGGCAACGGACAATCCTGCGGTCTTTGCTCGGCGTAGTCGATTCAATGACCCAAGCCAAACTCAGGCGCCCTGTCCAGTTGCAGCTCATCGCGTCCACCCATGCGCCGCTGGTGCTCGCGTCGGCGGAACCGATCTTTGATGTTGATAGAGATGCTGTTTGGGAGCTGGATTTGGTTGAGCGCCAAGTGCGATTGGAGAAGTTTCCGTGGGAGCGGCGCGGGGATGCCAGCGCATGGCTCACGTCGAAGGTGTTCGACCTGGGGATTGCGAGATCGTTGGAGGCAGAGGAGGCAATTCAGGCTGCGATGGCCCTGACCCGGGCTGACGCCCCCGATCCTGAGGAGATCAAGACCGTCACCCAGCGCTTGCGCGAGGTGCTGTCCGACACCGACCGCCTCTGGGTGCGCTGGGCGGGCTTCGCCGCCAAGCATGGGGTGGAGACATGATCCCTGTGGCGCTCGCTCCAGAGCCGGTAGGCTTTGACGCCGAGGTCCGGACTCCAGGTCTGCGAAGCATTCGCGAGAAGTGTGGAAAGCGATTGACGGTGGCGCTCAGACGGACAGCAGGGCGACCCCACGCACGCGTGAGGGTGGTTCGCCGGGACCGTGCAGGAAACGTCGTGACAACGAGCACCGGCGTACCGCGCACCCGCTACGCGCAGCAGCCCCAGGAGATTCCTCCCGACCGGTTCGCCCCCTACTGGACGGAGGCGCTCGACTGGCTGCTGGAGAGCTACGACCGCGTGTGCGCGTTTTGCTGCTTTCGAATCCACCCCACCGCTTCGCCTTCGGTCGATCACATGGTCCCGAAGTCTCGGGCCTGGGATCAGGTCTACGAGTGGTCGAACTACCGGCTGGCCGCGCTGCGCATGAACGCTCGGAAGGGGGTTCTGCTGTCGATCATCGATCCCTTCGATGTCCAGCCTGGGTGGTTCGCGCTTGAACTCACCTACGGACAGATCAAGCCTGGCCCGGCGACCACCGGAGACGCGGCGCTGCGAGCACGGGTCGCGGACACCATAGAGCGCCTCGGCCTCAACGACTTCGCTGACGCGCGCCTTCGAGACATTGAGAACTACGAAGCGGGAGATGTCTCTCTGCGACTCCTCCAGGAGGAGTCGCCCTTTGTCGCTTACGAGCTGGTGCGCCAGAACCACCTCCGCGCGGAGGACCAGCGGTGAACCCGTTCCACAGCCACCTCTCGGCTCAGATCACAGCAGCGCTGCGAGCCGGCGCGGTCGTGATCGTTGATCCCGATTCTGCTTTCATGACCTTCATCGAGGAGCTGACCGGCAGCGTCACCTGGGACAGCGAGCGTCCCGACACCTTCGTCCTGGAAATCGACGGGCAGCCAGCCCGGTTCGCCCGATTCGACGGCTCTTGGTTCGGTCTCAAAGCGGCGATTGAGCCCTTCATGGGTCAAGACGGCTCGCCAGAACCCCCGGTCATCGTGTATGTGCCTCGCGCGCTGCCTCACCCATCCCAGAACGTGCTCATGGAGCTGCTGCTGGCCGGGACACGCCTGGACTGGATGCTGGATCGTGAGGCGCGGACGTGTCTTCGACAAAAATTCACCGATGGGGTGATCGACGAAGTGCTGGCAGGCGGGACGGCCACCTATGACGATGTGGTCCTGTTTTTGTCGCAGGATACGCGCTCTGCCAGCAAACTCCGGGCGCTCTACCCCCGAAAGAGCGACACGGAGATCCTCCTCGGCTGGCTGGTGGATCCAGAGCAGGATCTGGCCATCACGGCGAAAGGTGCCAGCGCCGAGCTGCGAAAGCTCGTGGCCTCTCGTTTGGGGCTCGATCTGAATTCGGGGACCGCGCTGCCGCAGGCCCGCGATCAAGTCGCCCGAATGGTCCTCTGCGCTGAGTTTCTGCACGATCTGTCCGGCGAACCGCCCCAGGTGCTGTCGATGGTGCCGAGACCCGCCACTGATGATCAGCGCGACGAAGCCCTCGATCTGGTCCGCGGGTTCCGCGCTCAGCACGCGGAGAAGTATGTAAGGCGCGCCGACCAGATCGAGAGAGGATTGCGGCTGGCGGAGGCGGAGATCGATCCCGCCAGGTTGGGCCGCGTCGACACGTTTCGCTTCGAGGAGCGAGCGCTGCTCGACCACTGTGCTCG
>CAYXGP010000313.1:6877-8136 GCA_964464515.1 uncultured Enterobacterales bacterium
CGTGGGGGTCGCGTGGCGTACCTGTGGGTGGACGCGATGCGCTACGAGATGGGCGCAGAGCTGGCGCTCCTGCTCGACGGCGTCGAAGATCTACAGCTCCAACCGGCGGTGGCGGCGCTGCCCAGCATCACGCCCGTCGGTATGGCCGCACTCCTCCCAGGAGCGTCCACTGACTTCTTCGTGAGCGAGGAGCGCGGCAAGCTCGTCTCCGTTGTGGACGGAAACCCGGTCGCGAATAGCAAACAGCGCGAGAAGCACGTCAAGGCTCGGGTGCCGGACTCCGCAGACCTGACGCTCGCCCAGGTGCTCCAGAACCGCCCGTCGAGCCTAAAGCGTCGGGTCAAGGGCAAGACCCTCATCGTGGTGCGCTCCCAGGAGATCGATGAGCTCGGCGAGAAGGGAAACGACTGGCTCGCCCGCCGCGCGATGGCCGAGGTGCTGGGAGACCTGTCGCGCGCGATTCGCAAGTTGGCGCGGGTGGGCATCGAACACTTCGTGGTCACCGCAGACCACGGCCACCAGTTCAGTCTCCGCAAGGGTGACGATATGAAGACCGACGCTCCCGGAGGAGACACCGTCGAGTTGCACCGACGCTGCTGGATCGGGCGCGGCGGCGCGACACCCGCTGGGACGCGGCGCGTCACCGCAGGCGAACTCAGCTACCGGAGCGATCTGGAGTTCGTGTTCCCGACCGGGCTGGGCGTGCTCAAGGCCGGCGGCGATCTGTCCTTCCATCACGGCAGCACCAGCCTCCAGGAGATGGTCATCCCGGTCCTCTCCTTCCGGATCCCGGGTGGCGGGAGCGAGTCAGGGCCGAGCGGCGTGGATGTGCGCCTCGTTGATGTGCCTGAAGCCGCCACGAACCGGTTCTTCCAAGTCGGTGTAGAGGTGACCGCCCCTCCCGCCTTGTTCGAGGTGGAGCCGGTGCCGCTGCGCGTCGTCCTGCTCACCGGCCAAGAGCAGGTGGGGCATGCCGGTATGGCCGACATGCCCGACTTCGATCGCCAGTCCGGCGTGGTTCGCGTGAAGCCCGGCGAGCGTGTCCAGCTCGTGATGCGGCTGACGCGTGACGACGTGGACTCCCTCAAGGTGGTCGCTCTCGATCCTGACAGCGCTGCAGTCCTGGCGCAGTCAGGCGCCCTCCCTGTTCGATTGATGAGGTAGCCCGTGAGCACGCCCCCCCAGCGCGACGCGCTCGACGAGAAGGTCAACCGGATCTTCGCGGGCAAGGTCGTCCGCAAGGATCTGGTCCGCAAGGT
>CAYXGP010000314.1:0-8017 GCA_964464515.1 uncultured Enterobacterales bacterium
GGGCAGCTTTTCTTCTGGGCTGGGAGCCGAGGGGGTGGCCGGCGGGGTGGGCGGGGGGGGTGGTGGGTTTTATCACGACCACGGTGGCGCCGGCGGCGCCGCCAGCGCCCGCGGCCGCGGCCGCCCAGAAGACCCAGCGCTTGTAGAACGGAGGGACCTCGACGAGGCGCGAGCGATCGCCCGCGCTGCCGTCGCCGTTATGGGTGCGGAGCTTCGCGCGGGCTGTCTCGGAGACCTCGACGCGACCCTCGATGGCCTCGCCGCCGGTCATCACCTCGACCTTGTACCGACCCCGCTTGACCTTGCGGAGCGTCACGCGGCGACCAGCGCCCACCGTGGAGCCCTCTATGGCCACCTCGGCCGCGGAGTCGCCGGTGACGACCACCAGCCGACCGCCGGACCTGCCCAGCCGCGCGGAGACCTCGCCCTTCGAGCCGTCGGTGTTGTCGAACGAGCGGAACAGCGTGGCGTAGCCGTCGAGCTCCAGGCGCACGCCGTGGACTCCGGCATCTACGCCCGCGTGATCGAGCGGTGTCACGCCCACCTCTTCGCCGTCTACATACACTCGCGCGCCCGCGGGGCGGGTCGTGACGTGCAGGAGCCCCGCAGAGCTCTGCAGCGACTCGTAGATGAAGATGTTCTTGCCCTTCGCGAACGTGAACGTGCCCTCAAGCGCCTCGTGACCGGGCGCCTCCATGCGGAAGGTGTGCTCGCCCGGCGTGATGTCGGTGATGCGCGTGGGCAGGGTCCACTTGCGGTCGCCGTCGATGGTGACGCTGCCGCCGCCGACGGGGCTGGCGAACTCCACCGTGCCCGCGCCAGGGACGAGGTTGGCGTTCAGCGTGAGCTTCTTGCCAGACGACACCTCGACGCGCCGCACATAGGGCGTGAAGCCGTCGGCGGCGATGCGGACGGTGTGTGTGCCCGGCGCAGCGTAGTGATCGAGCGGCGCCTCACCCACGACCGTGTTGTCGATGTAGACCTTCGCTCCCCGCGCCGACGCGCGGATCTCGATCAGTCCTTCGCTGGCCTGCGCTGGGGACCCTGTCGAGGCGTCTGCGCCCTGGGCCCGGGCGAGCCCGGGGGGCAGCACGAGGAGCGCTGACAGCAGCAGCCCGCACAGAAGAGGGACCCGGGTGGATCCGAGCCGTCTTCTCGGGCCCGGCAGCCTGATGGAGCCCGGCAGCCTGATGGAGCCCGGCAGCCTGATGGAGCCCGGTAGCCTGATGGAGTAGGGCAAGCGTTGGCGCATCACGGAGCTCTCTTGGACGGGTTCTGCAGACGCATTATCCCCGGGGACGCGCCCGGCGCGAGGATACGACAGTCTCCGCGGCGGATCGTCAGCCCTGAGGCATCCAGCCACTCCAACAGCGGGATGGCGAACTTCCTGCTCAGGCCGGTCAGCTGCTTGAAATCGGCCGGTCGCAGCCCGCCCTCTGAGCGGATGAGCGCGGCGACCTTCCGCTGCAGGCCGACGAGGGCGTCGGCACGCACCAGCCGCGCGCCGACCCGGATGAGGGTCCCTCGATCGAGCAGGTAGGTCACCAGATCGCCGCGGGTGCTCAGCTCCCCCGACGCGGGCACTCCCTCCAAACCTGCGGCGGCGCAGCGGGCGATCAGGTCGTCTCGGCGCTCCCGCTGGGCGGCATCCAGCTGGATGCGGAAGTCCGCGGTGCGCACGCGCGGGCCGGTCAGCACCAGGCGACCGCTCCGCGCCAGCCCCGCCACCAGATCGTCGAACGCGCGCTCGGACAGATGGGGCAGCCGCGCGCGGTGCAGCTCGCGTCGGGGGGCGCCCGAGGCCAGGGGGTGGCCGCGGTGCCACTCGGCCAGCGCGCCGACCAGCGTCTCTTCGAGCTGCGCGAGGCGATCGGGGTGCCGCAGCGCCTCGCCGAGCATGCAGCCGCCCGTCACGTTCAGCAGCGCCGCGCGCTCTGGGGACAGGCCGCGGTCGCCCGCGCGCTCCAGGTAGACGCGCCGATCGCCGGCATCCAGGCGCGCCAGGGCCTCGGCGGCGCGAGCGTGGTCCCGCCGACGCACCCGCGGCGCCCACGGGTCGAGCACGGTGCCGCCGCCCAGTGTGGTCACCGGCGACTCACGCCGCACGATGAAGCGGTCGCCCGCCAGCGCCAGGATGGGGGTGTCGGTGCGGAGCTGCAGGAAGGCCGCCTCGCCCGAGGTGAGCTCGTCGGCGTCGGTGATGGTGACCCCCGCCTCGTCTGGTGAGCCGTCAGCGGTGTCGGGGGTGAGATCGCCCACCGCGATCAGCGAGACCACCGCCATCACCTCGCTGGTGCCGATGAGGAGCCGCACCCGCCCGCCGTGGGGCAGGGGCGGCGCGCTGCTCAGGTGCCGATACCGGACGTCCAGGATGCTCGCGGGCTCGAGGGCGCCGGGGTGCACCACCACCATCCCCCGCGCCAGATCATCGCGCTCCACGCCCGCGAGGTTGATGGCGGTGCGGGTGCCCGCGGTGGCCTCGCGGACCTTCTCGCCGTGTACCTGCACCCCCCGCACCCGCGAGCGCAGGCCCAGCGGGAGGATCCGCACCTCGTCGCCGTCGCGCACGCTCCCGCCACGCAGCGTGCCGGTGACCACGGTGCCGAATCCCCGCCGGATGAACGCGCGATCGATCGGCAGCCGGAACGGCCCCGCTGCGTCGCGATCGGCCACCGGCAGCGCGCAGAGCGCCTCGCGCAGCGCGTCCAGGCCCTGCGGCGGATCCGTCGCGGCCGTGCAGATGACCGGCGCGTCCTCGAGGAAGGTCCCGGCCACTGCCTCCTCGACGTCGAGCTGCGCCAGCTCCAGCAGCTCCTCATCCACCGCGTCTACCTTCGTGATCGCGATCACGCCGCACCGCACGTCCAGCAGACCCAGGATGGACAGGTGCTCGCGGGTCTGCGGCATCACGCCGTCGGGCGCCGACACGCACAGCAGCGCCGCGTCGAGACCAGATGCCCCGGAGATCATGGTTCGCACCAGGGCCTCGTGCCCCGGCACGTCCACGAAGGACAGGCGGCGGCCGGGCAGCTCCAGGTGGGTGAAGCCCAGCGCGATGGTGATGCCCCGCGCGCGCTCCTCAGGCAGCCGATCGAGATCGTGGCCGGTCAGCGCCCGGATGAGGCTGGTCTTGCCGTGATCGATGTGGCCGGCGGTGCCGATGATGAGGGAAGACATCATCCCCGCTCTTATCGCGGTCGTCGCCCCCCGGGGCGGCCGCCGGCGCGGTAGGATTCGTTCAGCCCCGCCGCTTCGGACCGTGGAGACACCATGGACGCTGCCCCCACCAGCCCCCCCTCGACCTGGGAGTACGAGCTCCAGTTCGCGTCGGGAGACGCCGTTCGGGGGCCGTACGACGTCCTCACCCTGCGGGAGATGCTGTACGCCGGACGACTCACGGGCGACGAGCGGGTGCGGGCGCCGAGCACCTCCACGTATCTGCGGCTGGGAGACCTCCCGGAGTTTGCACAGGTGCTGGAGATCACCGGCCGCGCCACCCGCCGACGAACCGGCGGATGGAAGGTCGCGCCAAAGGAGACACCGGCAGCGGAGACCCAGGCGGCCGATCCCGCGAACAAAGCCAAGGCCGCTCCAGGAAAAGAGATATCCAATGATCGGCGTGGAGGCGCGAGCCCATTGGCTCGCCTCGCTCGCAGTCGTATCTGGATACTTCCAGAGCGTGGCGAGCCGAGGGGCGACGCGCATCCGCGTCGAGGGTGGATAGGGGTTTTTCTGGAGCGGCCCAAGAAGCCAAAGAAGCCGAAGAAGCTCCCGCCGCCGAGCAACAAGTCTACGGCCGGACGAGGGCCGATCATCGTCACGGTGGTGATCCTGGTCGGTTTCGCCGCGGCGGCGGTGTGGGTGTGGATGACCCAGCTTTGAGAGGGCGTTTGGAGAGTCCGCGCGCGGACTTCCCTCTCCCTCTCGGCGGCCCTGGCCCCTGAAAAGTCCGCCGAAGAGGGCGTTGGTGCTTTGCGGAACCGCGTTTTCAAACGCACTCTGAGAGCAGCGTTGGAGGGGAGCGTGGGGCGACGATCGGAGGCCCCCACAAGGTGAATGTGCTACCCGCTGTTTGAACGTCTGGCCCGCGCCGTGCTCGGCGACGCCGATGCCCGCGTGTTGCGCCTCCCCGCCCGGCGGAATCAGCCCGCCACCGTGAGCTGCCGAAAGACCTCCACCAGATCCGTCCGGTCCGGCGCCAGCTCCAGCAGAATCAGCCCCCGGGCCACAGCCAACTGAAAGATCTCCTTCCGCACATCCCGATCCGTCTGCAATTCAAATGCAAACGTGCCCGTCTCGGTCCGCGGCGTCACCCGCACCACCCCGTCGATCCCCTGGAGCGCAGCCACGACGTCGGCCTCGACCGGCGCCACCGCCCCCTCGGCCAACACGACGTGGAGGATCTGCCCGCCCATCGTTCGCGTGGTCACCTCTTCGGTGGAGCCGTCCTCCACCAACAGCCCCCGATCGATGATCAGCACCCGATCACAGGTGGCCTGCACGTCGGGCAGGATGTGCGTCGACAGGATGACCGTGCGTGACTCGCCGATCCCGCGGATCAGATCGAGGATCTCCTCCTTCTGGTTGGGGTCGAGCCCGGTGGTCGGCTCGTCGAGCACCAGGATGTCCGGGCTGTGCAGCAGGGCCTGGGCCAGCCCGACCCGCTGCCGGTAGCCGTTCGACAGCTCCCGGCAGATCTGCCCCAGCCGATCGGTGATGCCGCACCAGCCGGCGACGCGCTCGATGGCCCGCGCCCGCCCGGCCCCGCCCATGTTCCGGATCCGACCGATGTAGTCGAGGTAGTCGCGGACACGCATGTCGAGGTAGATCGGCGCGTGCTCGGGCAGGTAGCCCAGCTTCTCCTGGGCCGCGATCGGGTTCTCCAGCACGTCGTGGCCGGCCACGCGGGTAGAACCCGAGGACGGCGCCAGGAAACCGGTGAGGATCTTCATCGTGGTGGACTTGCCCGCCCCGTTGGGGCCGAGCAACCCCACGATCTCGCCGTCGTTGATGGTCGCGCTGATGCCCCGGAGCGCGACGTGCGCGCCGTAGGACTTGTGGAGTTCCTGGATCTCGATCGCGGGCATCGGTGCCTCCGGTGGGTCAGCGACCTAATTCCGGCTTCATCATGGGGCCAAGGGACCGGGACGACCCGAGGTCCCACACGGTCGCCCCCTTCAACGCCAGCCCGGGGCCCAGGCCGTCCTCAAGCGCAGCCCGGAGGGCTCCCGTCACCGATGGATCGATGTCGTGGTGCAGGACGATGTAGCGGATACCGGCCCGCTGGAGCTGGGCGGGGTGGTGGTTCCCTGGCCCCGCACTCCGCAGGTTGAGGCGGGCGTGCTCGTCAGGACGGCGACGACACAGCGCGGCCAGCGCCCGGAAGGGTGGATAGAGTAGCAGCCGGCACGTGCTGGCCCGGGCGTCCGGTCCGTACGGAATCGGCAATCGATGTGCCGACTGCCAGAACAGATAGCGACTCGTCGCCATCGTCGCCCCGGCGTCGGTGGGGAGATCGAGCACCCCCCACTCTATCGGTTCGCCCCGCTCTCGGCGGATCTGCTCGTAGACTGCGGGAGGGGTGGCGTCGGCGGTCGGGATCGGCCAGGGCGCCCCGGACAGCAGCAGCCCATCGAGCAGCACCGCTGCCACAGCCGCCCACTTCCAGCGCCCCAGCCGATCCGCGCCCAGCGCGGCCAGCCCGGCCACGATCGCCAGCGCCGGCACCGCCAGACGCAGCGGGTGGGTGACCGCCAGCCCGGGGGCCAGCTTCTGCAGCGCCCACCAGGGCAGCCGAAGCCGCGCGCCATCAGCCAGCAGCCAGCCGTCTCCCCAGTACAGATACGGCCCGAGCGCGCACGTCAGACAGACCGCGGCCGCCAGCCCCCACCAGCGCCGCCGCAGCACGACAAGACCGGCCAGCAGCAGCGCGGCGAGCCCGAGGTACATGCTGTGCTCGAAGCCCTCCTCAGACAGATCGACCGATCGGAAGCCGAGCGGCGCGAAGTAGGTGCGCGGATCGACCGCGTTGTGGAGCGCGAGCTGCTCGTTCATGCTGTCGGGGTGCTTGACGATCGCGTCATCGTCCTGGAGCTGGGAGCGCAGTGCGAGCAGCGGCGGCGCCGCGATCATCGCCGCGACCAGCGCGCCCAGCCACGCCTGTCGGATCGCCGGGAGAGCGCGAATCGCCACCGCGATTCCGGTCCCCAGGCCCAGGTAGGGCGACGCCACCGCCGCAAGCCCGACCCCCAGACCCGCCTTCATCCACGCCTTCGGGGTGCTCTCCTGGACCGCGTCCTCGCTCCAGGCCAGCGCCAGGGCCGCCGGTCCGATGTTCGCCGCCTCAGAGATGCCGTTGTGCAGCTCGCAGACCATCCAGGCGCTGCCAGCCAGCCCGACCGCCCCCACCCAGCTCGCCTGCGCCGAGGCACCCAGGCTGCGCGCCAGGCGACGCCCGGCCCACGAGGCGAACGCGACGTAGCTGAAGATCACCGCGTTGTACGCACCCACCGCACCCAGGATGAAGACAAGCGGAGCCCCCAGCGCCCCGAGCACCGGGTCGATGAACCACAGCACCCCGCCCTTGGGCCAGGACAGCAGCTCCGTCCGCCACGGGAGCCGACCGGAGGAGAGGGTCTCTGCCCACCACCACGGCCCCCAGGCGTGGTTCCAGACGTCGATGTCCGGCGAGCCGAGCAGCCGCCGCAGCGGGCTGCCCAGCATGGTCGCGGTCACCACTGCGGCGAGGAGCAGGTGACGGGCGGTGTCGAGGACGCGATTCATCGACGGTGATGCTACCTCTCTTACCAGCAGAGGGGTTCGTTCGTTCTGAACAGCTCCACCTCTACGGCGTCCGTCGCAGAGACCCGGGCCAGAGGAACGCGACCCCGGATCGCGTCAACGACACCACAGGAGCACCGACCATGGCAGACGCGAGCCTCCTGGAGACGACCAGCTACGACGAGCTTCGGGCAGATCAGGAGGCGTCCTGGTCCACCTGGGGCCCGAATTCCAACGGCATGCGGGGCCTGCTGTTCGCCCGAGACCACGTCTGGGACATCGATGGCAGGGACTGGCTCTTTCGGATCACCGCGGTCTGGACCCCCGCTGAGTTCATCGAAGACCACCGCACCTCGACCGGCCCGTGGGGGGAGGCGGTCGCCTGGCTGCGAGCCCGCGACCCCGCGCTGAGCTCGACGACTCCCTGAGCGCCTCGGCGCGCGATCGTCCGGGGCCGATCCCAGTCGATGCTGGCTATACGGTGCGCGCACGCTACCTGGGTCGCCCCCGCCCCCACTCCCTGAGGAGCCACCGTGTCAGAATCAGCTCGCCCCAGGCTCACCCTCGAGGACGTCTTCGAGCACTTCGAGATCCCGCCAGGAAACGAACACTTCCTGTTCATGCTGCCGCCGTTCTATGTCGCGCGTGCCGACGGCGACGTCTCGATCCCTGAGCTGTTCTCGGCGGTCTGGAACAACTGCATGCAGCAGCTCACGCCGACGATGGGCCCGGAGAAGACGGCAGCCCAGGCCTACCTGCAGAAGATGGCGGTCGCCTACGCGACCGGTCGCCGGACGGAAGACCTGCGCGTGCTCTCCGCCGCGATCAACCTGGTGCTTCGAAGTCTTCCGGATGGGCGAGCCCAGGCCGTCCGAGAGAGCATCCAGCTGACCTGTACCCGGGTCGCCAGGGCGTCGGGCCCGCTGTTCCGCGAGAAGGTCTCGGCGGAGGAGCGACAGATGCTCGATGAGATCTTTGAAGCTCTGGAGAAGTGAACCCCTGCTGACTCTCCACGCGATCTACCTGCGCCTCTTCTTCCGCCTCCCCTTCTTTGCCTTGTTGGCGTCCACGGGCTCTCTCAACCCTCTGTACACCTCCTCCCATCGAGCGAAGCTCATCGTCGCGCCCTCGACCTCCACAGCCTGTCCGCCCTCAGGAGGCGCGAGAGTGACTTGATCGCTTTCGGCGTGGAGGTGCGAGTCCAGTGGGTTTCCGAGATCGCAGTCGTATCCGGATA
>CAYXGP010000315.1:0-8017 GCA_964464515.1 uncultured Enterobacterales bacterium
CGCTGACCGCCGAACTGGGCCTTTCCGCCCAGGGGCTGCTGCGTCACGAGGCTGTACGGTCCGATGCTCCGCGCGTGGATCTTGTCGTCGACCAGGTGGTGGAGCTTGAGCATGTACATCACGCCCACCGTGACCCGGCTGTCGAAGGGCTCACCGGTGCGCCCGTCGTAGAGCAGCGACTGACCGTCGAGGTCCAGTCGGGCGGCCTCGAGGACGCTCTTGATCTCCGACTCGGCGGCGCCCGCGAACACCGGCGTGGCGAACGTGACGCCGCTCCGGTACTTCTCGGCCATCACGCGCAGCGACTCCAGCGGCGCCTGCGCGATGAACCCGCTGACCGTGGGGTTGCGGTACATCGCGGAGGTGAGCAGCCGGCGGTACTCGGCGACGTCCTTCGAGTCGGTGTCGAGCATCTGTGAGAACCGCCTGCCCAGACCCAGACCGGCCCAGCCGAGGTGGGTCTCAAGGATCTGACCGACGTTCATGCGGGAGGGGACGCCCAGCGGGTTGAGCACGATGTCCACCGGGGTGCCGTCCTCGAGGTAGGGCATGTCCTCGGCGGGCAGCACCTTGGAGATGACGCCCTTGTTGCCGTGGCGGCCGGCCATCTTGTCGCCGACCTGCAGCTTGCGCTTGATCGCCACATAGACCTTGACCAGCCGGATGACGCCAGGGGACAGCTCGTCGCCCTTCTGGTGCCGCTCGATCTTGGCCTTGAAGCGCGCCTTGATCTGATCTTCGGTCTCGCGGACGCGATCGACCAGATTCCAGACGCTCTCCTCGACGCCGCTCTCCGAGATGGTGAGCTTCTCGTACTGCTCGAACGGCAGGCTGCGGAGGTTGTCGTGATCGAACGTGGCGCTCGCGGAGATCAGCTCCTCGCCTTCGTCGTTCACCACGCGGGCGGCGGCGGTCTTGCCGTCGAGCAGTCGCACCAGCTGCCGGAACGCCGACTCGCGGATGGTGCGGATCTTCTCGTCGCGGTCGCGGTTGATGCGCGTGACCACCTGGGCCTCGATCTCCAGCGCCCGGGCGTCCTTCTCCACGCCCTCGCGCGAGAAGACCTGGGCGCCCATCACCACGCCCTCGACCCCGGGGGGCACGCGGAGCGAGGTGTCCTTTACGTCTCCCGCCTTCTCACCAAAGATCGCCCGCAGCAGCTTCTCCTCGGGGGAGAGCTGGCTCTCGCCCTTGGGGGTGATCTTGCCGCAGAGGATATCGCCGGACTTCACATACGCGCCGATGCGAACGATGCCGGACTCGTCGAGGTTCTTGAGGGCCTCCTCGCCGACGTTGGGGATGTCGCGGGTGATCTCCTCCTTGCCCAGCTTGGTGTCGCGGGCTGCGACCTCGAACTCCTCGATGTGGATGGACGTGAAGTAGTCCTCCCGCACCAGGCGCTCGGAGATCAGGATGGAGTCCTCGAAGTTGTACCCCTGCCAGGGCATGAAGGCGACGGTGACGTTCTGGCCCAGAGCCAGCTCACCCAGCTCCGTCGCGGGGCCGTCAGCCAGGATGTCGCCGATGTCCACGCGGTCGCCCGGACGCACCACCGGCTTCTGGTTGATGCAGGTGTTCTGGTTGGAGCGCACGAACTTCGTGAGGTTGTAGATGTCGACGTCGGCGCCGATGTCGCCCTCGTCGTCGGTCAGGTCGGTCTTGACCACGATGCGGGTGCCGTCGACGCTCTCCACGGCGCCTGCGCGGCGGGCGATCGTGGTGACGCCGGAGTCGCGGGCCACGACCCGCTCCATCCCGGTGCCCACCAGCGGCGCCTCGGTGCGGACCAGCGGCACCGCCTGGCGCATCATGTTGGAGCCCATCAGCGCGCGGTTCGCGTCGTCGTTCTCGAGGAACGGCACCAGCGATGCAGCGACCGAGACGAGCTGATTGGGGGAGACATCCATCCGGGTGATCTCCTCTGAGAGCACCATCGCGAACTCACCACGGCGGCGGGCGATGACGAACTCGTCGGTGAGCCGACCGGTCTCGTCTGTCGCCGCGTTGGCCTGCGCGATGACCTCCTGCTCCTCCTCCAGGGCGGTGTGGTAGCGGACCTCGCCGGTGATGACCCCCGCCTCCACCAGCCGGTACGGCGTCTCGATGAAGCCGTACTGGTTGACGCGCGCGTAGGTCGACAGCGACGCGATCAGGCCGATGTTCGGGCCCTCCGGCGTCTCGATCGGGCAGATGCGGCCGTAGTGGGTGGGGTGGACGTCGCGGACGTCGAACCCGGCACGCTCGCGGGTGAGACCGCCAGGGCCGAGGGCGGACAGGCGCCGCTTGTGGGTGACCTCGGAGAGCGGGTTGGTCTGGTCCATGAACTGCGAGAGCTGCGAGGAGCCGAAGAACTCCTTGATCACCGCCGTGACGGGCTTGGCGTTGATCAGATCGTGCGGCATCAGCGCCTCGATCTCCGACAGGCTCATCCGCTCGCGGATCGCCTTCTCCATGCGCACCAGGCCGATGCGGTACTGGTTGACCAGCAGCTCGCCCACCGCGCGCACCCGGCGGTTGCCGAGGTGGTCGATGTCGTCGATCTCGCCCTTGTTGTTCTTGAGACCGATCAGGTACTGGACCACCCGCAGGATGTCCTCGCGGGTCAGCGTCTGCTGCTCCAGCGGGAGATCGAGCCCGAGCTTGTGGTTGACCTTCAGCCGGCCCACCTTGGAGAGATCGTAGCGCTCGGCGTTGAAGAACAGATTCTCAAAGTGCTTGAGCGCGGCGTCGAAGGTCGGCGGATCACCGGGCCGCAGGCGCCGGTAGATCTCGATGATCGCCTCCTCGGTGGAGCGGATCTTGTCGACCATCAGGGTGTCGCGCAGGAACGAGCCCACGATGACGTTGTCGATGTAGAGGGTCTCGATCTCGCGATAGCCGCGACCCAGCAGCATCGCGACGCTCTCCTCGGTGAGCTCCTCGTTGCACTCGACCAGGACCTCGCCGGTCTCCATGTCGACGACGTCGTACGCGGAGACCCGCCCGAAGATCGCGTCATCGGCGACCGGGATGGTGCCGACCAGGACCTCGACCTCCTTGCCCTCGACCTCTCGCATCTCAGGCGAGAGCATCCCGGCCTTCTGCATCTTGCGGATCGCGGGCTTGAGGAACTTGCGGCCGGCGCGGCAGATCAGCTTGCCGTCTTCGGCGCGAAGATCGACCGTGGCCTGCTGGATGCGGAGCAGATCGCGGGTGGTGCGTTTCGTCCACCCCTCGCCCTCCGCGATGAAGGTCTCGCGCTCGTAGAAGTGGTTGATCAGCTCCTCGGTGGAGTAGCCCAGCGCGCGGAGCAGCACCGTGGCCGGCAGCTTGCGACGGCGATCGATGCGCACGTACAGGATGTCCTTCGTGTCGAACTCGAAGTCGATCCAGGAGCCGCGGTTGGGGATGATGCGCGCGCTCAGAATGATCTTGCCCGACGAGCCGGTCTTGCTCTTGCCCGCGTTGAAGAAGATGCCCGGGGAGCGGTGGAGCTGGCTGACGACCACGCGCTCGGTGCCGTTGATGATGAACGTACCGTCGCGCGTCATCAGCGGGATCTCGCCGAAGTAGACCTCCTGCTCCTTGATGTTGGACACCGTGCGGGTGTCGGTCTCGGAGTCCACGTCCCAGACCACCAGGCGCACCGTCACCTTGAGAGGCGCCGAGTAGGTCATCCCCCGCTCGCGGCACTCCTCGACGTCGTACTTGGGCTCCTCGAGGTCGTAGAGCACGAACTGCAGCGAGGCGCGGTGGCTGAAGTCCTGGATGGGGAAGACGCTCTTGAAGACCGCCTGCAGCCCGGTGTTCTCACGGTTCTTCGGATCGACCTGGAGCTGGAGGAATTTCTCGTAGCTCTCCTGCTGGATCTGGATGAGGTTCAGCACCTCCACCGCCGGGAGGGTCTTGGCAAAGGTGGAGCGGAACCGGAAGTTGTTCGCCAGAAGTTGAGACATGGGGGCTCCTCAGCGCATCCTGGGGCAGGACGACGACCGATGCGGGAGGGGGGTGTCGAGACACCCGGATGACGGGACGGCGAAGAGAGTCGGCGCGCGGCGGCCCGATCCACGCCCGAACAGCGCGCGACCGAGGGGACCACGCGCTGCGGAGGTGTGGGAGGACGGAGGCCCCGTCACCATGTGAAGGACGCTCTTCAGAACCGTGACCCGAGCTTGGGGGAGCGGTCGAGCACCCACCGCCGCGAGGGGACGCGGACGGGCAGGGAGATCGCCGAGGGCGATCAGAACCGGTTGGACCCACCCCCTCCGTGCTCGACCAGCACGGGAGGGGTACCGGGAGATCCCGGGCGGGGTCCGTCTCAGGACCGACGTCGGGGCTACCCGTCGTCGGCCTCTCGGCCTGTCCTCATGAACAGACCGGATCAAGCGGTCTCGTGACAGTGACCGCCAGCGCGATCACTTGATCTCGACTTCGGCGCCAGCACCCTCGAGCTGCTTCTTCAGGGCCTCGGCCTCCTCCTTGGGGATGCCGGTCTTGATCTCGGTCGGCACACCCTCGACGAGCGCCTTGGCCTCTTTGAGACCAGCGTTCGTGATGGCGCGAACGGCCTTGATGACCTGGATCTTCTTGGCGCCGAAGGAAGTGAGGACGACGTCAAACTCGGTCTTGACCTCCTCCTCCTCGGCAGCGGCGGCGGGCATGGCGATGCCCGCGACGGGGGCGGACGCAGAGACGCCCAGTTCGTCTTCGAGGGTCTCGATGAGCGCCTTCACCTCAGACAGCTTCAGGTTCTTGATGTAGTCCACGACCTGGCTTTGGGAAACCGACATGGTGTTCCTCCGGAGGGGAATTGGAGTGGGGTGTTCAGGTGGCGGACAAAGTCCGCTAGGGGATTGAGAAGATGCGGCGTGGGCGCGAGAGGCTACTCCTCGCCCGCCTCATCCGACAGCTTCTGCTCGTAGTTCTTGAGGACGTAGAGGAGGTCGCGGGCCGGGCCCTGGATGACCCCCATGACCTGACGTGGGCCCTCGATGAGGGTTGCCAGGAGCTTGCTGAGCAGCTCGTCGCGGCCCGGAAGGCTGGCGACGGCGATGATCTCATCAGCGCCGATGGCCTCGCCCTCAAAGTAGCCACCCTTGACGACGAACAGCTCGCGCTTGGTGAACTCCAGCGTCTTGCTGACCTCCTTGACGGCCTTGGCGGCGTCGATGGGGTCCTCGCCGGAGAACACCCACCCGACCATGCCGGTGAGGTGTTCGCTGAGACCCTCATGGGAGGTCCCAGCGATGGCGCGCAGCGCGAGGGTGTTCTTGATGACCTCGTACTGCACCCCGCGCTCACGCAGGTGATCGCGGAAGCGGCTGATGTCGGCGACGTTGACGCCCCGGTAGTCCGCCAGCATGATGAGCGGAGCAGCCTGGATGCGCTGCGAGAGCGTATCGACGTACTCGGCTTTCTGGGAACGATTCATGGGTTGCTCCTCGGGCGGGTGCGGACGCGGCTCAGACCGCCTCGGCTACGCGCTGAGCGTCGGTGGTGTCGACCTTGACCCCGGGGCCCATGGTCGATGAGAACGCGATGCTGCGCAGGTAGGTGCCCTTGGCGGTGCTGGGCTTGAGCTGGATGAGGGTGGAGAGCAGCGCGGTAAAGTTCGCGACCAGCTTCTCCTGGCCCATCGACACCTTGCCGATCGACGCGTGGACGATCCCGGCCTTCTCCACGCGGAAGTCGATCTTGCCGCGCTTGAGCTGTCCGACCGCCTCGGCGACGGCGTCTGCGTCGGGCGCGACGACGGTCCCGACCTTGGGGTTGGGCATCAGACCACGCGGGCCGAGGATGCGGCCGAGACGACCGACCTTGCCCATCATGTTCCGGGTGGCGACGACCTTGTCGAACTCCAGCCAGCCCTCCTTCTGAATCTTCTGCACGTACTCGTCGGCGCCGACGTAGTCCGCGCCAGCCTGCTCGGCTGCGCGCGCCGGCTCGCCCTGCGCGAAGACCAGCACCCGCACATCCTTGCCCGTGCCGTAGGGGAGACTGCAGGCGCCGCGGACCATCTGGTCGGCGTGACGAGGGTTGACACCGAGGCGGACTGCCACGTCGATGCTGGAGTCGAATTTCGTGGAGGTGGTCTTGCTGACCAGCGCCATCGCCTCGTTGACAGAGTAGCGACGCATCGCGTCGATCTGTTCCCGGGCCTGCCGGTAGTTCTTTCCGTGGGAAGGCATGGGGGCTCCTTTCAGCGCGCAGCCGGTGAATGTCGCTTCAGCGGACGTCCAGACCCATCGATCGGGCGGTGCCAGCGATGGTGCGGGTTGCGGCCTCTACGTCGGTGGTGTTGAGGTCGGGCATCTTGACCCGAGCGATCTCGCGGACCTGATCCCAGGACAGCACGCCCACCTTTTCCTTGTTGGGCTCGCCCGACCCGCTGTCGATGCCCGCGGCCTTCTTGAGGAGCACCGACGCCGGGGGCGTCTTCAGCTCGAAGATGAAGGTGCGGTCGTGGTAGACCGTGATCACCGTGGGGATGATGAGCCCCTCGGCGGCCTGCGGCTGGGTCCGCGCGTTGAACTCCTTGCAGAAGAAGGGGATGTTCACACCGGCGGCGCCGAGGGCGGGCCCGATCGGGGGAGAGGGATTGGCCCGCCCCGCCACGATCTGCAGCTTTATCTGGTTGATGACCTTCTTCTTTGCCATGATGCCTGTTCCTTGGGATCCCGGTCGTGGGATTGCTGCCGTAGATCTCTACGGTTGATCTCTGCAGCGGATCTCCGTGGGGGATCTCCGTGGGGATCTCTGCGGTGGGATCTCTGCAGTGGGATCTCTGCGGTGGGATCTCTGCGGTGGGATCTCTGCGGTGATGCCTCAGCCGAGGCGCTCCACCTGAGTGAATTCCAGCTCGACGCTCGTGGGACGCCCGAAGATGCTGACCATGGCCCGCAGTCGGGCGCGAGCGGGGTTGACCTCCTCGACGCGTCCCTTCATCGAGGTGAACGGGCCATCGATGATTCGGACCTCTTCCCCACGCTCGAAGTTGACTACCGCCTTCGGACGGTCCTCTTCCTCACCCATCTGGTTGGTGATGCGACGGACCTCGTCTGGGGGGATGGGCGGCGGGTTGCGACCGCCGCCGATGAACCCGGTGACCTTGGGGGTCGTCCGAACGATGTGCCAGGTGGCGTTGTCGATCTCCATCTGAACGAAGAGATAGCCCGGGTAGATCTTTCGGGTCGTGGTCTTCTTCTGACCGTTCTTCACCTCGACCACCTTCTCGGTCGGAACGAGAACCTCACCGAATTTGTGATCCAAGCCCGAGCGCCGGATGGCATCTTCGAGGGCCAGCTTGGCCTTGTTCTCGAATCCCGAGTAGGTGTGGACCACATACCAATGCATCGTCACGGTAAGGTCCTCCGAGGTTGAACGCGAAAAGCCCGTAGGCTGAAGAAGGCCCCGAAAGTCCGAAAGAAAGGGGGCCAGAAATAGAGGGGCCGGTGATTGGAGACCTGCGACCGAACGCTCGGCGCGTCGGCCGAAGCAAGCCGCGAAGAGACGGCTAACCCTCGGTAAACAAGAAGACGCCGGTGATTCGCGCCCAGAGGTAATCGTACCCGGCCAGCGCAGCCGCGACGACGAGCGTGAACACGATCACGATGGAGGTGCAGCGAATGGTCTCCTGCTTGCTGGGCCAGACCACCCGCGCGAGCTCGACGATCACCTCATCTGTGAAGTCATAGACTATCGGGTGCCGGTTGAGCACCAGGAACGTCGCCGCTCCGCTCGCCAGACCGAGCACCGTCGTGGCGTTGGTCAGGCCGAAGATCTGCGGATCGCCAATCTCCAGCGTCGCGAGTAGAGGGATCCCCAGCCCGCGAACAGCCATGCCAACCAGCACCGCCGCCGTGAGAAAAGTCAGGATGATGTACTTCTGGTAGCCCATGAAAGCAGATCAGCCGTGGAATTCAGGTGAGCGCCGCCCCGCATACCCCACAGGGAGCACGCGCGCAAGGGCGGTTTGGAGTCGTTACTCGATGATGCTTGAGACGACACCCGCACCGACGGTCCTTCCGCCTTCGCGGAT
>CAYXGP010000316.1:0-7988 GCA_964464515.1 uncultured Enterobacterales bacterium
TCGTGAACGGGTTCACCCCGTGATCCGTGAAACGATCTCCGTCCACCACCGTGCTGAATCGGCCCTTCTGTTCAGCCTGTTGTCCGGCCTGGTTCTTCAGTTGGCCTTCCTGCCCTTCCCAATAGTATTCTCCCGCGGCGATCTCACCCTTGATCGGCTGCGTCGCTGGTTTGGCGCCGGGCAGGTCGACGCGGTTGCTTCGCTCCATCGGCTTCGGGGCGCCACCGCTGCCGGCGCTGCTGGTGCTGCGGGATGAGCTCTTCGGGAGCCCGACCAGGCCGCTCGTGGGACCCGGCGCCGGACTACCACCCGCTCGGGGACCCACCGGGATCAGCACAGGGTCTTCATCGACCCATCTGTTGTCGGCCTCAGAGGCGTCCGTCACCGAGACTTCCAGCTCCCTGAGGCGCTTCTCTCGGTCCGCGCTTCGGACCTGGGCCTGCTCCCGACCATCCGCCGGCTTCTCTACCGCCGTCTCGGTCGTCGGCTCAGCAGTGACGTCACCGGCGGGCGGCTCGCCCTCTTCGCAGGCGGACAGCGCGGCCAGGATCAGGAGGGTGCGGACGGGGCAGCGAGGTTCGGGACGGCGTGAGCGGGGCATGGGGTCTCCGGGGGATGCGCCCTGACAACGACGCACCCTCAGAGCCCTTACACCCTCCGACCGATCAATCCTTCACACGCGGACGTACTCGTAGTTCACAGGCTGCTTGTTGATGCCCCGGCGCGGCGCGGCGAGCCAGTTGGCCATCTTTCCGGCCTCGTGTACGGGCTGCATGAGGCTCTTGACGTACGCGCGGTCGGCGTCGGTGGGCAGCCAGTCGTCCTTGCGAGCCTGCCAGGTGGCCTCATCGATCAGATCGCCCTGGCGATCGAAGTGGTGACCGGAGTAGAGCCCCTGCCGACGGAAGAACCGCGTGCTCGGCAGCGTGACCTCGAAGTTCGTGATGCCCTCGCTCTTGATCGCCTTGTTCCAGCGGCGGACCACGCGGGCGCAGTCGCTGGCATAGGCGTCGCGCAGCTCCTCGTTCATCGCGCTGCGCAGCGGCACCTCGGTCTCCACCAGCCGGCCGTTCTGCACCTGCATCAGGTTGCGGTGCTGATTCAGCGCGGTGTGCTCGGTGTGCTTCCTGGCCTCCTGCCACCGCCCCTTGAGCCCGCTGGCGAAGTAGTCGCCGGCGTTGGTGGACAGCTCGGAGCCGAACAGGTCGAGGCTGTAGCAGTACCAGTGGTTGATCCACTTCTGGATGGTCTGCAGATCGATGCCGCCCAGGGCGCGGGCGTCCTCGTTGGGATCTTCCTTCATGAGCTGGCAGGCCCGGCGCAGGGCGCGCTCCATGCCCAGCTCACCCACGCTCATGTGGTGGGCCTCCTCGGTGAGCATGAACCGGCAGGTCCGCGACAGCGGATCGAAGGCGCTCTCTGCCAGCGAGCCGAGCTGGTACTTGCCGTCACGGTCGGTGAACGTGGTGAAGCAGAAGAACGTCAGCCAGTCCTCGCAGGGCTGGTTGAAGGCGTCGAGGATGCGCGGCTTGTCGGCGTCGCCAGAGCGGCGCTCCAGCAGGGCGTCGGCCTCGCCGCGGCCGTCCCGTCCGAAGTAGGCCTGCAGCAGGTAGACCATCGCCCACAGGTGCCGGCCCTCCTCGACGTTCACCTGGAACAGGTTGCGGCAGTCCATCAGCGAGGGGGCGGTGTCGGCCAGCCAGCGCTGCTGCTCCACCGAGGCGGGCTCGGTGTCGGCCTGCACGACGATGATGCGCTTGAGCGCGTTGCGGTACTCCCCGGGGACCTCCTGCCACACCGGCCGTCCGGCGTGGTCGCCGGCGGGGATCACGCGGTCCTGCTCGGGATCTGCAAGGAAGATGCCCCACCGGTACTCCGGCATGCGCACGTGGCCGAAGTGCGCCCAGCCACCTGGCTCGGTGCTGATGGCCGTGCGCAGGTAGATCTCGTTGCCCTTGAAGACCTGCGGGCCCACCGAGCGCCACCAGTCGAGGTAGGCCGGCTGCCACTTCTCCAGGGCGCGCTTGAGCTTGCGGTCCGAAGACAGGCCGACGTTGTTGGGGATGCGCTCGTCGTAGTCGATGTGGGCCATTGTCTCTCTGTTGTCTTGAGCTCGTATGTCTTGAGCCCTTTTATTTTGTGCAGGAACGAGTTCGCTGAGACGGTCCGTCTCGTGTTTGAGTCAGGTCCGGTTGTAGTCGAAGACAGGGCGCTCAGGGTGGCCGTACAACGTGAGCGCGCCGCGCTCTCCGACGGCGTTGGGGCGCTGGAAGATCCAGTTCTGCCAGGCGCTGAGGCGCCCGTAGATCTTGGTCTCGCACGTCTCTGCGCCGCCGAAGCGCAGGTTCTGCTCCATGCCGGTGAGCGCGTCGGGGGACAGCGAGATGCGCTCCTCGATGGCGATTCGGATCTCGTCTTCCCAGTCGATGTCGTCCAGCGAGGCGGTCACCAGCCCCACCTCCTCGGCCGTCTCTGCGTCGAGATCGGCCGGCTCGGACAGCAGGCGGGTGGGGGCCGCGGGGTCGGCCAGGAAGCGCGTCGCCAGGCGGCTGGCCCCGGAGGCCATGGGCAGGCGACCGTCGGACGCCGCGGAGAGGCGGATCGTGTTCTCACCGTCGTCGTCCAGGAACATATAACTGCGGTCGGCGGCGAGGGTCAGCTCCATCAGCAGACCGACGAAGCAGTGTCCCTCCTCGACCAGCGCGAAGAGCGACTTCGCCATGTTGTCGAGCTTGCGCAGCGTGCGCGCCTGGAAGAGGTGGATCTCGCGGCGCAGCCAGTCGCTGCCCTGGCCCTCGGCCACCCACGCCTCGTGCTCCAGCACCGCAGCGCCGTCGCCCTCCGTGCGCAGCACCACGAGCCCCACCCCGAGGTGGTTGATGCGCAGCCGCAGCAGAGCGTCTTCGAGCTCGCGGAAGGCCGCCAGGCTCCAGGTCTCGGCGGTGCGGGCGGGGGCCTCGGTGGGAGCAGACAGGGTGAGCGTGGCGACGCGACCGTCCAGAGAGACCGAGACGTGCCGGTAGGACCAGCCGCTGTCTTCATCTCTGCGCGCCAGCGCGGGCAGAGAGATCCCCTCGCCGGGGGTCACCGGCATGCGGGCGCGGGCCTCGGCGGCGACGGTCTTCGCGCGGGCTGCGATCCCGGCCTCCCAGCGACTGCGGGGGAACGAGCCGTCGATGAAGTTGTGGCGCCTGGCGTCGCGGGCGCGGAACCCCTCCGCCTTTGTGCAGAACACATCGGCCATGTCTCTGCGGATTCGGCGCTTGTCGGTCAGACGCGTGAGCCCGCCGGTGCCAGGGAGCACGCCGAGCAGGGGCACCTCGGGCAGCGAGACCGCCGCGTTGCCGTCGTCGATGAGCCAGATCTCCTCGCAGGCCAGCGCCAGCTCGTAGCCGCCGCCTGAGGCCGTGCCGTTGAGGGCGGCGACGTAGACCTGCTGGCTGTTGCTGGTGGCGTCTTCGATGGTGCAGCGCGTCTCGTTGGTGTACTTGCAGAAGTTCACCTTGAAGGCATGCGGGGCCATCCCCAGCATGCGGATGTTCGCGCCCGCGCAGAAGATCTTGTCGTAGGCGCCGCTGACCAGCACCACGCGCACCCGGGGATGCTCGAAGCGCAGCCGCTGCACGGCGTCGTTCAGCTCGATGTCCACGCCGAGGTCGTAGCTGTTGAGCTTGAGGTCGTAGCGGCCGTCCCACAGCGGGCGATCTTCCTTGATGTGCATGGTCAGCGTCGCGATCTCACCATCGACTGACAGATCCCAGTGGGTGTAGCGATCGGGGTGGGTCTCGAAGTCCACAGCGGGAAATTCGAACGTGCCCATATCGGCGCTCCTGCTCAGGTTTCCGATGCACTATAGTGCGGTAGAACAGTGCATGCAATCCCCTGTAAGCACTATAGTTCCTCTTTCCGGTGGTCAACCGGTGCAGGAGAACAGCAGCGGTCTCCTCCGCAGCGTCGAGATCGCCCAGGTCCTGCGCCTGCTCGGAGCTGGAGCCGGCGCCGCCGGTCCGGCCGTCGCAAACCAGGCAGGCCGCGCTCCTGCTTGACACGGAGCGGTTCGGTGTGAGCGGAGTGGTGGAGCGCCGGGCCACATGGGCCGAGGTGCGGCCTGAGGAGAGTGATCGTGAAGCCGCTGAAGCGAGCGCCGAACATGAAGCTGCAGCTGCGGCGCGGACGTCCTCTGGACATGGGCGAGATAGGTCGCCTGCCGAACGGCTGCGTGGCGGTCTCCGGCGACGGCGATCTGATCGCACGCGCCCAGGTGCAGCTCCCCACGTCGCAGCTCGTGGCGTTGGCGGTGGCGATGGCTCGGGCGATCCCCGACTCGCGGTTCGAGGTGGAAGACCCCGATGGGCACTCCCGCTCGGTGAGCCCGGAGCGGTTCTCCTCCCCGCAGCTCCCGGCGCCCGTCGGCGACGCCGCCTCCGGGGCGAGCGCGCCCCCGTCCCCGTCGCGCGCCTCGGGCAACCCCTGGAGCTTGCTGGCCGCTGGGAAGGTCTCCGAGGCAGAGGCGGCGTTCGACGGCATCCCGCTCGACAGCGGCGGCCGCGATCGCGTGCGGGCGATGCTCCGCAGCACCCAGCCCGCGAAGGTCGCGCAGGGCTGCCGCATCGCGCGGCTGACCGGCTGGCGCTCGGCGGTCCACAACCTGCGCCCGCACCTTCGCCACGCCGACGCCGACGTGCGGCTCGACGCTGCGCAGGCGATCGGCGCGCTGGCCGGGCCCGCGATGGAGCCTGCGCTGCGTCCGCTGCTGGCCGATCCCAGCCCTGAGGTTCGGGAGGCCACCGCATCGGCCATCACGGCGCTCAGCACGCCCTGAACCGAATCCATGTCGCTGAAGGATCCGCTGAGTCCGGCCCCCGGAGAGACCCTCGATCGCCTGTGCGGCGACTGGCACATCTTCCAGCTCGCCTCCGGTCACCGGTTCTCCACCGACGACCTCGTGGCGGCGTGGGCAGCCCTGCGCGCCCGGCCCCGCGCGCTCACGGCGCTCGACCTGGGAGCGGGGGTGGGCTCCGTGGGGCTGATGGTGTTGCACCAGCTGTCTGCCGAGGCCAGCCTGGTGATGGTGGAGGCCCAGGAGATCTCGCGGTCGCTGCACATGCGCTCGATCGCGCTCAACGGGCTGGAGGCGCGCGTGCGCTCGCGGCTGGCGGATCTCCGAGATCACGACGCCCTCCCTGTCGGTGCGACGTTCGACGTGATCACCGGAACGCCTCCCTACATACCGGTGGGCCAGGGGCTGGTCTCGCCCCACCCCCAGCGCGCCCACTGCCGCATGGAGCTGCGGGGGGATGTCTTCGACTATGCGGAGGCCGCCGCGGAGGCCCTGGCGCCGGACGGCGCGTTCGTCCTGGTTCATGCCGCGCGCGATGATCGCCCGGTCCGGGCCGTGGCCGAAGCGGGGCTGGCCCTGCGGTCGCGGCAGGAGATCCACTTCCGCGAAGGCCGGCCGGCGTCGCTGGCGGTGCTCACCTCCACGTGGGAGGGGGAGCGCGAAGACCCACCGCCCATCTGCGTGCGGAACACCCGGGGACGGTGGACGGACGACTGGCGGGAGGTGCGCGCGGTCCTGGGGTTCCGGGAGAGGCCCGGACTGAGCGGAGGAGGGGCCTGATGTTCGTCGGTGTCGCGGTGTGGTTGTTCGAGCGCGCGTGGTTCGATGTCCTGTCGGCTGTGGTCGATGCCGACCTCCGCTCAGAGATCCGCTCGTCCATGGAGACGCTGGCGCGCGAGAACCAGCGCTTCGCGGTGGACCTTCCGAGTCGCATCTACGTTCGGCTGGCCGCGCTCGTCCTGGCCTCCGATCGCCTGCTTCGGGAGCGCCTTCCTGATGAGGAGCGCCGGGTGTTGCTGGAGGAGGCGATGTTGGAGGCATGCCGCCGCGGCGCGCGCTCCCCCATGCGCCTCGCGCTGTCCGTCTCCCGCGATCGAGTGGCCCTCATGAGACGCCTGGCGCCCTCTCCGGGCCGGGCCTCAGTGTTGGGGCGGGGCTGGAACATCACCCACGAGTCCGAGGTCCGTGACGGCGCGGATGTGTTCGAGTTCATCGTGACCGACTGCTTTCTGAGCCGGCTGTTCACCGAGAACGGAGAGCCGCAGCTGGCGTACCTGTTCTGCCACGGTGATCTGGCCTGGAGCGACGAGATCGCCCCCGATCGTCACGGGATGCGGTTCGAGCGCCCCGGGACCATCGCCACCGGGGCGCCGCGCTGTACCTTCCGGTTCACGCGGGTCGGCTGAACCCGACGTGCGCTCCTTCGCTCATCCGCCGACGGGCGTCTGCGTCAGGAAGACGTCCGTGTCGCCCACGGGCGTGCGCAGATCCTCGCCGCTGCCCAGATTCAGATCGGCCTCGGAGCTGAACGCGCCGAAGCTGATCACCCACGTCGCGGTGCTATCGATCATCGGCCCGCGGGCCAGATCTCCGCCCGTTGTGGAGACCCAATCCAGCTCGCCCGAGCTGGTCAATTTCCACAGATAGCCGCCGCCGTCCGTGCCAGGATCGACCACCTGCTCGCCGGCGGTGGGATCGAAGTCCATCGCGGCGCCGGCCCAGCCGTGGACGTAGACCGACCCATCCTCGGCGATGTGGACCGGTGGGGGATCGCCGTCGTAGTCCTTGGAGCCGAGCGCCGCTGTCCAGGAGTAGGTGCCCTCGCTGTCCAGCGCCGTCACGAAGACGTCCCAGCTCCCCACCACGTCCCGGGTGTCGTCGGCGGGGCCCGGGTCGAAGTCCACCGCCTCGGAGAAGATGCCCGCGAGCACCACCTCGCCCGCGCTGTTGACGTCGCCGCCGTAGGTCACCCGGCTGTCACCGTCGCCCGCCAGATCGGTCACCCACAGCAGCGCGCCGTCCGGGTCGTACCGCGCCACGAATGTGCCCGACCAGGTGTCGACGCCCGACCCGAGGATGGCCTCGTCCGCCCCCGGATCGAAGTCGACCGCGCCGGTGTAGCTGCCGATCACGGTGAGGTTGCCGTCGCCGTCTTCGTCGATGGAGAAGGGCGTGGGGTTGCTCACGTCGTTCTGCGAGTCCAGGGTGTGAGCCCACACGACCGCGCCCGCCGTGTCCAGCTTGACCAGGAAGGCCGCGTCGCCCGGCGTGGCGGTGCGGATGTCTTCGCCGGCGCCCGGATCGAGATCGACGGTGCCGTTGAAGCTGCCGCCGATCACCACGCCGCCATCAGAGGTGCTGGCCACGGCCCAGGCGTCCACGCGGGTCTCGCCCGCGAAGTGCGCCGACCACAGGTGGTTGCCCGACCCGTCCAGACGGATGGCGTAGGTGTCGGAGTCGTCCTGGGGGGTGGCCCAGTCCTCACCCACGGTGGGATCGAGGTCGGTCGGCTCCCAGAACCAGCCGATCGCCACGGCCCCGCCGTCCGCCGTCGCCGCCAGGGAATTCGCGCCGTGGTACTCGTTATTGGAGTCCTCGGTCCCGCGGTTGCCCCAGGTCACGCCCCACTGCAGGGCGCCATCGGTGGACACACGCGCGAGGTAGTTGTCCCGGTAGCCGTGCGATGTGATGGCCCCGGCGCCGAAGTCGATCGTCTCCTCGAATTGGCCCATGATGAGGACGCTGTCGTCGGGCGCGATGTCGGAGTAGCTGGCCGTGATGGTGGTGCCGGCCGCGCCGTGGGTCCAGGGCCAGCCCTCGGAGGGAACGGTGGTGCCGCTTGTGCCGCCTGTGGTGCTTCCGGTCGTGGTGCCGCCGGTCGTCGTTCCCCCCGTGGTTGTCCCGCCCGTGGTGCTGCCGCCGGTCGTTCCGCCGGAGGTAGTACCCCCGGACGTGGTGCCTCCCGTGGTCGAGCCTCCGGTTGTTGTGCCTCCGGAGGTGCCGGTGGCTGCGGTGTCGTCGGACTTTCCGTTGCAGGCGAGGAGAAGGAGAGGGAGAAGGCGGATCATTGGGGGGGCTCCGGGGGGAAGGAATGTACATGCTCGCCGGGGGGGGCAGACGGGGTGTTCGATGGCTGGTACGGTGGTGC
>CAYXGP010000317.1:0-7922 GCA_964464515.1 uncultured Enterobacterales bacterium
TGCTGCGCGCCGACGCCGGCCACTCCGAGAACGTCTCCGCGGTGCCCATCGCCGACGCCGAGGAGAACCTGCACCGGATCGCCGAGGCGGCGCGCGACGCCGGCGCGCGGGTGCTGCTGATGACCGAGCTGATCACGCCTTCGATGGCCGCGGCGATGGTCGGCTACGATCCCATGATGCGCTCGGTCGCCGAGGCCCATGATCATGTGCGGTGGGAGAATCCCGCGAAGCTGCTGGGCATCACCCGCACCGATGAGGTGCTGGTCGATCGCAACCACCTGTCGCGGGAGGGTAACCGCCGAATGGGAGAGGTCCTGGCGCCGATCGTGATGGAGATGCTGGAACGCTGAGCTGCTCAGCTACTCCTCATCCGGGCTCAGCTACTCCTCATCCGGGCTCAGCTACTCCTCATCCGGGCTCAGGGGATCGGTGCCCATGTTGATCTCTTCGCCGTCGAGCGCCCCGTCGCCGTCGGTGTCGGGGTTGGATGGGATGGTGCCGGCCCTGAACTCGTCGAGGTTGCTCAACCCATCCAGATCTCGGTCTTCGGCCGCGTCGTTGTTGGCGGGGTCCAGCCCCTCCGCGCTCTCCCACCCGTTGTACATCTGGTCCCTGTCGCTGTCCTTGTAGTAGTTCGCGTCGGCGTACGGACCACCATACGCCCCGATGTCCGACTTCGAGTCGTCGGTGTCGACGATGTGGGGATGGCCTGCGTCGATCAGCGTCGACTCGGGCATGAGGTGGAGGTCCCATAGCTTGGGCTCCAGGGCCTCGGCGTGCCGAACGAACCTGGGGGTTTCCTTCGAGTTTCCCACCCCCTTGCGGAACACTATCATGTCATTCGAGTGACCGTCGGCGCCAAACGAGTAGAGGTTGACCGGCTCGTTCCCGGTCACCGAGCTGTACGAAAAAACAGCCGGCTCTTCCAGCTCCCAACCCAGCACACCCCCCGCGCTGGCGCCGGCGTTCGTCGCGGTGTTCCCGCCGATGATGGTGTTCGTGAACGAAGCGATGAGCGTGGTGTCTTCGTCGACGTCCGCCAGATAGATACCGCCAGCCTCGCCCGCCGTGTTGCCTACAAACGTCGCGTTCTCGACGTGCAGAGATGCATCTCCACCGTAGTAGGTAGAGATGTACATCCCCCCTGCGCTCGTCGCCGCCTCGTTTCCGGAGATGTTCACGCCATTCAGCAGCAAATCTGAGTCCAGCGAACAGACCCCGCCGCCGATGGTCTCGGTGGAGTTTCCGCGGATCTCCACGCCGAGCAGAGAGACATACGACTCGACGAGGTACACGCCTCCACCCCAGCCCGCGCCGCACCTGTTCCAGCTCACATCGCCGCCGATCATCTCGACCTGCTCAGCGGCCACCACCGCCAGACCGGCGCCCCCTCCGTCGGCCTCGTTGTTGATCGAGCGGACGTTATCGAGGAGCGGCGAGCCGCCGCTGATGTAGATCCCCGCCCCGATCCCCTCTCCGAAGCACTCGGAGACCGTGACGTCCATCAACGTGGGAGACCCGTCGATGATGTCGATACACGCGTGCCCCGTGTCGTCGGAGATCTCTCCGCCGGTGATCGTGAAGCCCTGCAGGAGCGTGCTGCGATCGTCCTTCTCGGAGAACGTAACGATCGGCCCGCGGCCGACGGGCTCCAGCACCGTCTGCTCTGCTCCCGCCACTCCGCGGAGCTGGATGGAGCCCCCGTCGAACGCGATGTGCTCGGCGTAGATACCCGGCTCGACGCAGATCGTTCCCGACTCCGTGTTCGTGATCGCCTTCTCGATGGAGTCCCAGACCGTCGGCACCCAGGCGTCACCCTCGTAGAACCCGTCGCAGTCGACGTCGACGCCGTCACACTCAACGTCTACCCCGTTGGGGTTGGTCTTATCCTGCGTATCATCGCAATCTCCGGCGACGCCGATGTAACCCTCCGGTGGCTCGCAGCCCCCGGTGATCTGCGCCTCGGGATCACCGAAGCCGTCGTCGTCGTCGTCTGCGTACCACACCGACTCCGGGCAGTCGGTGGGCGTCGTGCTGGTCGTCGGGGTGGTGCCGGTGGGGGTCGTGCCCGGGGTGGTCGTTTCACTCGTCGTGTTGGTCCCGACCGGGCCGGTGTCGCCGCTGAGACCAGACAGGATCGCGTCGTGATCGTCGGCGGAGATCCACACGCAGGCTGACAGCAGCAGGGGGAGGAGGCGCATGTCCGGGCTGTAACCGATACACGCGCGGTCGCTGGGTGAAGAGAGCCCCGATGACCGCGACCGCTCACCACCAGCCGCTGACGTATGCGGACGCCCTCGCTCGGGAGGCTGCCACCCGGATCAAGCACGAGCTCGTCGACGGCGAGGTCTACGCCATGGCAGGCGCCTCGCCGGAGCACAACGCCATCGCCGGCCGGCTGTTCGGTGAGCTCTGCATGCAGCTCCGCGGAGGTGCGTGTCGCCCACTAGGCCAGAAGCTGCGGCTCGACTCGATCGACGCCGCCTTCCATCCGGACGTCGCGATCTACTGCGGTGACATCCAGCGCTCCCCGACAGACGGATCGGCGCTCACCAACCCGACCGTGATCATCGAGGTCCTCTCAGCCAGCACCGAGGCCGGGGTTCGCGGCGGAGAGTTCGAGCGCTATCAGCAGCCCACATCACCCCGCGCGGCCGACCATCCAGTCGGCGATGGCGGTCCACACGACCTCCCGTGCGCGCCGCCCCAGCACCAGGTCGAGGTGCCCCCAGTGGACGCCGTGTTTCCAGTCGTCGAGCACCAGCAGGGTGCGATCGTCGCTGCCCGATCGATCGTAGGCGACTCGCCCGTCGTCGGGCGGCATCAGGTGATCCTCGTCGCCGAGGATGACCAGCAGCGGGTGCGTGGTCTGCCGCCACGCGCCGTCGTACTCGAATTCGCCCGTCGCCGCCCAGCGGCTCATCTCCTGCCAGACCCGCACGCTGGTCCAGTCGAAGCCGTTTATCAGTCGCTCCTCCAGCAGCGCGGGCTCGATGCTCCCGGGCCACCAACCCGAGACGGGGAACGCATAGCCAGCGACGTCGCTGACGGCGTACAGACGCGACAGCAGCGTCCCCACCAGCCCCGTCCGGACCTGTAGTCTCTGCATCATCGGCGTGTCGCGGAGCGCATGGGTGGCGCGACCCAGCAGATTGAGCGCCGTATTGGCCTGCCCGAATTTGTAGATCGCGCCGATCCCCACCACCCCCCGAGGCGCGGCAGAGGGTGCTATCTGCGTGCTGGCCCCGTAGATAGCAGCGCCGCCCAGGGAGTGTCCGATCCAGAAGGCTCGTCCGGGGAGGGCGCTGGCCGCCCGTCGCACATCATCGACGTAGTCAGCGAACCGCTCCGCGCCGGACGTGCCCGCGGACCGGCTGCGACCGTGCCCACGGAGCTCGAGGTTCCACACGTCCCAGCCCCGCGCCGCCAGCCACGCGGACGGAGAGCGCACCGACGTGTGCCATGAGTAGCGATTCTGCGCGAACCCGTGCACCAGCAGGACCGGCGGACGCGTGGGACCGCCCGGCAGGTGCTTGCGCACCAGACAGAGCGGCACGTCTCCGCGCAGGCGGTTCACCTCCTTGTACAGCGTGACCCGCTCGTCCCCGTCGGTGATCTGCTCGACCTCGCCGGCCTCGATGCGCTCCACGGGTCAATCGGAGGACAAGGCAGCGTTGATCTGCGCCACGTTGTCGCGGTTTCCGATGAACAGCGGCGTGCGCTGGTGCAGCGTGTCTGCGCGGAGATCGAGGATGCGGCGACGCCCGTCGGAGGCCGACCCGCCCGCGGCCTCGCACAGGAAGGCCAGCGGGAACGCCTCGTAGAGCAGCCGCAGCTTGCCCTGCGGCGACGCTGCCGTCGAGGGGTACAGGAACACTCCGCCTTTCAGCAGGTTGCGGTGGAAGTCGGCCACCAGCGAGCCGATGTAGCGCTGCTTCCAGCCCGCTCCGGGCTCCTTGAAGGACTCGACCAGCGCGCGCAGGCGCGGATCCCAGCTCGCCGCGTACCCCTCGTTCACCGAGTACAGCTTCGCTGAGGGCTTCAGCGTGATGTCGGGGTGGGAGAGGAAGAACTCTCCGACCATCGGATCGAGGGTGAACGCCTGCACCTGCTGGCCCGTGGACAGCACGATCACCGTCCCCGAGCCGTAGATCACGTAGCCAGCGGCGACCAGCTCGGTGCCAGAGCGCAGCAGATCGGCGGCCAGCGCGGGACCCGCCGCGCCAGGGTCGAGGCGACGGAACACCCCGAAGATCGTCCCGATGGTTGCGTTCACGTCGATATTGGACGAGCCGTCGAGGGGATCCATCACGAACACATACCGGCCCGTCTGGAAGCGCTCCGGCACGTAGGTCGCCTCGTCGTCCTCCTCGCTGGCGATGGCGCAGACACAGCCAGCATGCTCCAGCGCGGCCTTGAACGTCAGGTTGGCGTAGACGTCCAGTTTCTGCACCTGCTCGCCCTGCACATTCACGATCCCCGCCGCGCCGAGCATTCCGGCCAGGCCCGCGCGGTTGACGCGCGCAGACACCAGGCGAGCTGCCACCGACACCTGCCGAAAGAGCGTCGCGAGCTGACCGGTGGCCTCGGGGTGAGAGCGGGTGGTCTCCCAGATGAAGCGATCGAGGGTGACGCCCTCTTCGAATTGCGGCTGGACGGTGGGGGCGGTCATCGTGGTTCCTGGAGGGGAGGGGAGGGGAGATTAACCGAGCGCGGCGCAGGCTCAGCGCGGCGGCGGCACGAACCGCAGCATCGACCGCTGCGCCACTCCTGCCTGCTCGAGCGACAGCGCGCTCCCCTGGACCATGTTCTCCAGCACGCGATCGATCCGCGCGTCGGGTGGTCGCCCGCCCAGGTAGGCGCGCTGATAGTAGTGGGTGGGCGCCGGCAGGATGGCCGCGAGGAACGCCGCCTCTCGAATCGACAGTCGCTCGGGTCGCTTGGCGAAGTAGCGGTCGGCCGCCGCGCGGATCCCATGCAGATCGGGGCCGAACTCGACGACGTTCAGGTACAGCTCGAGGATGTGCTCCTTGCCCAGCGTCCGCTCCATCTCCAGCGTATACAGCAGCTCGCGCAGCTTGCGGACCAGCGTGCGGTCGCGGCCGTCCAGGAACAGGTTCTTGGCGAGCTGCTGCGTGAGCGAGCTGCCGCCGCGGAGGGGCGCGCCCGCCGCGGCTTGATCGAGCGCCTCGCGGATCGCCCCCAGATCGAAGCCGCCGTGCTCCCTGAACGCGCTGTCTTCGGCAGCGATCACCGCCGCTGGCAGCCAGCCGGCGGACCGCAGCGGCACGTAGCCGGGCTGACCCGGGCCGGTGCTGCGAACGGTCCAGCCGCCCTCTGCGTCGCGGACCCTCCACGTGACGGTGCCACCGCGGAGCCCCTCGGGGTCCCGCAGCACGTCTCCTGCGGCCAGCCCCTCTGCGGTGGGGACCAGCGACCAGCCGTCAGGTGAGCGCCGCGCGGTCAATCCCACCACGCCGCGGACCTGGGCCCGCCGGGCTTCGGGGATCAAGCTGCCGAAGGGCGCGAGGACGTCCCGCAGATCGGTGGGGGGGACGGTGATCTCCGCCTGCCACATGGGTGGATCGAGCGAGGCGCTCCCGTCGAGCCGCGCCGTGAGGGCGCCGTGGGTGACCTCCAGCTCGAAGAACCCGTTGTCGGGCGTGAACGCGCCCTTCCCGACGAGCGGCGCCGGGGGGAGCGGCTCCGCTGCGAGCAGCTCGTGGGAGATCCGCGCGGCAGGGATGGAGAACGACAGCGCGCACTCGTCGGCGCAGACCAGCTCCGCGGAGCCCTCTCCAGAGACGGGGCCGAGCGAGACCTCCCGCGTCAGCGAGAGGGTCCAGGTGCCCGCGCGCCTTACCAGCGCGCCGCCCGGCGCCCGCAGATCGAGCTCCGGGGCGATCGATCCCTCCAGCCCCTCGATGAGCGGGAGCGTCCCCCATCGAAGGGTCAGATCGCGCACGATGATGGGCACCTCCGCCTGCGCTCTTGAGGGCGCCTGGGGCGGCTCCCCGCCGCGGAGCTTCGCCGCGTCCAGCCGCGCTCCATCCAGCGTGACCGCGATGGTGGGTGCGAGCTGGAGCGTCAGCTCGTCCGCCTCCACCCCTGGCCCGGAGAGCCCCTCCCAGCGCACCACCGAGAGCTGATCGTCGCGCCGCTCCCACCCTACCTCCCGCCCGGCCAGCGCCGACTCTACGCGGCTCACCAGGAGCACGCGCAGGCCCACGAGGGCTGCGCCGAGCCCCGCGACACACAGCAGCGCGATCAGCGCACGACGAGGACGCAGCCCGGGCATCCCTTTACCACCTGCGCGACGCCGTCGCGTTTCAAGCGTCGCCAGCGGCCGGGACCCGCCGAGAGCACCAGCAGATCCGCCGCCTGCGCCTCCGCGAGGATCGCCGCCCGCGCGCGCTCACCCGGGCGCCCCCGCAGCCGCCACGACGTGCCCTCCGGCAGCGCGAGGGTGATGACCTCCCGCAGCGCCTCCGCGGTGACCCCGCGCCCCACCGCCACGATGTCCAGCGAGGCATCTGCGCGCCGCGCCAGCCGCTCCGCGAGCTGCATGGTGCGGGGATCCGGGGTGTCGGAGACGACGCAGACGATGCGCCCCAGCGCGGGCAGGCCCCGCTCGCCGACCAGCATCACGGGCACCGTGGAGACGCGCATCAGTCGATTGGCGGTCGATCCCAGCAGCAGCCGATCGATGCCGGTGACCCCCGTGGACCCCGCGACCACCAGGAGGATCTCACGCTCCTCCACCAGGCGGGTCAGCAGCGCCTCGGGCTGCCCCGCGTCCATCACCACCTCTACGCCCAGGCCACCCGCGCGGAGCTCCCGGGCCTGCGTCTCCAGGTGGACGTCCGCCCGCCGCGCGTACTCCGCGTCGACGTCGACCCCGCGCGCCAGCGAGCGGCCGGCGGCGTGGACGATGATCACGTCGGCGGCGTGGAGCCCCGCCAGACGCAGCACCGGCGCCAGGCAAGCGTCAGCCCGCGCGCTGAGATCGGTCATCCAGAGGAGCGAGGCCATGGCACCCGAAGAATCACGCCGCAGGATCCGGCGCGCGCCTGGGGCGCTGTAGCGCGTTTTCCCCCCCCGCGGTTCCCGCGACGCGCCGCGTGCGGGCGAGGATGTCGAGGTTTCCGGCCAGCGCGACATCGACCGCGGACAGCACCACGCGGATGGCGCCGGCCGCCGGTCCGTAGGCCTCGGGCGCCGCGTGGGTCCGCCAGGCCCACAGCACCTCCGAAGCCGGAATGCGTTCGGGGGGCCGCGCGGGGATGTACCGCTTGGCGTCGCTCTCCACGAGCAGCCCCACGTCCTCCAGGACGTCCAGGCACAGGTGCACGTGCCGGGGATCCGCCCCGGTGGCGGCGATCACCTCGGAGACGTCCATCGCGCCCCGCCCGGACAGGTAGTGCTGGGCGATCACCGCCATCACGCCCACGGCGAAGAAGCCGTCGGGCTGGCGACGGCGGGCGTGGGGATCGACCGCCAGCCGTCGCTGGGCCTCGATCAGGGAGCCGTGGTTGCTCACGAGGAAGGCGATCTCCACGCCGAACAGCAGGATCATCCACAGCACGTAGGTCCACACGAGGAACACCGGCAGCAGCGCCACCGAGCCGTACAGACGCGTGAGGTTGTCGCGCGCGCCCAGCAGATCGATGTACGCGCCGAACCCCAGCTTTCCGCACTCGAACAGGAACGCCGACGCCAACCCCCCCGACAGCGCAGACTTCCAGGACACCTGCGTACACGGCAGCAGGCGGATGGCGCTCACCAGGACGGTGGACGTGAGCAGGATCGGCAGGACGCGTGTGGCGATCGGCGTGGTGGCGTCGGGGCCCCCCCGCCCCGAGAGCACCCAACCCCCCGCCCCCCCCACCCGGCCCACGGGGAGGCCCGCGGAAAACAACCGG
>CAYXGP010000318.1:0-7788 GCA_964464515.1 uncultured Enterobacterales bacterium
GTCAGGGAAGTCCTCGGTGAGGCAGACGCCGCCCTCATACGGGCAGTCGTCGTCGGACTCGCAGGGGCTTCCGATGAAGCCGACCACCGCGCCCGTTCCGCCGGACCCTCCGGAGCTGCCGGACCCCCCTGAGCTGCTGGAGCCGGACCCGCCCGAGCTCCCTCCCGAACCACCGGAGCCGCCGCTGGACCCGCCGGTGGTGTCGGTGATGAGGGTGCCGCCCGCGCCAGACTGGATCTCCGCGACGAGCTCTCCACCCAGGGTGGGGATGGGCTGGGTGGGCACGGGATCGCACCCCAGGATCAGCAGACACCCCGGGATCAGCAGGTCCCTCAAGGTCAAGAAGGAGGTGCGCATGGGGGCTCCGGCGAGGCGAGGGTCGGTCTGCAGACTCCATATCCGGACCGCTGATGAGCAGCGGACACCGCCGCCCACGCGGCAGGATCGGGGAGCACGCCGACGACGGCGCCGCCCGAACCCGCCAGCTTGGCCGCGCAGCCCATCGAGCGTCCCAGAGCCACCATCGATCGCGAGGCCGCGTCGATCGGCCAGACTCGGCAGCGGAGAGCGAAATTGCGATCGACCAGCGCCGCGAACGCGCGCGCGTCGCCCTGCTCGAGCGCGCGGACGCCGCGCACAGGCAGCTCCGACAGGTCATCGATCACCGACCGCATCTCTGCGTCACCCTCACGCCAGCGCGTCGCTGCGTCTCGATGCAGCACACCGCTGGGAGTCCCCCGCACCCGAGACCACGCCAGATAGAGGGACGGCAGCAGCGCGGGGTCGATGTGTTGGTGGGTCTCCGCCCCGTGATCGGCCAGGAGCAGTCCACGGTGACACTGGACCAGTCGATCCATCGGACCGGCCTGGATCCCCAGCTCCTCCGACTCCACCTCGAGGGCCAGAGCCGCCAGGGCGTCGGGTGACTGCCCGTGCTCGGCGTACTCCGACAGGCAACGGAGCGCGCCGATCACGATCGCGCTCGATCCCGACAGCCCCACCTGCCGCGGGATGGACGTCTGCACCGTCAGCCGATCGGGCAGGGTCGGGTCGTCGAGGCGCTCCGCAGCCGTCCCGACCGTCGTCGATCGCAGCCGCCGCCACGCCGCCTGGAGCAGCACCGCCGCGGGCCCGGGGGGCGCAGGTTCACTCTCCAGTCTGACCAACGCCGAGAAGTCCTCGATCGCAAATGAGAGCGTGCGACCGCCGAAGCCGTCCGAGGGGTTGCCGAGGAGGCCCACCCGCGCGGGAACACGCTGCTGGATCGGACGGTGGATCATAGGAGGGAGGAGAGAACGGGCGGAGGTACGCGATGGAATTCCGAGACTACGGAGAGGAGGTCCGCGACGGCGTGCGAGAGTTCTACCGGCTCAACCACACGCACCAGACCCTCGCCTTCGCTCGGGAGAAGCGCGAGCGCTACGGCCACCTCGATCGCTCGGAGATGGGGATCTGGGAGGCCCTGGAGCACCTCGACACCCTGATCGATGACAGCGATCCCGACACCGAGCTGTCCCAGCTTGAGCACGCGGTCCAGAGCGCCGAAGCCGCCCGACGCGCGGGCCGCCCGGACTGGTTCGTGCTCACCTGCCTCATCCACGACCTGGGCAAGATCCTCTGCTCCTACGGGGAGCCGCAGTGGGCGGTGGTCGGCGATACGTTCCCGCTGGGTTGTGCGTTCTCGGACAAGATCGTCTACCCCGAGCTGTTCGAGGACAACCCTGACCGTCTCCGTCCAGAATATTCCACACGGGACGGTATCTACACACCCGGGGTTGGGCTGGGCGCGGTGGTGATGTCCTGGGGTCACGACGAGTACCTCTACCAGGTCGTGGGAGAGCACCTCCCTCCCCCGGCTCGCTACATGATCCGCTACCATTCCTTCTACGCCTGGCACAGTCAGCGAGCCTACTCGCACCTGACCTGCGCCGAGGATCGTGAAATGCTGCAGTGGGTCCAGGACTTCAACACCTTCGACCTCTACTCCAAGGCCGACGCCCCGCCGGACATCGCCGCCCTCCGACCCCACTACCAGGCCCTCATCGACGCGTTCTTCCCCCGCAAGCTCCGTTGGTGAAGCCCTCCCCGAGTGAGTCCCCATGAACCCCACAGCTCTCCTCGTCGCTCTGGTCGCCCTGGCGGCGCGTCCCGTCCACGCTCAGGATCCCACCCCCTCGACCGATCCCGCGCCGGAGGAGCCGACCGAGCAGCGCGAGACCACCGCAGAGACCACCGCAGAGACCACCGCAGAGACCACCACTGCTGAGAACGCGACTGCTGAGAACGCGACTGAGGACACCGCCGAGAAAGCCTCAGAGGGTGCTCCGGAGGTGCCGCCGCCCAACGCCAAGCGGGTCTACTACGACATCCCCTACGATGAAGACAAGGCCGAGGAGGATCGCATCGCTGCCAAGGAGCAGCTCAAGCGCTACGCCACCAACGCCACCGTCGTCATGCTCGGCGATGTCCTGAGCGTCTACGAGAGCAAGGGCAAGCAGGTGGTCTCGGTCATGACCCAGGACGTCCTCCGCGGCCAACCCGGCGTGGTCACCGAGTTCAAGATGGCACCGGTCACCGCCACCACCGAGGTCGAGCATCAGGTCCCGGTCCTGGTGAAGGGCTACCGGGTGCTGGTCTTCCTCGATCGCCACGATCGGCTGATCGAGGGCAACTCGGTGTACGTCATCCAGGGCGGCTACGCCTGGCGCAACAAGAGCCAGGAGACGTTCGTCGATCCCTCCATCGATCGCGACTGGGTGAGCAGCATGGACCCCTCGACCGACTACATCGTGCTGAGCCTCCAGGAGATCCTCGACGCTCTGACCATGTACGGGAACTAAGGCCGCTCCAAGAAAAGCAATCTCCCCCCCTGAGGGCGGTCCCACGCGGATGCCCTTCGTCCACCATCGTGCGGCGCTCTCGAACCCTGTCTCTTGCTTTGGGCCAGAATACGACTTTGAGCGCCGCAAGCCAGTGGACTCGCATGCCGATCATGGGAGACTTCTCTCCCTGGAGCGGCCTAAGCTGCGGGAACCAGGCTGCGGGAATTGACCCCGCTCAGAGCGTGAGGCAGCACCGGAAGCCGGTCGAGTAGTCGTGGTACGACGGCGCGTGAGCGGTCGTCACGTAGGTGCAGCCAGGACCGTTGATCTCCGCGTCGGCGTAGAACCCGCCGCGGAACACGCCCTCGGCGTCAGCCACCCACTCGTGGAGGTTTCCGTGAAGATCGAACGCGCCGATGTCGCTCGCGCAGCGGGAGTGCGCGCCGCCTGCGGCCAGTGAGTCGGGTTGCTGGTTGATCCCGGGATCGTTCATGTGCGCGGTGTCCCAGATGCCGTGGCTCGTGCCAAAGTAGTCCACGACCGGATGGCTCCCCTGGTAGTCGTCGTTGCAGGCCCCGCTCTCCCAGGTGTCGCCGTAGGGCCACGTGTGGTCGTCGGGCCCCCGACACGCCGCGAGCCATTCCTCCGAGGTGCAGAGGCGCTTGCCCGCGGCCTCGCAGGCCTCCGCCGCTTCGTCTCCCGAGATGTACCCTTGCGGTGGGCTCCCTGCGGCCGGCACAGCGCGCACGACGGCGCCCTCCACCGTCAGGTACGGAGAGCGCGCGCTCCACCCACCGTCAGCGTCCTGTTCTTCAAGGGCCGCCTCGTAGGCATCGATGCAGGTCGCTTCGTCCAGCTCGACCATTGCCGCCGGACACGGACCGGTAGAGGTCAACGTAGTGGAGGGTGCTGTGGAGGTCACTGTGGTGGAGGTGCCGCTCGGGGCCGCGCCGGTGTCCGTCGACGAGGTGGCGGATGAGGTGTGTCCCCCACCATCGGACGGATCGGACGGGTCCGCCGCGCCCTGCCGCACCGACTCAGAGCCGGGCGCCCCGCAGCCCATCGACAACGCGAGGATCAACCATGACATCCTCCCTCCCGACGCAGGGGATCGGCGACTACCCACGTTAGAGCCTCCGGCAAGCAGGAGCCATCATGCCATCGCCCGCCTTCCCCGAGCCGCCCTCTGCGCTCCCCGACACCCCGCTCTCGAAGTGCGACGCTCTGGTGACCGCCGCCCACGCGGCCGCTCCGCGCTGGATCGCGCAGGACATCCCGGCGCGCGTCGCGCTCCTGCGGCGCTGCATGCAGTCACTGTGGGAGGCCGCCGAGGAGTGGGTGGCGGTGTCTTGTCGGGCGAAGGGCCACCAGCCAGGCTCGGCAGGAGAGGGAGAGGAGTGGCTGGCGGGCCCCCTCACCACCATGCGCAACCTCCGCCTGCTCATCGACGCGCTGGAGGCCGGCGGCGCGCCGAAGCTCCCAGGTCGCTCGCAGCGAGCAGACGGGCAGTGGGTGGCGCGGGTCTTTCCGACCGATCTGCCCGACCGCCTGCTGTTCACCGGGTTCACCGCAGACGTCTGGATACAGCCGGGCGAGGAGCCGAGCCAGGGTCGCGTCTACCGCGAGCCCAAGGGCAGCGGCGGCGTGAGCGTGGTCCTGGGCGCGGGCAACGTCTCGTCGATCGGCCCGATGGACGCGCTGTACAAGCTGTTCGTGGATGACGAGGTGGTGATCCTCAAGATGAACCCCGTCAACGCCTACCTCGGACCGGTCTTCGAGCGGGCGATGGCCCCGCTGGTCCAGCCCGGCTTCATCGCCGTGGTCTACGGCGGCGCAGAGGTCGGCGGCCACTTGTGCCACCACCCGCAGGTCGCTTCGATCCACATCACCGGCTCCGACCGCACCCACGACGCCATCGTCTGGGGCAGCGACCCAGACGAGCGCCAGCGCAGACAAGACACCGATGACCCCATCCTCAAGAAGGAGATCACCAGCGAGCTGGGCTGCGTCACGCCGCTGCTGATCGTCCCCGGCCCGTGGTCCGACGCCGACATCGACTACCATGCCCGCCACGTGGTGGGGATGGTCGCCAACAACGGCAGCTTCAACTGCAACGCCGCCAAGGTGCTGGTGCTGCCCGGCGGCTGGGACAAGCGAGACGCCTTCGTCACGCGAGTCGAGCACCATCTCTCGCGACTGCCAGCCCGCAAGGCCTACTACCCGGGAGCACAGCAGCGCTATGAGAGCTTCGTCGCGGAGTATCCGGATGCCCGTCCGTTGGGACCTGCACCGGAGGGCGCCATTCCCTGGACGGTGATCCCCTCGGTGAAGCCGCAGCCGGGTGAGTACGCCCTGAGCAACGAGGCGTTCTGCGGGGTGCTGGCGCTGTGCGACGTAGACGCCGCCGACGCGCCGTCCTACCTCGCCGCGGCGGTGCCGCTGTGCAACGACGTCATCTGGGGGACGCTCTCATGCATGATGCTCGTCCACCCCAAGACGCAGAAGGCGCACGGCGCGCGGGTCGAGAAGGCCATCGCCGACCTGCGCTACGGCGGCATCGCGGTGAACGCCTGGGCGGGGCTCGTCTACGGGCTGGTCGTGACCTCATGGGGCGCCTTCCCGGGGCACACGCTCAAGGACATCCGCAGCGGACGCGGGGCGGTACACAACACCTTCCTGCTCGATCACCCGCAGAAGTCCGTGGTGCGCGCGCCGTTCCGCATCCAGCCCACGCCGGCGTGGTTCTCCGATCACCGCAACCTGCCCGCGCTGGGTCGGCGCCTCACCGCCTTCGAGATGAAGCCCAGCGTCCTCGGGGTGCCGAAGGTGGCGATGGCCGCCCTCAAGGGGTGAGCGCATGCCAGCTGAGCAGCGGAGTGAGCAGATGACCGGCGCGTTCCGGTTGGCGGAGACCCACGCTCCCGCCGGCGATCAGCCTGACGCGATCACAGCGCTGGTGGCTGGGGTGAACGCCGGCACCCCGTCCCAGGTGCTCCTGGGCGCGACGGGCACCGGAAAGACCTTCACCATCGCCAACGTCATCGCGCAGACGCAGCGGCCCACGCTGGTGCTGTCACACAACAAGACGCTGGCGGCCCAGCTGTTCGGCGAGTTCAAGCGGCTGTTCCCGGGCAGCGCCGTCGAGTACTTCGTCAGCTACTACGACTACTACCAGCCCGAGGCCTACGTCGCGTCGTCCGACACCTACATCCAGAAGGACTCGCTGATCAACGACCGCATCGACAAGCTGCGGCACGGCGCCACCCGCTCGCTGCTGGAGCGGCGCGACGTGATCATCGTCTCATCCATCTCGTGCATCTACGGTCTGGGCTCACGCGAGGCCTACGACGACATGATCCTGCGTCTCGAGGTGGGGCAGGAGATCTCCCGCCGTGAGATCCTCGGCAAGCTGGTCGACATCCAGTACAGCCGCAACGAGCTGGACTTCCATCGCGGCACGTTCCGGGCCCGTGGGGACGTCATCGAGGTCTTCCCCGCCGCCGAGGACGAGCGCGCCATCCGCATCGAGCTGTTCGGCGACGAGGTCGAGCGCGTCGCGGTGATCGACGGCCTGCACGGCAAGCGCATCGCCGATCTGGAGCGAGCGGTCATCTACCCGGCCAGCCACTACGTCACTCCCGCCGAGCAGATGGCCCGCGCCGTCTCGGACATCCGCGCAGAGCTTCAGGTGCGCCTGGAGACCCTCCGGAACCGCGGCTGGCTGCTGGAGGCCCAGCGCCTCGAAGACCGCACGATGTTCGACCTCGAGATGATCGAGGAGACCGGGCGGTGCTCCGGCATCGAGAACTACTCGCGGCACCTGTCGGGCCGCTCCGCGGGCGAAGCCGCGCCGACCCTGCTCGACTTCTTTCCCGACGACTGGTTGCTGGTCGTGGACGAGAGTCATGTGGCGGTGCCGCAGGTGCGCGCGATGTACCGCGGCGATCGCTCCCGCAAGGAGAACCTGGTGCGGCACGGGTTTCGACTGCCATCCGCGCTGGACAACCGGCCGCTGAAATTCGAGGAGTTCAACGAGCGGGTGCGCCAGGCGATCTACGTCTCAGCGACCCCCAGCGGCTGGGAGCTGGAGCAGGCGGGCGGCGTGGCGGTGGAGCAGATCATCCGCCCCACAGGACTGCTCGATCCACTGGTGGAGGTCCGCCCCACCCGCGATCAGGTGGACGACCTGCTGGCGGAGATCCGGCGCGCGGCGGAGGCCGGTCAGCGAGTGCTCGTGACGGTGCTCACCAAGCGCATGGCCCAGGAGCTGACCGACTACTACCGCGAGCTGGGGGTGCGAGCGCGGTACCTGCACTCCGACATCGACACCCTGGAGCGCATCGAGATCGTCCGCGAGCTGCGCGAGGGGGGCTTCGACGTCCTCATCGGCATCAACCTGCTCCGGGAGGGGCTGGACATCCCCGAGGTGGCCCTGGTCGCGGTGCTCGACGCCGACAAGGAGGGCTTCCTGCGCAACGTCACCTCGCTGGTGCAGACCATCGGCCGCGCGGCGCGAAACGTCGACGGACGCGTGATCCTGTATGGAGACCGCACCACGCGGAGCATGACCGCCGCCATCTCCGAGACCGAGCGCCGGCGGGCCCGCCAGGCGGCGTACAACATCGAGCACGACATCACCCCCGAGACCATCCGCAAGGCCGTGGAGAACCCCCTTGCTGCCATCCTCGACGGAGAACGAGTGCTGGCGCGGACCACCGAGGAGCGCAAGGAGAGCAGCGAGCGATCCCGCGACCCGAAGGAGCGCCGGCGGTCGATTCTGCTGGTGCGCAAGAAGATGAAGGAGGCGTCCAAGCGCCTGGACTTCGAGCGCGCGGCGGAGCTGCGCGATCAGGCACGAGATCTGGAGGCGTGGGCGCTGGACAACGGGCTGGCCGTCTGACAGCGGGGGGGCGGGGGGGGGGGCCCAAACCCCCCCGCCCCCGGGGGGGGGGGGGGGGGGGGGGGG
>CAYXGP010000319.1:0-7654 GCA_964464515.1 uncultured Enterobacterales bacterium
AGATACCGTCGTTGACGTTCCGCATCGCCTGCGAGGTGCTGATGGAGATGGCCTCGAGGTTGGTGGCCACGCCCAGACCTGCGGCATCATCGGCGGCGCTGGTGACGCGCAGTCCCGAGGACACGCGCCCCAGAGAGCCGGTCAGGCCGTCTGTGGTGCGGCTCAGGTAGCCCGAAGCCATCATGGAAGCGATATTTGTGCGAACGGTGAGAGACATTGTGGACCCTGTTGTTTGAGGTTTGTCGCTGCTTGAGCAGCTCCCGGTGTCACATTAGTTTTCGGACCTTTCTCAGCCGTGTTTGAGCCACCACCACAGTTTTTCTGAATCTTTCTGAATCCCCGCCTGGACGCTATCCTCACAAAGGGCCGTCCATTCGGTCGCGGTCCCCGGAGGTTTAGGGAGAAATTCCCATCTTCCCAATCTCTCGCAGAAGCGGACGCCCCTCGGACAACTCTCCAGGTTGTTTAGAAAAAAAAACCGACGCTCAGCGGCGCCGGTCGGGGAGGGGCTCGGCGAGTCGCTCAGAACAAGCCGGTGGTCCCCAACTCGGGGCACCACTCGACGGTCACGGACCCCGAGACCTGCCCTTCGGCCGGGACGCTCTCGAGGCTCTCGTAGATCAGGTTCCCCTCATACTCGGTGAGCTGGAACTGGAACTCGTAGCCGTCCTCGCCGCTGCCGCTCAGCGCCATCTGGTAGGTCGTGGGGTGGCCCTGCCACCACAGCTCCGACCAGTAGTAGTCCTCGTCACCCACGTCGCGCTCTTCGAGCACGAACTCACCATCGCCCAGGGCACAGTTCACCGTCATCCCAGCGACCTCGAAGGGATCGTCGGAGGCCGTCAGATCGCCGGTCCAGTCGGTGTGCGAGAAGTAGATGTCGCAGGTGCCCCCCACCAGGAAGTCGCTGGGGTCGAACGGCTCGCTGTGCGACTGCAGGTACTCCACGGTGTCGGCGCAGGTCACCTGGCCGTTGTTGGCCAGGTACGAGATCAGCTTCCCCCCCTGGTCGAAGCCGAACGCCCGGCGGATGCCCACCGTGGCGGTGGCGTCTCGATCGAGCAGGGAGATGCTCCCCGACAGCATCGGCTCAGAGCCTTCGTCGTCGTCATCGTCTTCAGACGCGGTGCACCCGATAGCCAGCACCAGCCACACCCACTCGATCGCGCGCAGTCCCATGTGTCCTCCCGGCCAGCGGAGCCAGCGGCCGCCGCTCTCTGATAAAGGCCGCTCTCTTGAAGGGCTGCCTTCCAGTCTCTAGGACGGCTGGGAGTCGCTCGCCAGCCAGGCCTCCATGAAGCCGAGCAGATCTCCTCCCAGGACCTTGTCGACGTTGGTGGCCTCGACCTGGGTGCGGGTGTCCTTGACCAGCCGGTACGGGTGCAGCACATAGCTGCGGATCTGGCTGCCCCACTCGATGCGCTTCTTCTCGGCGTTGGCAGCGTCCAGCTCGGCCTGGCGCTTGTCCATCTCGTGCTGGTAGAGCTTGGCCTTCAGCATCTTGAGCGCGCGAGCCTTGTTCTTGTGCTGCGAGCGCTCGTTTTGACAGCTCACCGTGAGGTTCGTGGGCAGGTGGATGATGCGCACCGCGGAGTCGGTGGTGTTGACGTGCTGGCCGCCGGCCCCGCTGGCGCGGAAGCGATCGATTCGCAGCTCCGTCTCGTTGATCTCGATCTCGATGTTGTCGTCGAGGTCGGGGTAGGCGTGGACGGAGGCGAAGGCTGTGTGGCGGCGGGAGCTGGAGTCAAAGGGGCTGATCCGTACCAGCCGGTGCACGCCGATCTCCGCGCGCAGATAGCCGTAGGCGTAGGGACCGCGGACCTCGATCTGGCAGCTCTTGATCCCCGCCTCGTCGTGGGGTTGCTGATCGAGGATGGTCGTCTTGTACCCCATCGATCCGGCCCACTGCAGGTACATCCGCTGGAGCATCTCGGCCCAGTCGCTGGCGTCGGTGCCCCCTGCCCCGGAGTTGATCTCCAGCAGGGCGTTGGCCTCGTCGTTGTCTCCCGACAACATCTGCTGGATCTCGGCCTCGCGCACCTGGCCCTTCAGCGCCACCAGCGCCTTCACGCCCTCATCAATGGCCTCCGGGTCCTGCTCCTCCTCCCCCAGCTCCAACATCACCTCGGCGTCCTCCAGCGCCCCATCGAGGACATCCAGGCGCTCCAGCGTGCGCTCCAAGCCCGCCTTCTCGCGGAGGACATCACGCGAGCGCTTGCGGTCGTTCCAGAACCCGGGCTCGGCCGAGATGTCGGTGAGCTCTTCGATGCGGCGGTTCAGACGAGGGACGTCAAAGATGCCCCCGGAGCGCATCGATGCGCGCTCGGAGGGACTTCAGCAGATCGGCGTAGTCCTGGTTCATGGCTGCTCCGGGGCTGCGGGGTCGCGCAGTGTACCACGCGCCGTGAGCGGCGCACCCTCACCGCCTGAGATTCCTTCCAGCAGCCGGGCCTCAGCGGAGTGCATCTGCTCGGCGTCGCCCGGGTCCTCGTGATCGTGGCCGAGCAGGTGGAGCAGCCCGTGGACCAGCAGCACGGTCAGCTCGACCTCGAGGGCGTGGCCGAGGGCCTCGGACTGCCGCCGGGCGGTGTCCACGCTGATCACGACATCTCCCAGGATGGGGTCGTCCGGCTCGGCGTCCTCGCCCTCGCGCTGCGAGAACGACAGCACGTCGGTCGGCTCGGGCCGGTCCCGATACCGCGCGTTCAGCTCCGTGATGAACGCGTCATCGCACAGCAGGATCGAGAGCTCCGAGTGAGAGAGCCCCAGGAACGCCAGCGCCGCGTCGCCCCGCGCCCGGAGGTGCTCCTCAAGCTGGGAGGGGGCGTCCCCCTCCACCGCGACCTCCGCAGTCATCTACTCGCCGTCTTCGCGGGTCGTCGTGTGCAGCACCAGCGGCACCCGCTGCGCAGGCGTCGCCTCTGCCGCCTGCTCGCCGGCCACGGAGGCCTTGGGCACGTCCAGCGTGATGACCGGCGCTGTGGTCGCCGCCGCGGCCTTGGGGGCGCTGCGCTTGGGGATGCCCGGATACTCGATGCGATGGTGGTAGATGCCCAGCAGCGTCTCGGTGAAGGCGTCGACGATGGTGTAGAGCTGCGCGACGGTGAGCGGGCAATTGACCAGCTGCCCGTCGACGATGGCGCCGTTGATCAGCTTCTGGATGAGGGCCCGCATGTTCTCGGGCGACTTGTCCTTGAGCGTGCGGCAGGCCGCCTCCACCTTGTCGGCCAGCATCATGATGCCGGTCTCGCGGGAGTCGGGCAGCTCACCGGGGTACCGGAAGTCAGCCTCGTCCACCTCGGTGCCTGCAGGGGCGGCCTCGAGCGCGCTCGCGTAGAAGTACTGGATGATCCCCGTACCGTGATGCATGACGATGCCGTCGGTGATCACCTTGGGGAGGTTGTGCTGCTTGGCGATCGCGGCGCCGTCCACAACGTGCGCGATGATGATGCGGGCGGACGTGTGGGGCGGCAGGCGATCGTGGGGGTTGGGGCCGCGCTGGTTCTCGATGAAGTACTGGGGCTGGACCGCCTTGCCGATGTCGTGGAAGTAGCAGGCCACCCGCACCTGCAGCGCGTTGGCGCCGATCGAGCGGGCCGCTGCCTCGCACAGCGACGCCACCGTGACCGAGTGGTGGTAGGTGCCCGGCGCGCGCAGCATGAGCTGCTTGAGGAGCGGGTGGTTGAGGTTGGCGAGCTCCAGCAGCTTGAAGTCGGTCACGAAGCCGAAATTCTCGAAGATCGGGACCAGCCCCAGTACGAGAATGCCGGACAGGAGCCCGCCGATGAAGGCGAAGCCCACGTCCCACATGACCACCGCGCTGGAGCCGGTCACCGCGTGGAGATCGCCCAGGTGGGCCTGGACCAGGTTGATCACCAGGGCGGCGCCCATCTGGACCATGCCTGTGATGGTCCCGGCCTTGAGGACCCCGACGCGCTCGCGGGTGTGCGCGAGCGCCCCGGCGGCGGTGACGCCCGAGATCGTGAAGTAGAGCGAGAACAGCGCCTGCTGGTCCATCAGCATGCCGACCAGCGCTGCGGTGACGGTGATCCAGATGATCGTGCTCTCGGAGTTGATGAGCACGCGCATCAGCATCGCACCGGCGGCGAACGGCACGGCGTACCACATGCTGGTGGGCACCGCGCCGAGGCCGATCGCGGCGGTCAGCGGCCCCGACGACTCCACGATCAGGCGCGCGAGCGCGAGGATGAGGAGGACCATGCAGGCCATGGCCTCCAGATCGCGCGCGTGGGTGGAGAACTTCTTGATGAAGCCCGCGCCGAACAGGTAGAGCGCGAGGAAGATCCCCCCCGAGAAGAACGTCAGCGCCAGCAGCACCAGCACCAGACTGGACCCCTCCCGGGACTGGCGCATCTTTGCGATCATGTCGACCTGCTGCTGGGTGAGCACGTCGCCATCGCGCACCACCGAGGTGCCGCGGTTCACCCGGATCACCACCGGACTGACGCCGTCGGCGGCCGAGCGCCGCCGATCCTCGGTGAGCTGCCGGTTGAGGGAGAAATTGGAGCGGACCGCCGCGCGCGCCACCGCCACCGACGCGCGCCGATGATCGGGCTCCAGATCTCCCGCGGTGGACTCCAGCGCCTCCAGCGAGACCTTCTGCCGGGTGGTCGCGGGGGTCTCGATGTGGTCGGTGCTGGTCAGGCGAATCTCATCGCGTTGGTCCGCCCCCAGCAGCCGGACCACCGCGATGGCCCGGCCACCGCGAGGGAGCTCCGAGCGATCGGAGATGACCTTCTTGCTCATGGCCGAGCGCACGAGATCGCGGCTGAGCGCCTCGATCCCGCGGCTCCAGCGGGCGTCGCTCACCCGCTGCAGGTCTCCGCCGTCGAGCGACAGATCGAGGGCCTCAAGGAACTCCCGGGCGATCGCGCTCAGCGCGGCCTCGTCCAGCTCTTCCAGATCGTCGGCCTGGGCGCTGACGAGCTGCTCGGCGTACCGCTGGCGAGCCGCGGTGAACGCAAACTCGATGTGCCCGTCGAGCCGCTGCGCAAGGGTCATGTCGAAGTCGTAGACCGGCTCGATGGCGGCCTGGGCGTCTCGCTGCCGCCGCTGCGTCTCCGTGAAGTCCACGAAATCGAACGACGTGGTGGCCCGCACGTCGCGGTCGGCGACCATCCCGGTCTTGTAGTCTCGCTCCGGGACCCGAACGAAGTCGACCGTCAGCAGCGCCGTCCCCAGCGCGGCGATCAGCAGGGCCAGGACCCGCCGCGTGGCGTCCGCGCGGAACAGGCCGCGCAGGCGTATGATCCGGGAGGGCGCTGGAGGGTTCGGGCGGTCGGAGTTCGGGCGGTCGGGGCTCGGACGGTCGGAGCGCTCAGTGGTCATCGGGCGCCCGCGCGCTGGGCTCGCCGCTACGCGACGCAGGTCCGCGTCGAGGATCGTTGGCCTTCTTCGAGGCGCGCTCGTAGGCGCGGACGATCGCCGAGACCAGCGGGTGCCGAACCACGTCGACGTCGGAGAAGTGCACGACGTTGATCCCCTCGACGTCCGACAGGATCTTCAGGCACTCCACCAGGCCGCTGGCGCGCTCGGGGGGCAGGTCGATCTGGGTGACGTCGCCCGTGACCACCACCCGCGATCCGATGCCGAAGCGCGTCAGGAACATCTTCATCTGCTCCGGGGTGGTGTTCTGGGCTTCGTCCAGGATGACGAAGGCCTCGGACAGCGTGCGGCCGCGCATGAAGGCCAGCGGCGCGACCTCGATCACCCCCTTCGCCACGAGGCGCTGCGCGCGGTCGTAGCCGGCCAGCTCCTGCAGGGCGTCGTACAGCGGACGAAGGTACGGGTTGACCTTCTCCATCATGTCACCCGGCAGGAAGCCGAGCTTCTCGCCGGCCTCCACCGCCGGCCGACACAGGATGATCCGCCGCACCGTCCCCCGGGTGAGGGCGCTGAGGGCCATCGCCATCGCCAAAAACGTCTTGCCGGTGCCCGCCGGACCGATGCCGAACACCAGCTCGAAGTCGGACATCGCGTGGAGATACTGCCGCTGGCGGATGCTGCGCGGATGCACGCGCTTCTTGCCCATCCCCACCGAGATCGCGTCGCGGTAGAGGGCAGCCAGCTCGACGTCGGGGTGCTGGCAGATGAGCCGACAGGCCTGATCGACGTCAGCCGGGCGGAGGTGGTAGCCGGTCAGCGCCACGCCGGTGAGCTGCTCGATCGCCGTGGCCGCGAGCGAGACCGAGCCGTCGGCGCCGGAGACGATCAGACGATCACCGCGCTGCTTGACCCGCACCCCCAGCGCACGCCCGATGATCTTCAGGTGCTTGCCCACCTCGCCCACCACCTCCCGCAGCGGCTCCGGATCGGTGAAGCTGAGGGTGCACGACAGCGGCCACATCGGATCGCCCGTGGAGGCGATCGCGCCGCGCAGCAGGGGGGCTGCTCCCCCGTTGTCCGCCGCCTCGCTGATCACCCACCTCGTTCGACGCATCTGATTCGAAACGAGACGTTACCATGACCGCGCCCAGCGGGGACAGCGGAGAGAGAATGCGGATCGGCGTCCCGCGAGAGATCTGGATCCAGGAGAACCGGGTCGGGCTCACCCCAGCGGGTGTACGCGGCCTGCGCGCCTGCGGACACCACGTGGTGATCGAGCAGGGCGCGGGCCTCGGGGCCGGGCTCACCGACAGCGACTACGTGGCGGCCGGCGCCGAGCTCTGCCCGACGGCTGAAGAGCTGTGGTCCCGCGCAGAGCTCCTATGGAAGGTGGGGCCGCCGCGCGACGCCGAGCTACAATTCCTCCGCGACGGTCTGGTCCTCCTGTGCTTCCTGCACCTGGCCGCGCGTCCGCGCCTCGCGCGCGCGCTGCTGGAGGCCGGGGTGGTGGCCTTCGGTATGGAGACGATCACCATCGGCGACCGCCGGCCGGTGCTCGCGCCGATGAGCGAGGTCGCGGGTCGACTGAGCGTTCAGGTCGGCGCGCGCTGCTTGGAGCAGCCGATGGGTGGCCGAGGTGTCCTCCTCGGCGGCGTCCCCGGGGTCCCCGCAGCGCAGGTGCTGGTGCTCGGCGGCGGGGTGGTGGGCCGCAACGCCGCGGCGGCCGCGCTCGGACTCGGAGCTCGGGTGACGGTCCTCGATCACTCGCTGGAGGTGCTGCGGCGGGTGGACGCCCTCCACCTGGGACGCGTCCAGACGGTCTGCTCCACCGCGCAGGCCATCGAGGCCTCGCTGGCCCATGCCGATCTGGTGATCGGCGCGGTGCTGCGGCCCGGCGCGCGCACGCCCCGCCTGCTGTCGCGGGAGCACCTCATGCTGATGAAGCCCGGGGCAGCCATCGTCGACGTCTCGGTGGATCAAGGGGGCTGCGCTGCGAGCACCCGCCCCACCACCCACGACGATCCCAGCTACGTCCTGGACGGGGTCGTCCACTACGCGGTGCCCAACCTGCCGGGCGCCGTGGGGCGAACCGCCACGTTCGCGCTGAACAACGCCTCGCACGTGTTCGGGCTCCGGCTCGCCGAGCGGGGCTGGGAGGAGGCCACGGCGGCGGCGCCGGCGCTGGCCGCGGGGCTCCAGGTGCGACGCGGGGAGATCGCGCACCCGGTGGTCGCGGAGGCCCTCCGCGGAGACTGAGGCCGCTCCAGGAAAAGCAATCTCCCCCCTCGACCTGAGGGCGGTCCCACGC
>CAYXGP010000320.1:0-7608 GCA_964464515.1 uncultured Enterobacterales bacterium
TGGAGTAGACGCTGTCGTGCCCGTGGTCTCGGTATCTGTGCCGTCATCGCTCTTGTCGCCGCAGGCGCCGACGCTCCATAGCGACAGCAGCAGAAGCAACCTGGTGGAACGAGGCGAGGTTGAATTAGATGGGGGGAAGGACATGGCGCGCTCCAGACCAACTGGTAATAACCAATCTCCGGAGAGACATCCTCTCGCGAGGCTGATCGCGAAGGATGTTCCTGGCGTTCTGTTGACGCCGATCGGGCCTGGAGCGCGGGGCTCGAACTCGGAGCGACACGGCGTTTGCGGACGCGGCTCACGTTGTGGGTTTGAGCCAGCATCTGCCCCGGTCATCGTTCCGGCCACACGGTCGATACCCGAGGTTGAAACCAGCTTGTTTTACCGGGCCGCGAGAGCGGCTCGGCGGCGCTCGCAAGCCGCTGCAGACACAGCCACTGTGGACGCAGCGGCTGTGTAGCAGAGCCGAAGACGGGGGTAGGACCGGTCTGGACGGATCGCGTGTCCAGACAGACTCGGTCTGAAGGGACCGGGTCGCTGCCCGACAGGGGGACGAACCTACGTCCCGACAAGAGAATCGGGGCCCCCCAGAGAAAGCGCGTAGGTCATCGGGCCGGCTCTTGGCCGGTGCGATGACCGGAGCCCCAGCGTCGCATCGCCGCAGGTGGTTACTGTTGCTGTGGCCAGGAGGGGTTTGTGACGCGAGGGCACAGGAGCACCGGCAGAGCGCGGATGGGTGTCCAGTCACGGACGACTGACTGATGCCGTCGGACAAGCTGCAGCAGCTCGAGAGCCTGTGGAGCCTCAGGGAACGGGGAGCGATCACCGAGACCGAGTACGACCAGCAGAAGGCAGAGATCCTGTCGGGGAGCGGCGGCGGGCCGCCGAGTCGTCCGGAGTCGGTCGGCGCCTACAAGCTGGGTGACTTTCTGGGCAAGGGCGGGATGGGCGTCGTCTGGAAGGCGCGTCACAAGCTGACCTCCAAGGCGGCGGCCCAGGGCGGCGACGTGGCCCTCAAGCTGATCACCGGCCCCCTGGCCGAGAGCGATGAGTACCGCAGACGCTTTGAGCGCGAGGCCGACCTGGGTATCCGGCTCGATCACCCGGGCGTCGTGCAGGTACACGATCTGGTGGTGGACGGACAGCGCCTCGGCTTGGTGATGGAGCTCGTCGAGGGGCGCTCCCTTCGGATGCTGATGGGCGACGAGCCGTGGGAGTGGGGGACCGTCCTGGCCCGGTCCGATGGCCTGCTGGACGGCCTGGCCCACGCCCACCAGAGCGGCGTGGTTCATCGGGATCTCAAGCCCGACAACATCCTGGTCCCCGACGACAGCAGCGTGCCGTGGAAGATCGCTGACTTTGGCCTGGCGCGGGACCTGACGACGCTGGCTGGAAGCGGCAGCTTGTCGCAGGGGCGCTCGGCGGTCGGCACCTACACCTACATGGCGCCCGAACAGGAGGCCGGAAAGCGCGTAGACGCTCGGGCCGACGTCTATGCGTTCGGGCTGGTCTTGTACGAGCTGATGGCCGGACGGCTGCCCTGGGAGCGCGACGCCAGCATCGTCGCCATCGCGCTGACGAAGATGCAGGGACTCCCTCCGCTGGACCAGCTCAATCCGCAGGTGCCCGCGGTCGTCTCACGTGCGGTGATGTCGGCGCTGGTCGCTGAGCCGAAGGCCAGGCCCCGAGACGCTGGCGCGCTCCGCACGGAGCTGGCCCTGGCGCGCAGAAAGGCGGGGCGGGCCCGTCCTGTCGACTCCGTGACCATCGATCGACAGAAACAGGCCCGGGAGCAAGCGGAACGCAAGAAGGAGGCGGAACGGAAAGCTCGGATCGAAGCAGAGGCAGCGCGCGAGGCAGAGGCTGAACGCAAGATCGAGGCGGAGCGCAGGGCCCAGCTCGAAGCCGCGGCCGCGCGCAGGGCGGAAGCTGAGCGCGAAGCTGGAGCTGAGCGTCAGGCCGAAGCGAAGCGCAAGGCTGAAGCAGAACGCAGGGCGGAGATAGCTCGCAAGGCGGAGGCGGAACGTAGGGCGAAAGCAGCCCGAGAGAGAGAGGGCGTGGCCCAACGCGAAGCGGAGGCAGCGCGCAGGGCAGAGAACGAGCGCAGAGCAGAAGCAACACAAAAAGCGGAGGCCCAGCGCCGCGCCGAACGTGAGGTAGAGCAGAAAGCCAGGCGTCAGGCTGCGCAGCGCCCTTCGGCTACACCACCGATGAGCGAGGCTCAGGAAGATAACGACCGGTCACTGAATACGAAGCGGCCTGTGCTCTTGATGCTCGTCGTTCCGGCCGGACTGCTCGCGATCGGTCTGGTCGGCGCTCTGGCTCTGTTCGGTGAAGAGAGCCCGCCCGAAGTAGCGGTGGAGAGTGTATCGACACCGCAGGAGGTCGCGGAGGCCGCGGGACCGGACGGCGAGGAGGTCTACCGGAGGTTCTGTATCGCCTGTCACAGTGAGGACGGGTCTGGGTTGGGCGGAGTGTTGGCGGCCGACTACTCATCCAACCCCGAGGTGCTGCGCGAGCGGGAGTCTGCCGTCGCCGCGATCAAGCACGGTGCGACCGGAGAAATCGGGGTGATGCCCCCCTGGGGGAACACCCTCGATGACGCACAGATCGATGCAGTCTACGAGTACATGGTGGGGCGCTGGGGCAGAGCGGAATCGAGCGTCGCGACTCCGCCGGAGCCCGAGGCGGTGAAGAAGAGCAGCGTCAAGAAGACAAGAGCGCCGAATAGAACTGAAAGAGACGAAGCAAGAGCAGCAGCGAAGAACCCGCCATCGATAGAGAGGAGCGCCGAGGCTTCGCCCTGGGGGGGGACATCAGAATCGCATGCGCGCTCTCAGGTGCAGATCCTCTCTGAGCCGACCGGGGCCGTCATCTTCATCGGGGGCAAAAGCGTCGGCATCGCGCCGATCTCCACCGCGCTGGCGATGGGCACTCATGAGGTGATGGCGGTGCTCGATGGCTACCAGAGCGCCGTCCGGCGGGTCGATGTCAACACCAACACGGTGACGGTCCCGTTCAAGCTCGCCCCGACAGCGACGGTGGGAGCCGTGAACCTTTGGCCTGGAAGCGGCGATCTGATTGATGCTGAGGTCTACATGAACGGCACATACCTGGGCACCCTGCCGCTCACGAAGGCGCTGTCAGAGGGCAGCCACACCTTCCGCATCGTCAAGGCCGGCGGGACCTCGTTCAGTCAGGGGTGCGTCCTCGAAAAGGGGGCGCCCGCACTCTCGCGGAAAACCGCCTTACCAAGCACTCTATCAGTTAAATTGCTGATACCAATTCCATTTCGGCTGAGAGCCGTTGAGAGCTGCCGAGGCGTATCTTCCGGTAGATCTCGGGGGTTCTCCCGGCTCCTCGGCACGAGATTTCAGTGGGTTAGAGGTGTGCGCGCCGCTCAAAGTGCACCCTTTTCACCGACAGGCCCTTCAGTCAGACCAAGCAGGTGGTCTTCTCGGGAGACGGGCAGCCGTTCTCGGTCACGTTTGAAGAGTAGCCTTGGGGCCGCCCTAACATCAAAGCAAACTACGCGGATCCACATCCACGATCACCCGCACCCCGCCTCTTCCCCTCTTCGTCAGCCCCGCCCGGTTCTCCTTCAGCCACGCCCGGAAGCGTCGGGGCTCCCGCCCCCGTAAGACGAGCTGAAACCGCCACCGCCCGACCAGCCGCGCCAGCGGCGCCGCCACCGGACCCAACACATCGATCACCCGCCGCTCCGGGGCGGCCGCTCGCCGCAGCAGCTGCGCCAGCTCGACCGCTCGCGCGTGCGTCGCCCGGCGATCCGACCCCTCTACCCGCAGCATGACCAACCTGGCGTAGGGTGGGTACCACAGCAGGCGCCGTTGCCGCGTCTCTTCACGATAGAACGCATCCAGCGCGTCGGTGCCCTCGAGCTGCTGCGCGGCGGCCAGCAGCCGGAAGACGAAGTGATCGGCCTGACGAGTCTGCACCAACACCCGGCCCGGCCGCTCCCCCCGACCAGCCCGACCGGCGAGCTGCGTGACCAGCGAGTATGTGCGCTCTGCGCTGCGGAAGTCCGGCAGCATCAGGATGTGATCGACCCCGACCACCGCGGCCACCCGAACGTCCGGAAAGTCGTGCCCCTTGGCGACCACCTGCGTGCCCACCAGGAGCTGGGCCTCCCCGCTGCGGAACGACTCGAGTATGCGCAGGTGGGCCCCGCGTCCGGAGGTGGTATCTGCGTCCATGCGCACCACACCCACATCGGGGAACGCCGCAGACAGCGCCTCTTCGACCCGCTCCGTGCCGTGACCGAGCACCTGCAGCTCGTCGCCGCACGATGGGCAGTCCTTCTGGAACTGACGATAGAATGCGCAGTAATGACAGATCAGTCGTCCGCGCTTGCGGTGGTAGACCATACCGACCCCGCACGACGGGCACTCGTAGTGTCCGCCGCACGACGGGCACTCCACCACCGGCGCGTAGCCGCGTCGGTTGTACAGCACGATGGCCTTTCCGCCCCCGCGGAAGGTGTCGCGGAGCGCGGAGGTCAGCTCCGGGGCCAGGGGGTCGCGCGGCGACTGTCCGCGCATGTCCAGTAGCTCGACCCGGGGCACGGCCCGGGGGGTGGCGCGGGTGGGCAGCCGCAACAGCCCGTAGCGTTCGTTCTGCGCATTGGACCATGTCTCGACAGACGGCGTGGCCGATCCCAGCACCACCGGGCAGCCCGCGAGGTGGCCCCGCACCACCGCCATGTCGCGGGCGTTGTAGCGCACGCCGTCGTCCTGCTTGTAGGAGTCGTCGTGCTCCTCGTCCACCACGATGAGGCCCAGATCGCGGAAGGGGGCGAACAGCGCCGAGCGGGCCCCCACCGCCACCGTGGCGTCGCCGGCGCGGATGCGGCGCCACTCCCGGAGACGCTCGACGGGCGTGAGGCCGGAGTGCAGCACCGCCACGCGCTCGCCGAACCGCGCGCGGAACCGCCCCGTGAGCAGGGGCGTGAGGGCGATCTCGGGTACCAGCACCAGCACCTGGCGGTCGCTGGCCAGCGTGCGGGCCGCCGCCTGGAGGTACACCTCTGTCTTGCCCGATCCGGTCACGCCGTGGAGGAGGAAGGTGCCCGTCTCTGCGGCGGCCAGGGCGTCCAGCGCGGCCTGCTGGGTGGGGTTCGGCGGCGGCGGCTCGACGCTCGACTCTTCCAGTCCGGGCGACGCTGCGGCGGTGCGGTCTTCTCGCGTGCCTGTCGTGACCAGCCCCCGCTGGACCAGTCGTCCGACGGCTGAGCGCGCGCCCTCGCCCTCCAGAGAGATCAGCTCCGCGAGGTCGAGCGGGCCGCCAGCCTCGGTGAGCCGCGCCAGGACCCCCCGCATGCGCGCGCCGCCGAGCTGCGTGGCCTCGGAGGCCTGTGGGGTGAGGGTCACCGTGCGGATCCGGCCCGCCGCGCCGCCGACTTCGCGGTCTTCCGTCACCACGAGGCGCGCGCGGACCAGCGCGTCCAGCGCTCGGCCGGCCTCGGCCTCATCCAGCTCGCCGTGGACGCGTCGCACCAGCGAGCTGCGGCTGCGCCCCGGGCGCGCGACGACCTCGCGCAGCAGGGTTGTGGTGGGGCCCTCGGTGAGGTGCTGATCCGCCAGTCGTGAGATGCCGGAGTCGGAGGGCACGAACACCCGGCGCGTCCTTCGACGGTACGTCGACGGCAAGGACATAGCGATGACCTCGCCCAGCCCCGACAGGTAGTAGTCGGCGACCCAGCGACAGAACGTGAGCTGCTGGGGGCTGAGCACCGGCGCGGGATCGAGCAGGCGCTCGATGGGGCGTATCCCCTCGCGCTCGGTGGTGGCCTCGGGGGTGATCACATAGCCGGTGACCTTCCGAGCGCCGAAGGGCACAAGCACGGCATGTCCGACCTGGAGCGTCATCCCACTCGGCACCGCGTAAGTGAACAGCGGCAGGACCGGCAGGGCGATGGCGATCTCGGCGTAGGTCGGTGGGGTGTCGCTCATCGACGAGAACCTAATCCCCCCGTCCCCATTCCGATCTCCATCGGACGAATAATGACCGCCGCTACGAAACCGAGATGCGGAGTGGAACCAGGATTCAAAAGGGCCTGGGCCGTGGACTACCCAGGTAGCGATGTTGAGCTTGAGGCATGTTGGAGTGAATCTGGATGAATCGTGCTGGGTGTTCTTGCAATTGAGACGCGCGAGCCGCTACGGTGTGAAGCCCCCCTCGATCATCTATACCTTCGCCAAGGGTTGGCCGACTGTTATGAGCGAGAGTCCGATTCCAGTTCGATCAGGATTGGCACGGTGACCGACCCTCTACTACGAATCTCGGGAATTCACGCCGCGATACGGCTCCGCTCCGGAGAGGTTCGGCTCTTGCTGGACAACGCCGAGTTGGAGATCGCTCCTGCTGAGATACTTGTGGTCACCGGACCCAGTGGCTCAGGGAAGAGTATACTCATAGATGTTGTATTGGGGCTCGGCGCACGCCGTGGCTCGGCACTGGAAATCGGTGTCCATTCCCGCTCTTCCGCGGCACCAATCCGGATTGGGGCTGTGTTTCAATCCCCGGCGCTCTTTGGAGATCGTACCGGCGAGGAAAACCTGGAGCTGGCCTGTTCACTCTACGGCACCGATACTGACCTGCAGACCCTGCAGGAGATACTCGGCCGCCTGGGGCTGAATCACCGAACTCATACCCAGGTCTCCGACCTGAGCGGAGGGGAGCGCCTTCGAGTGGGAATCGCCCGCGCCCTGGCATCCGGTGCCGAACTTCTGGTCTTCGATGAACCTACCAACGGCCTGGATCTGCCCCGGATCGAAGCGCTCGGACATCTGCTCCGAGACACCGTCCGAGAGCGCGGTCGATCGGTGCTCATTGTGTCCCATGATGTCGACTTCATCTGTGAAGTCGCCGATCGCATTCTCGTCGTGGTTCCAGAAGATGCTCGACTGCGTCCACTCAATGTCGCCATCGGCACGGATCGCCGGTCGATTGTTCGGAGGGCATTGACCCCCTCGTCCCCTCCAGAATGCGACCGCGGCGGAGAAGCCCAGGAGCCGGTTCAATTTCAGGAACCGTACGCCTTGGTACATGTGGCTGAAGATCTGGCGACCTTCGCGAGGTTGGGACTGGCGAGCTGGCGTGCCATCACACTCCCGACCTTTGGTGATGAGTGGACTCGCGGCATGCACGCGGTCAGCGTCGCACCTCTTGGCTACACCATCACCGTGGCAGCGCTGGTGGGATTGACTCTTGTTGCGAACCTTCTTCAGGGGGGCTCACTACCGTCGGAGTTACTTGATGAGGCCGTATTCCAGAAGTTTGGTCCCCTCGTCATTATCGCAACGGGTCCTCTCGTCACCTCACTCGTGTTGCTCAACCACGCAGGCACACGGATGGCTGCGCTGACCGGACAACGTCGGCTGTCGCGCCTGCTGGACTGGTTGCGTACGGTTGGCGTGAGAGAAGCAGAGTTTGTACTCTTCCCACTGATGATGTCGTTCATCCCGTCAGGGCTGTTGTTGCTTGGCTTGTATTACGCTGTGGTTGCGGCCAGTGCGGGTGTGGTCTATACGTCTATGAGCTCTATCAGTCAATCTGACTGATAACCGGCTATCTGACGTCATTCCTGCC
>CAYXGP010000321.1:0-7591 GCA_964464515.1 uncultured Enterobacterales bacterium
GTGGCTTCGGTCGGCCCGTCTGGAGTGAGGACCTCCCTCACCCAACATCGCCAACCCCGGAGAACACCTTGGCCTGGCTAAAGCACGAGAAGCTCGACGTCTACAAACTCGCCGTTACGGTCGCACGCACCGTCGCTGGATATCGCTTCAAGCGGGGAGACGCAGATCTCCGTGATCAGGCGGTGCGCGCCAGCCGCTCCATCGTCCTCAACATCGCCGAGGGCTGCTCACGGGGCGGCAAGGCCGGCCAGAACCACTATCGCATCGCTCTGGGTTCATCCGCAGAGACATGCGCCGTCCTCGATCTCGTTGATTTCCCAGATGGAAGACAGACCCAGGATGACCTTCGGCGCATCGGCTCTATGCTCTACAGGCTCTCCGGCGGCTGACCCGCCCGGCTTCACTCATCACGTCGGGAACCGCAAGCTGGCGGTTCAAGCCCGCCGAGACCACCGCACCATCCCCTCGATGTTCGCCTTGACCACCTTGGCGGCCCCAGCGTCGGCGCCCTTCGTGAGCGCGGCGAACTTGAGCCGCCCGACGTCTTCCTTTCGGGGCGCGGAGCTGAGCGCGTAGCCAACCGCGCCGGGCTTGATCAGCCAGCCGCCGACGTTGTACGCCGAGCGAGCGCCGCGCCGAGCGTTGAGTCGCGCCGTGGCGTCGTCGACCTGATGCCATCCGAGCACCCGCCAGCCATCGCGCTCGCCGTGGTCGGTGAGCACCAGCTCCATCTGGATCTCAGCCAGCACCGGCACCTTGATGCGCTGGTAGAACTGCACCTGCGTATCCGAGATGGCCCGCACCACCCGGCTCTCCTGGACGTAGTCGATGTTGCCCCGGTACTGGGCGACGTCCATGATCCGGGCGACCATCCTACCCACATCGACCCCGGCCATTGGCAGGATTCCGACCCCCTCCTGGGTGGGCCGGCCGGCATGCTTCCAAGCGTTGAATACGAAGCGGCCACGCGCCGAGGGGAGGTTGCGGAACATGCGATCGAGGAAGGCGTCGGCGCTCATGGGGGGACCTCTGTGGGGGGTGCCCTCCTCCTAGCGAGGCAGGCCGCAGACGGCCACGTCGATCACCAACCGCATCCCCGCTCCCACAGATCGTCTCCGGCACCCGTGTACTCGGCGAGCCAGGTGCTGTACCAGTCGTTCGCCCGCGTGACGAAGTCATCCACGTCCGGATCGGCCGCGGCGGCATCGAGCATGTCGGTCCCCTCCAGGTCGATCAGCCCGTCGCTCCTGCCCAGCCCGGGGATCCGTGACGACAGGCGATCGATGTCCGGCGCCTCGGCCCAGCGGTCATCGCTCTGCTGGGGCCGCATCCCGTCCACATCCGACCAGGCCTCGATCCAGGTGATCTCGCCCGCGTCGTTGAACGTGAACTCCTCGTAGATCGGGCAGCCCAGCCCGTCGTGGGCGTCGTAGTAGAACACCACAAAGCACCGGCCGAACGGGTGGGTGTCGAACCCACGGCAGTCGCGCTCGGAGACCACCGAGGGGTAGAGCTGCAGGAAGGTGTCGGTGGCCTCGATGTTGTCGCGCCCGAACGCCGTGAGCTTCAGCCACGGCGGCCACTCCCACCGAGCCACCAGCTCGGAGTACGGCGGCCACTCGTCCAGCTCGACGGTGTAGTCCATGGTGTCGAAGTACCGGCTGCTGATGTCAGCGTAGTACTCGGCGGTCATCGTGGGTTGGAGGCAGGCTGCGAGGGGCTCATCTCCGGAGCACAGGTCACTCCCTTCGGATGGGGCGCCTCTGTCTGCCGTTGGAGAAGCCGTGTCTGCCGTTGGAGAAGCTGTGTCTGCCGTTGGAGAGTGCGCGGCGCAGGCGAGCAGGGCGAGCGTGAGCATGTCCCTCACTCACAGGAGATGGGGCCGAGGGGCAGGTCTTCGTCGGCGGCGAACCCGAGCGTCAGCTCATCGAGGTGGCCCGTGCCCAGGTAGTGATGGATCTCCTCGGTCACACCGCCGATGTGGTCCGGATCTCCGGGGCCGGTCTCGTACCCCGCGGCAGCCACCACCGCGCGGCCGTCCGGTGCCTGCACGATCATGCGCGTGCCCGCGTCGGGCCGTTCGGACCAATACATGTTCACGTACCAGCCCTCGTCCTCCACCGGTAGCTTGTGGTAATACGCCGCCTGCCCATACTCGGAGCTCTCCCGGGGCGCCCAGCTCTGCGTCCGGTGCATCACAAAATTGACTGCGTCCTGACTCAGCGCGTAATGGCTGTCGATGTTCTCATCGATGGACTGGGGCCAGTCGCCGCCCCCCTCCGTGCCATAGCCGTCGTCCACCGTGACCAGGTGGGCCTCCATCACGATGGGGCCGGTCGCCGGCATGTCCAGATCCGGTCCGGAGATACGCTCCAGCACACCAGTCAGCATCTCACAGTCACCTGCGCTGGGCTCGATGAAGCCGATCTCCAGTGTGTAGGGGCCCTCCTGCGGCCCGTCGTCGTCTACCCACGTGTCCGCCACCACGTAGCGATATCCCGCAGAGACGTCTGCACCGGCGCCGCGATCGCCCCGGTCGAGGCATGCGTCGGGATCGAGGGCGTCCAGGATGTGTACGTCGACGTCTGTGTCTGCGTCGTCGTAGACCGCGGCGCTCAAGAACCCCTCAGTGTCGACTCCCACTCGAAAGATCCACTCTGGCCCCGACTCGTCGGTTTCGGGGGCGCAACCGTAGGCGTCCCAGTCCGTGGAGCCTCCCCCCTCGCCTGTGCCACTCCATGGGAGCGCGTCGATGCAGGTGATCCCCGGCGGACACTCGGTCGTGCCAGGCGTCCCGCCTGTGGAGGAGCTCCCCGTCGTAGAGTGACCTGTGGAGCCCCCAGAGGTCGTCCCGGAAGCGGTGATCGCGCCAGACGGGCCCCCGGTGGTCCCTGCGGCGCCCTGCCGCGCCTGCGAGGAGGCCCCACACCCGAAGAACACCATCACCAGAGCTGCGCTTTTCATCCCTCTCCCCTACTCTCCGCGCCCGCGGAGCGCGATACCGCTGGTCTCATGCGTCCCGTCACGCTCCGTCTCCTGGCCCCGACCGACTCGCTCCAGGAGCTGACCGACCTGCTGCACGCCGCCTATGCCGAGCTGGCGGCGGCGGGCATGCGCTTCTTCGCCACCCACCAGACCGTCAGTGACACCGCGGAGCGCGCGGCGCAGGGCGAGTGCTGGGTGGCCGTCAGCGGTGACCGCCTCGTGGGGACCGTCACGATCTCCCCGCCGGAGCAGACGCGCGGCTGCGCGTGGTACGAGCGGCCCGAGGTGGCGAGCTTCGGTCAGCTCGGGGTCGATCCCGCGTTCCGGGGACAGCGAATCGGTCACCGGCTGCTGGAGCTGGCCAGCGCGCGGGCCACGGCGATGGGCGCCCGAGAGCTGGCGCTCGACACCGCAGAGGGAGCCGACCGGCTGATCGCCCTGTACGGATCCCGCGGGTTCCGCCACGTGGGCACCGCCGACTGGCGACCCACCACGAACTACCGCAGCGTGGTCATGAGCCGGGCGCTCGCCCCGGGGGCTGGCTAAGCGGGCTGCATGCTCGTCCTGGGAATCGCCGACAACCACGACAGCGGCGCCGCGTTGGTTCGAGACGGCGCGCTGATCGCCGCCGTCAACCAGGAGCGCTTCGACCGCGTCAAGAACTCCGGGGCATTCCCCTGGGAGGCGATCGACGGCGTGCTGGTGTCGGCGGGGGCCCGCCCCGAAGACGTCGACCGCGTGGTGATCGGCACCGGGTTCACCCCGTCCGCGCCGCTGCGCGCCATGCCCTCGCTCCACCACCAGGCCCGCGGCGATGGGCAGTTCAGCGATCTGCTGCACGTCTACATCCTCTACCAGTCCGCCGCGCGTCGGACCGGCCTGCATACCGTGGACGTCGATCTGAGCCGCCGCATCCTGGAGCGTCGCCTGGCGGGGCGGGGCTTCACCCGCGCGCGCCTCGAGATGATGGATCACCACCGCGCCCACGCCGAGGCCGCCTACCGCACCCAGGGCGCCGATCGCTGCCTGGTGCTCACCGTGGACGCCATGGGCGACGGCACCACCGCCACGGCGTCCCTCGGTCACAGCGGTCAGCTCGATCTGCTGTGGCGCCAGTCCGGCCGGGCTGCGGTGGGCACGTTCTACAGCCGCATCACCCAGGTGCTCGGCTTCCGCCCCAACCGCCACGAGGGCAAGATCACGGGCCTCGCCGCGTACGCCACGCCGCCGGACGACCTGCTGGCCCACCTGCGCACCCGCCTGTCGTTCGTCGGTCCCGGCTTCTCGAAGATCCCCTGGCTCGCCGCGCGCGAGAACCACGCGTTCTGGCGCTCCCTCTCCAGGTGGTCCCGCGAAGAGATCGCCGCGGGGGCCCAGCGCGTGCTGGAGGAGAGCGTCACCGCGTTCGTGCGCCACCACGTCCGCGCCACCGGCTGCGGAGCCGTCGCGGTGGCCGGCGGGATCTTCGCGAACGTCAAGCTGAACCAGCGCGTGGCGGCGCTGCCCGAGGTCACCTCGCTGTGGGTGGTCCCGCACATGGGCGACGGTGGTCTGTCCGTCGGCGCCGCCCTGGGGTCCACCGGTGCCGCCCCCGCCCCTCTGGCCTCCGCATGCCTCGGAGGAGACATCACGGCCGAGGCATGCACGCTGGCCCTCGGCGACCGCGCTCCCCCGCGGGTCCCCGATCCGGTAGACCGCGTGGCAGATCTGCTGGCCGCCGGCGCCGCCGTCGCGCGCTGCGCCGGCCGCATGGAGTGGGGTCCCCGCGCGCTGGGCAACCGCTCGGTGCTCGCGCTCCCCTCCGATCCCTCGATCAACGAGACCCTCAACGCCCGCCTGCGCCGCAGCGAGTTCATGCCGTTCGCGCCGATGGTGCGCGCAGAAGACGCCGTCCGGTTCTTCGTGGGCACCGAGCGCGCCCGCCGCGCCGCGCGCTTCATGACCGTCTGCTTCGATGTGCGCCCCGAATTCGCGGAGCGCTGTCCGGCCGCCACCCACGTCGACCGCACCGCCCGGCCCCAGCTCGTCGACGCCGATCGCGCGCCCGAGCTGCATCGCCTGCTCACCGCGGTGGGCGAGCGCACCGGCACGCCCGTGCTGATCAACACCAGCTTCAACCTCCACGAGGAGCCCATCGTCCGCACGCCCAGCGACGCCCTGCGCGCGTTCGATCAGGCGGAGCTGGATGCGCTCTGGCTCGGTCCCTACGTGCTGGAGTCAGCCGCGCTCGATTCAGCCGCGGTGGAGTCGGGCGGGCAGGAATTCGCTGTGCAGGAATTCGCTGTGCAGGATTCGGGCGACTCTGGGGACTGAGCCGCCGACACGTTCCGCTTCATGTCTTCGAGCGCCCACATGCTGCCGAACGCCCGCCACAGCTCTCCGGTGAGCACCGGTCCGCCGTCGCGGCCGTTGGTGGCGCGCAGGTAGTCGTTGCGGATCTCCCCGTCCGGACCCCGGTGGTCGTGGGGGGTCTTCAGGTTCATGTGGATGCGCCGGATCCCCTTGCTGCCCTTGTGGATGAGCAGGATGGTGCCGTCGTCGCGCACCGACTCCACCACGGCCACGTGGCTCAGCTTGTCGTCGCGCCGGCCGTTCCTGTTGCGGTCGTAGGTGTTGTCGAAGAACGCTACGTCACCAGCGGCCGGCAGCTTTCGGCGGTGCAGCAGACCCGCGTCGTCGGCCTGATCGTACATGCCCGCGCTGGAGCCCGTCAGGCGCAGGCCCGCCTCTGCGTAGGCCGCCGACATGAACCCCGAGCAGTCGTAGCGGTAGGTCTCACCTTTGACCACCAGCCTGCTGCGCCCGATGAAGCTGGCGGCTGCCGCGCCGATGAGCCTCCCCACCCGGCTGCTGTGCTTCCGCGCGACCGCTCGGGGCGCCTGCGCCTCGGGCGCCGCCGGGGTCGCGAAGACCGGAAGCGGCGCCTGACCCAGCCCGTCGGTCGGGCCCGGGTAGCGGAGGATGCCGCGATGGGCGCAGCCGGACAGCAGCGCGCCGGCAAAGAGGAAGACAAGTGGTTTCATCACCCCTCCATCTTCGCGCGTGGCTATTGACGATGCAAGAGATTCACTCAGGAACCGTCGGCGCGAATAATCACCGCCGGTGGGCGTACGGGACCCCGGCGCATACCCACCGGCGGTGATTCGACGTATGTGTTAAATCGCCTGGATCTGCCCGACCTGAAGGGTGAGGAGTGTTCCGATGACCAACCGTGACGAGATGGACATCTTCGATGAGATCGACGCGCTCCGCGAAGAGCGCAACGCGGTCATCCTCGCGCACTACTACCAGGACCCCGACATTCAGGATCTGGCCGACTTCATCGGAGACTCGCTGCAGCTCGCCCGCGCCGCGCGCGACACCCAGGCCGACGTCATCTTGTTCTGCGGCGTTCACTTCATGGCCGAGACGGCGAAGATCCTCAACCCCGACCGCATCGTGCTGCTGCCCGACATGGAGGCCGGCTGCTCGCTGGCCGACGCCGCCCCCGCCGATCGGATCGCCGCCTGGAAGACCCAAAACCCCGGCCACCAGCTCGTCAGCTACGTCAACTGCACCGCCGCCGTGAAGGCGCTATCCGACGTCATCTGCACCAGCTCGAACGCCCGTCGGGTCATCGACAGCATCCCCGACGACCAGGGGATCCTGTTCTGCCCCGACCGCAACCTCGGCGCGTGGCTGATCAAGGAGACCGGGCGCGACATGAAGCTGTGGAACGGCACCTGCATCGTCCACGAGACGTTCAGCGAGCAGAAGTTGATCGCGCTGAAGACCCGCAACCCCGACGCCCGGGTGATCTGCCACCCGGAGTGCGAGCCCAACCTGCTGGAGTACGCCGACCACATCGGCAGCACCAGCTCACTGCTGCGCTACGCCACCACCGCCGACGCCGACACCTTCATCGTCGGCACCGAGCCCGGCATCATCCACCAGATGCAGAAGGCCGCGCCCGATCGCACCTTCCTGCCGCTGCCCGGCATGGAGGAGACCTGCGCCTGCAACGAGTGTCCGCACATGCGACGCAATACCTTGGAGAAGATCCGCGACGCCCTGCGGGATCTGACTCCGCGGATCGAGATGGCCGAGGAGCAGCGGTTGGCGGCGCTGCGGCCGCTGGAGCGGATGATGGAGGTGTCGACCGCTGTGAGTTGAGTCAGCGCTTTCGCTGGGCTCCGTCTGCACGAGACCGTGGGGGCGGCGTCGGTGGTTTCTCAGGCGGTGCGACACGTTCCAACCCTCACGATCCGTGGAGACGTGGAGACATGAAATCGAGATAACGTAGATACGTTAGAACGAGGAACCGTGGGGGGCGTTCCCGCGTCTCCGCGGCGAGACGGGCCCGCGGAAGCACGGCTTCACGGTTCATCGGACCCGCGTCTCCACGAGACCACGCTCTCTCGGCTCCACGTCTCCACGAGACCGCGGGTGCAACCCTGGTGGTTTCTCCAACGTGAAAGGCAAACGCCAACCCTCGCGGTCCGTGGATCGTGGAAACGTGGAAACGTGGATCGCGGTTCCGTGGAGACGTGGTCCGTGTTTCCGTGGACTCGTGAGGTCGTGGGTCCGTAGATGCGCGAGAGCGAGGATCCGTGGAAACGATTCCGCG
>CAYXGP010000322.1:0-7581 GCA_964464515.1 uncultured Enterobacterales bacterium
CGGGAGAACACCACCCCGGGGCGTCGGGCCAGCGTCTCTACCAGACGAAACTCTGTGACCGTCACGATGATCAGCTCCTCCTGCCAGCGGATCTCCAGCCGGTCAGGATCGATGCTCAGGCAACCCAACCTCCGGATCTGCGCCGGGGCCGGATCGCGCCGCCGCTCCTGCCGCCGCACCAGCGCCGCGATCCGCGCCAGCAGCACCCGCGTCGAGAACGGCTTGGTGACGTAGTCGTCGGCGCCGAGCTCCAGCCCCAGCGCCTCGTCGATCTCGCCGTCGCGGGACGTGAGCAGGATCAGCGGCGTTCGATCGCCGGCCTCCCGCAGTCGCCTGCACAGGCTGAAGCCATCCACCCGCGGCATGTTGACGTCGCTGACGATGATGTGGGGACGGAGCCGCCGCGCGCGGTCGAGCCCGGCGTGCCCATCACCCGCCGTGATCACCTCGTGCCCGGCGTCCTCGAAGGCCATCGCCAGCACATCGAGCAGAGAGGGATCGTCGTCGATCAGCAGGATTCGGGGCATGGGATCTCCCGGTGAGCTTCATGGGCGTCCGCTGGCGGGAGGACGACCCGTCGGACGCGGCGGACCGCGGGTGCCTCCGGGTGCGCTGTTCCTCCGCGGCGGAGCCGGGTTCATCGACTGGTGCATCGGCAGCTTTCCGACGTGCCTGCATTGCTGCGGCTCCCGCTGGAACTTCTCGACGCCCACCGCGCAGCGCTTCTGCACCGCCTCGGGTCCGGCGCACTCCCCCACCCCGAAGCAGGCGACCGCCGCCCCGGCGTAGTAGCCGACCTTGTGCGGAAACGCCGTCGGCGCCTCCAGCACCCGCGCGATCTCCGCCGCGTCCGGCCCACCCTCGAACCACCGCTGCATCGCGTGGCCCGCGCAGTCCGGCGAATGCTGACCGGTGTGTCGCCGGCAGAGCTCGAGCTGGATCAGCGCGTCCGCCTCGGGGCGAGCGTCCAGCAGCTCGAAGGTGCAGTCGATGTTGGTGCCGCAGGCCCCCAGCAGATCCTCCTTGGAGAACTCGCTTCCGAGCGCCATGCGATCGCCAGCGACCCACGCATGCCGACAGCGCTCCTCCCACGGACCGGCCTCTGCACACATCCGCTCCATCTCCTCGATGGTGGGGAAGCCCACCGCGAACCGGTAGACACAGTAGCCGTAGATGTCCTCGCCCATGTCCTGGTAGGGTACGCAGGGCGGCAGCTCGCCGGGCTTGAGTGGGGGCAGCTCGCCGTCGGCCGGAGCAGTGACGGGGGCGGTGGTGCCCTGGTCACAGCCACCCAACAAGCCCACACTCAACAAGCCCACACTCAACGAGACAGGCTTGGCAAAACAAGCAGAGAGGAGTGCAAGTCTGTGTGTCATTTCAACGCTGCAGATGCGGCGAGGAGCAGCGTCGCATGCAGTACCCGCGATCGCCGCCTTCGAGGAGCTGGCAGAGCTGCTGACACTGGTCCCCCGGGATCTCTGCGATGTGATCTGCGACCCAACCCGACACCGCCGCCCCGCGGATCATGGCGTCGGTGATCTGCGGAGCGATGGTCTGAAGCCGCGCGATCTCGCTGGCTGGCAGAGCGTTGATCTCCTCGTGGAAGCACCGGTCGCGCGCCAGCGGCTCCGTCAGATCCGCGCAATTCTCGACCGTGGCCTCTCCGGTGCATCCCAGGAGACAGGTCCACCCCAGGATGCACCCCAGGAGACGGGCCAGCGCCATCCATCTGTGACGCCCCCACCTCACAGGGCATCCAGCAGCGCCGGCAGGCGGCGGTGGAGCTCATCGCGTGTGGCCCGAAAGGCCTCCAGCGCCTCGTCGGTCGGGGCCGAGGCCGGATCGGGCAGCGGCCAGGAGTGGCGGACGATGTGACGCGGCAGCAGCGGGCAGTGCTGCTCGATGCAGAGCGTCACCGCGTGGGTCACCTCGTCGAGCGGCACGGCGGCCAGCGGCTTGCTGCGCAGGCCGTAGGTGTCGACGCCCTCTTCGTTCAGCACGGCGTAGACCTGCGGCCGAACGTGGCTCGGCACCGTGCCCGCCGACCAGGCCGCGACGCCGGGCCGCAGGTGGCGGGACAGCGCCTCGGCGATCTGCGATCGGGCAGAATTCGCCACACACAGAAAGAGAATCGTGGGCACGAAGGCCTCCCGGGATCCCGGAGACGACAGACAGTCTGTCTGACGGTTAACCCTGGCGAGGAGGTTTCGATGAGCGCCAGTGCTTTGCAGAACCAGCTTGATCAGCTCACCCGCGGGGACACCCGCCAACTCCAGGCGCTGGCGATCATCGCTCAGTCCGTGCTGGACGGCGATGAACCCGACCTGCGCCCCGTGCTCGTAGAGGCGCTCGCGAGCGTGGTGAGTCAGGCCACCGGCACTCCCGCCGATCGGCTGGAGATCGGCGCGATGCTGGGCCGCCTGGGAGATCCCCGGCTGCACGTGCCCGCCGATCCCGACTACTGGATCCCCGTCGCCCTCGAAGACGGCCACGACATCGCGGTCGGCCGTCACCTCGTCACCACCGCGGAGTACCAGGCCTGGGTCGACGCCGGGGGCTACGCCGACGACGCCAATTGGTCCTCCGATGGGCTGGCCTGGCGCGACGGCGACGATCCGAGCTGGGCCGAGCTGGCCGCTCCCGCCGACGTCGAGCATCTGGTGGTGCCCAACCAGCCGGTGGTCGGCGTGACCTGGTACGAGGCCATGGCCTACGCCCGTGCGATGAACACCCGGCTGCTCACCGTCGCCGAGCGTCGCTGGGTGGCACGCGGAGCCGCCAAGCGACCCTACCCCTGGGGGGCCCCCTTCGGCGATGGCAACGCCAATACGCGCGAAGAGGCGCTGGGCCGTCCGTGCGCAGTGGGGCTGTACCCGTCCGATCGCACCCCCGAGGGTGTCACCGACCTCGCCGGCAACGTCGCCGAGTGGCTCGGGGAGTCCTCCGGCGAGCGCCGCATGCTGCATCCCGGCTCGTGGGTGCGACCGTCGATGGCGTCGTGGGCGAAGGCGCTGGAGTTCTTCGATCCAGACACCCGCTCCGCCGATCTGGGGTTCCGTCTGGTGCGCGACAACTGAGGAGTCTCCAGGCGTCTCAGGGCGCTGCCGGCAGCACCCCCCAGGTGCCGTCCATCGCCCTGGGAAAATTCCCCGACGCCAGCGTGGTCCGCTCCCCGTTCTCATCCCGACCCACGATCACCCAGTCGATCGGTCCGTGGAACAGCTTGTTCAGACCCACGACGTCCGCGGACTCCGCCGCCGCATAGATCAGCACCGCGCTGCCGGCGTCGGGATGGGTGGCGATCAGCCCCAGGTGATCCCCGAGGACTCCCGCGTGTACCGCAGGACACGGGTTAGGTGTGCCAACCTCGCACCGGAGCCACCTGAAATGGCCGAAAAGCTGAGCGCGGACAGCCGCACCGAAGCGCTGGCGTCCCTCCCCGAGTGGTCCCTGGTGGATGGTCGCGACGCCATCAACCGCCGCTTCACGTTCGAGAATTTCAACCAGGCGTTCGGCTTCATGAGCCGCGCGGCGCTGCTGGCTGAGCGCATGGATCACCACCCCGAGTGGTTCAACGTCTACAACCGGGTCGAGGTCACCTTGAGCACCCACGACGCTGGCGGTCTCACCGATCGCGACATCCGCTTCGCCCGCGCCATGGACCACTTCGCGGGAGATCACTGCGCTGGAGGTGCCGCGTGAACATCCTCATCGTCTCAGGAACCAACCGTGAAGGCTCCATGTCTCTGCGGGTCGCGCAGAAGATGGCTCCCCTCATCGAAGCGGCCGGCGGCACACCCCGGGTGCTTGACCTGCGCGAGCTGCCGGCGGACATCTTCCAGCCCACCGCCTACGGCAAGGGACGCCCGGCCTCGTTCGATCCTTTCCAGCAGGCGGTGCTGGACGCCGACGGCATCCTGTTCATCGTTCCGGAGTACAACGGCTCGTACCCCGGCGTGCTCAAGTACTTCATCGACATGTGGAGCTACCCCGACAGCTTCGAGGGCCGCTGTGTGGCCTACATCGGTCTGTCGGCCGGTCCGTGGGGCGCCCTCCGCTCGGTGGAGCACCTGCAGGGTGTCATGGGCTATCGCAACGCCTGGCAATTCAACGAGCGTGTCTTCATCCCGTCCATCTTCCAGCGCTGGGGTTGGGAGGACGGCAGCATTGGCAAGCTGAACGAGAAGGAGTACTCCATCGAGGAGCTCTTGGAGAGCCAGGCGCGCAACTTCGTGGCGTTCTGCGGGCGACAGCGGGGATAGCCTCCACCTCACCGCAGAACACCGCCCAATGTTCGGGCGGCTGGTGCGTGTGATTCAGCGTTTGAGAGGCGCGCGGCGAGATCTGGTGGGAGGTGGGATCGCCAGTCGTCCGCGATCGGCAGCGCCCCCCTGTGGGGCGTCAGCCAGAACACAACGCGCTGGCCCTCGAGCTCGTGGGCGTCCGCCAGCAGGGCGGCCATGGCCTTGGCGCTGTAGACAGCCTCCAACGTGATCCCGTGTGTCGCCAGCCGTTCCATGGCGGCCTGCCCCGCGGCGGTGGGGTAGCCGTAGCCCTGCCCGATGAACCCCCGTCGGATGATCAGCGGCGCGCCTTGGAGATCGGGCTGACCCAGCAGGCGCGCCACCCGCCGCCGCAGCGCCGTCATCTGCCAGCTGGTGGTGAACGGCCGCTCCACCACCGCCACCGCATGCACCGGGATGGGACACCCGCCGAGCGCCAGCCCCAGCGTCAACCCCACGGCGGTGCCGCCGGTACCCAGCGGCACATACAGACGATCTGGGGTCTCCTCGCCCTGGAGCTGCCGCGCGAGCTCGCGACCTGCGCGGACCACGCCCAGCACCCCCGCCGGTGCAGAGGCCCCCGGCGGCACCACCGCCGCGCCGTCGATCGTCCCCCCCAGGACCCCCCCCCGCCGGCGCCGGGCCCGCCCCCCCCCGCGGGCGCCGCGCCCCACCCTCGTGGGACCCCCCGCGCCCCCCCCGAGCGTGAGCAGCACATGCGCGTCGATCGGCTCCCAGAACATCCAGGCATCCAGGCGACGATCGAGGCGCTCCGCTGCCTGCGCGAGCGCCGCGAGGCTGCCGGACCCGATGGCCCCCATCGACGCCCAGCGCGGCGCGCTGGCCCAGGGCTCGGACGCCAGAAGGGTGTCCAGCTTGCGCACCTTGTTGCCGCCGCCCAGCGCCGCGAGGTGATCTTCCCGCTTCACCCACAGGCCCTCGAGCTTCAGCTCCGCCGCCAGCTCCCCGAGCGCCTGGAGCGGGCTGGGCGCGTCGATCCATCCCCGGTCGGCGATCGCGCTCACCGATCTGTCTCGTAGCCGGCGGCCTCGACCTCAAGGGCGTCCAGATCTTCGGTGTCGATGACGCGCACGGCGAGGCCGTAGGAAAACCCCGCCCGCCGCATCGACGCCACGTCGCGATCGCGCCTCTCCCGCCGCTTCTCCTCGGGTTGCCGCAGCGGCCCCAGCCGCCGACGTCGCGCATACCGACACGCCGCCGCGAGCTGCGGATCGCCCGGCAGCTCATCCAGCGCCGCCACCGCGGTGTCGATGATCTCTGCCGACACCCCCTTCTTGAACAGCTTGCCGCGCATGACCGCGCGGGCGTACCCCTTGCGCTGCAGCTCCTCCACCCAGGCGCGCGCGAACCGCGCGTCGTCCAGCACACCCCGGGACTTCAAGTCGTGCAGGATCCGCTCGACCATCACCACGCCGTCGGCCCGCTCACCGCCGTGGTGCGCGATGGCCCGATCGACCCGACGCAGGAGCACCCGCCGAAGCTGCATCGCCGACGGCCAGTACCGCTCCAGGTACCTGCGGGCCTGCTCGAGGAGCCACTCCTCCGTCAGCTCAGGCGGGGGTCTGCGCGCCATCGCGCCTCAGTCGCCGTCGTCCAGCGGCACTTCGTAGATCGAAGGAACGCGGGGCGGCGGGCGGAACGGTAGCGGCTCTCGACCCAGCGAGATGGCCGCGACCCCCGCCGCGAGCATCCCCCACACCAGCTTGGACAGCGCCGCCACCGGCCCCGCGTGGGGCACGTCGATGCGCATGGCCGCGGTGGACTCGGGGATGAACTCCAGCGCGCGATCGGCCAGCGCGCGATCGCTCGCGGCCACGAACGCCAACACCGCGATCTCCTGGAAGCGTTTCTCAATCCACGCGCTGCGACCGTGGCTGAAGTTGTGGTAGTCAGTGCGAAACAGCGGCAGCAGGCCGTCTTCGGCGAAGCGAGCCTCCATGAGTTCTGCTGCGGGCGCGCCGAACGGCCCGTGCAGCAAAAACAGCATGTTGCGCTTCCACAGCCCCGAGCTGGCCCACTTGAGCGTGCGGTACGGCCGATCGGTGCCCAACAGATCGTTGATGGTGTTGGGAAGCGCCGGCAGCCCCCGCGGCGCGATGGCGGCGTAGGCCCGGTACATCACCACCGCGAACGCCACCAACGCGTTGTTGCGCTGCACCGGGTTCTCTCCGACGAAGCCCAGCTCGAACAGCGCAGCGCCGCCGCCTTCTCGCGCCTGCCGCGCCAGCGACGACTGCTCCCGCCCCACCAGCACCAGGGTGTTCCGCGGACGCTCCCCCGCCAGCACGCGGTACGCGCCGCGCACGTCGGGGTGCTGACCCTCGACCGAGAAGAAGCACAGCGCGTGATCGGGCATACGCGGCCCCACTCCGATGCACTCCAGCGGCGACATGGGGCGCGCCAGCGTGCCGATGACGAGCTGGTGCAGCGCAGCGCAGTAGGTGGCTACCGCGGCCGCCGCTCCTGAGGCCACGAGGATGGGTGGTGCGCCGCCGATGTCGCTGAGGGCGCGTGCCAGCGGCTCCACGTCGACGCGCCGTGCTGCCTTCCAGACCTGCGGCAGCAAGCTCAGTTCTTCTGCGTAACGGCGCTTCACTGTGGTTCCGATCGCCCGGGATCGATCGACATGCGATGTAACCCGCCCCTTGCGGATCTGAGCCAACCGGTCGAAGATCGGCTTCGGTCATCTCTCCGGCCGAAGGCCAGACGACCACCTCTGCGCTACCTTTCAGTGGGGGTGTCCTCCCCCACTCCATCGCCCGGATCGCTGCCATGACGCCTACCGTCCTGCTGTACGCCTGTCCCGAATACGACCCCGATCGCATCCAGCGGATCGTCGGGCAGGGGCTCGATGCGATGGGCCTGCGCCCCACCGGGCGGACGCTCGTCAAGCCCAACGTCGTGGCCTCCGGTGAGTTCTTCCCGCACGCGTTCACCCGCCCCGAGTTCACCGAGGGAGTGCTGCGCGCGCTCAAGGAGCGGGCGAGCGGCATGACGGAGCTGGCCGTCGGCGAGCGGTGCGGCATCACGGTGCCCACGCGGTTCGCCTACAAGAACGCCAACTACTACGAGATGGCTCGACGGGTCGGCGACGTGAGGATGCACCACTTCGACGAGGTGCCCCAGGTCGAGATCCCCCTGCGCCACCCCGGCAGGCTCCGCGACGCGATCTACACCCCCGAGCCCGTCGCGCGGGCCGACTTCTTCGTCAACTGCCCCAAGTGCAAGGCCCACCCCTGGACGACCGTCACCTTCAGCCTGAAGAACTACATCGGCA
>CAYXGP010000323.1:0-7561 GCA_964464515.1 uncultured Enterobacterales bacterium
CTTCGACTCGAAGCTCAAGTTCATCTTCTCGCATTCTGCCCTTCGGGAAGGCTGGGACAACCCCAACGTCTTCCAGATCTGCACGCTGAATGAACCCCCCTCAGTCATGAAGAAACGCCAGGAGATCGGTCGCGGCCTGCGGATTTGCGTCAACCAGGAGGGGCAGCGGGTGTGGGGCTTCGATGTGAACACCCTCACCATTATGGCCAACGAGTCCTATGAGGAGTTCGCGCGGAAGCTCCAGAAGGAGATTGAGGAGGATACCGGTATCCGTTTCGGAATCGTTGAGAAGCATATCTTCGCCAACATTTCTGTGAAGGGCGGCGACGGCCAGTACACGCAGTTGGGCGTCCAGACCTCGGGGAAGATCTGGGATCACCTCAAGAGTCACGAACTCATAGACAAAGGAGGCAAGGTCACCGACAAGCTCAAGGAAGTGCTGTCACAGGGGACACTGGAGTTGCCTGACGAAGTCTCCGCTCAAGCAACTCAAATCATGGAGCTACTGAAGAGGGTCGCCGGTAGTCTCAACGTGAGGAACAAAGACGATCGCACCCGTGTGCGCCTGAACAAGGAACGCTTCCTCAGCTCTGACTTCAAGGCGCTCTGGGAGCAGATCAAGTACAGAACCACTTTTCGCGTGAGCTTCGACACTGACACACTCATCACCACCTGTGCTGAGCGTATCCGCGAGAGCCCTGTGATCACGAAAGCCCGATTTGTCTATCGTAAGAGCAAGGCTGAAATCGGTCGAGGCGGTGTAGAGATGGGAGCGCAAGATCGCGCCACCTACAACTACGACGCCGAGGGGATGCGGCCACCAGACATCCTCACGTTCCTACAGAACGAGACGAACCTCACCCGTCGGTCCATCGTCAAGATCCTGACCGGCAGCAGTCGGCTCGCCGACTTCAGGCGCAACCCCAACAAGTTCATCGAACAGGTCTCCGAGATCATCAAGACACAGATGCAGCTCTTTATCGTAGACGGCATCCAGTACCACCGCATCGGAAACGACGATTTCTACGGCCAGGAATTATTTGAGAATGAGGAACTGTACGGCTACCTGAACAACAACATGGTGGAGGCGAGCAAGTCAGTTCACGACCATGTTGTGTACGACTCCGATGTGGAGCGGGGTTTCGCCCAGAGGCTTGAATCTTCCGAGGATGTGAAGGTGTACACCAAGCTGCCCGACTGGTTCAAGATCAGCACTCCGCTCGGAACCTATAATCCTGATTGGGCTGTCTTCGTTGAGCAAGATGGGAAGGAACGGTTGTTCTTCATCGTTGAGACGAAAGGAACGCAGTACACCTACCTTCTTCGGCCGAAGGAGGAGGCGAAGGTCCGCTGCGGCCGCGAGCACTTCTCAGCCCTTGGGACACCAGTGCAGTTTCTAGTGCGGGAGTCCTTCGAGGGGTTCGAGGAGGCGTGGGTTCAGGGTTCGTGATGACCAATGTCCTGTTCCAAAGCATCTGGTTTTCACCCCGCGCCGACCCTGGGGTTCTCCCCCTGAGATCACGGCGTATCCAGCGTCTTCGCAGTGGCACCCTTGTGACCCCAGTTCCACGCTGTCGGACTCCACAGCGCAGCGGCACCTCCACCCAGCACCGGATCGAGGAACGCCTGGACGGCCGCAGCGACCGTCGCCAGATCACTCCACGGCAGCCGGTCGCGACTGGACATGCGCGCGTAGGGCCGCTCCCAAGTCGCTGTCGGTTCCGGGACCGAACACGGAACCGCGTGGGTCGCGCGATGCGCGAAGGTCGCCTCGATCGCCGCTCGCAGCTTCACCGACTCGATGGAGCGGACCCGCCCCAAGAGTCCCAGGTCGGGCAGATCCTTGACCCGTGAGTTTGGGCGGTCACGGGGCAGGGTGTAGGCATGGAGCTTCTCTGCGATGTGGGTCTCCAGCGGGTAAACCCGCAATGCAACCGCCTCCACACCGGCGAAAGACAGGAATCCAGAGCCGACGATCAGGTCTGGCTCTCCGATCAGGGGCTCAGCGAATGCTGCGTCCACGCCGAACGGGCCGCCGAACACCTTGCCCGCCAGTCTTGCCTGGACACGGAAGCGCAGCCCCTCGTACCGGAGACCGTCCGTCTCGATTCGGGGATGGCGGGGATCCGGGCGCACCTCGAACGTGAGGTGATCACCGAGGTCATCGCGGCCGGCGCGCTGCAGCCGCGTCAGTGTGCCACCGGGGGCACCCACCAGCCGCAGGTCGAGATCCTTGGTCGCCCTGGCCTCTTCAAGCCGGAGCTCCAAGACGATGCCGCCCTTGAGCACCACATCGTCGCCGTACTCGGCAGCTACCCGCGCAGCGAAGCGGTCCATCACCAGGCGCATCCGCAGCCGGTTCTGGTCCTCCCCGCTGGCGCGAGATGCCGTCCGCAGCCGAGCCTCCAGCGCCTCCTTGAAGGCCAGCGGGGTGGCGTAGCGCTTCACGTCTCGCCTCCACCTGCGCCCACCTCTTCCTCTGTGAACAGGCCACGGTCGATGCCTTGGAGCACCGCCTGTTCGACGAACTCGGGCGAGACACCGGCAGCGCGGCAGTCTCGGATGGTGCGCGCGGGGGTAGTGATGGGGACGGGGCCGTGCCAGGTGCGCTCTCCGGGATCGAGGTCGGCGTGGTGTAGGCGCAGACCGCCGGGCACCCGCAGGCGGCGCGAGGCCCAGGTCTGAGGCAGTGTCATCTCGACCTCGTGGGGCAGCAGGTCCGAGAGCTCGTGACGGACGAGGGCGGTCTCGTGGCTGAACACCCCCTGCCGGTCGCTCCACAGCCACAGGACGACCAGATGTTCGTCAGCGGAGGATGGGAAGTGGACCAGCCGGTACACGCCGCGGCGCACGCGAGTAAGCCGTCCGTTGGCCAGGTACTTGTGGAGCAGCGGTGACGAGTACCCGGCCGCGGCGGCTTGCTCCGTCGTGAAGTAGCCGGCCTGTGGTGCTGCCTCTGCGTAGAGCAAATCCCACGATGGTCGAGCGCTGCACACGCACAAAACTTAACTCAAGGTGATGTTTTCTGCATTGATCGGGTGTGCGAATCAGGGTGGACTGAATCAAAAAGCAGGGGAACAAAATATCAGTTAATCGGGCAGATGGAAGTCGCGTGTACCTCACATGGAGGAGAGAGCGATGAATGGAAGGGCCTACGAAGGGATGGAACGGCGAGAGGCGTTCGCGGCCTGGCGGCGCGATCTGTGGAGTGCTGGGGAGCCTGACCTGTTCCGCTACCTGGATGATGGTGAGATCCCCGGCCAGGAGCAGGAGGTCACAGGGCGTAAGGCCGCCGAGGCGCTCGCTGAAGTGGTCCACGAGCTGGCCTGGAGCAAGATGCCTGACACCGACTTCTTCCGACTCCTCCGCGATCTGCGCTATGCGCTCCCGCGAGAGGAAATTGAGGCCGACTTCACGCTGCAGTTCAGCGGGTTCGCGCCGGATCTCCTCCTCCATCTCGGCCTGGAGCAGCTCCGCTACCTCGACGTCGTCGAGTTGGTGATGCACCTCCGCACGATGATGCTGGTCGTCTACAGCCGGAGAGGCCCGATGAGCGAAGAGACGGCGCGGGCCTGGCGCGTAGCGGTGGTGGAGAGCCTGCAGGAAGTGGCAGAGGAGGGCGTCACCCGTGCAGCTCTGGAGGGAGACTTCCTGGAGCTCAGTCTCGATACGGCCCAGGTCTGGTAGGGCCCTGCGTCAGCTCGACTCCGACCGTCTAGCCACGGTAGGCGGGGTCTGCTGCGGCCACTCTCCCGCTTCGCGTAGCCGGCTTCGCAGCGTATTTCGGCTCACACCCAGGATCCGGGCGGTCTCCTTGAGGGGATGCCCCTGGGCGAGCAGGGCGATCGCAGGGCGCAGGTCGATCTCCACGCGGGGCCTGCCGCAGTGCTTTCCGGCGGCCTGGGCGCGGCGCACGCCAGCGATCACGCGCTCTCGGCACAGATCGCGCTCGAATGCGGCGAACGCCGCGATCATGGCCGTCATGAGCCTGCCCGACGCGGTGGAGCTGTCCAGGCCCTGGTCCCTGAGCGAGACGAACGCGATCCCCTGATCGCTGAGCTGGTCGAGGATCTCCAGAACGTGTCGCAGGGAGCGTCCGAGGCGGTCGAGCTTCCAGCACGCGACGACGTCGATCCGCCCGGCCTGGCAGTCAGCCAGCATCCGCTGGAGTTGGGGCCGGTCGGTCTTCGCCCCCGACTGCCCCTCGTCGCTGTAGACATCGACCACCTGCCAGCCTCGAACGCCGGCGACCTGCCGAAGCTCGTCGACCTGGAGGCCGATATCCTGGCCGTTGAGCGTGCTGACTCGGGCGTACAGCGCCGCCCGCTTCGGCCGGGTCATCGGTGCTCCCCGGCCGCACGACGGGCGATCATACAGCGCGCAAGTCTGCCGAGATGCCGCTGATGGTGCCGCGCGAACGCGGCCACCTCATCTCGGGAGAAGCCCTCTGGTGGGTGTGCCGCTACCGAGACCTCCGCGATCTGGATGGCGCGCTCGATCTGGTCGTCGTGGGGATGGCGGTCGGCGTGCTTGCAGTGGCAGCTTCCCTTCGGCATCTCAACCTCCGAGAGCGGAGCGCAGAAGCTCGATGGCTCCCGCGCCCCCGCCCATACCGAGAGCGGCAAGTGCCAGCGCCACCTTCCACGCTCGCCGCTCCACATCGTCTAGCCGAGACTCGAAGACGCGGATCGCGGTGAGGAGCTGGTCGTGGCGGTCGGCGCTGGCCTTGTCGTGGTTGTCTGTGATCGCCTCCAGCCGCGCCAGTCGCTCCCGCACATCAGCGAGCTCACTGGCCCAGCTCGGCAGGTGATCGTCCTGGCGCGGCGGCGACATGCTCAGGCTCCTTCAGGCATCAGCCGACGACGCCGGGCGCGCAGGCCCGACAGGCGCCGTGGCTGGCTGCCCTCAGCCGACGGCAGCGTCCATTCGAACCGATCCGTGTAGAGGACGGTGCCGTTGAGCTTCAGCGTGACCTCGACCACCACCGCTCCATCGTCGATGGCCAGGTCGGCGTCGATGTCCAGCGCCGACCGCAGCCAGCTGAGAGCGAGCTTGAATGGCGACATCAGGAGGCGGCCTCGGTGAACTCGACGACCACGGTCGCAGCGCCGGCGCCTGGGGTGCCGCCCACGGTGACTTGGACGACCGCAGCGGCACCGAGGGGCGCCGTGGCCAGCTCCAGCTCGGTGAGACCGGTGACCTCGGGGTTGTTGTCGGTCGTCGCCATGAACTGGTCGGCGTCGGCAGCGGTGCCCACCTCAAGGGTCGCACCCGCCGAGTAGGCGGTGGTGACGTTGACCTTGACGCCGAGGACGACGGCGTTCAGCGGGAGCTGGAGCGTGCTGGAGACCGTGGACGTACCGACGGTGACGGCGACGGCGCGCACAGTACCGGATGGGGCAGAGAGGTTGGCCTCGGCCCAGCTCTTGGTGACGGCGTCGTCATCAGCAGTTGGCGTAGCCACCTGCATACGGGCGAGTGCGGTGTCTCCGGAGTCGCGTGCCTGGAGGACGCCGGAGTCGCCCTTGACCTGGGGGCCGTCGCGTCCGAGCTGGAAGGTTGAGCTGTGGGTTCCGCGAGCGCGGGAGAATGTGGACATGGGAGGTCACTCCGTGGGAGAGAGGATGTCGCCGTCGAAGACGACGAGCAGCGCGCAGGGTCGTGGACCCCCGACCGCTGATGCGCGCAACCAGCGGAAGGGGGTGACGTCTACGAGCCCACCGGTGCCGAACAGCGCCGATGAGGACTCGGGGGAGAGGGTGACCGTGCCGATGTCCATCCAGCCCACGTCCGGTGCGTTCTGGCTCAGATTGGTGCCCTGGAGGACCACGGTCACCGGTGGAATCAGGTCTCCGATGCCCCAAGCCTGGACGGCAGCATGCGTCATGCCGACGGGACGGGTGATGGTCTCGAAGTCGGGCCAGGGACCGGGCTCATCGACTGAGGCGCGTTGGAGGCGACGCCATGCCTTCTGCGGATTGCCGCTCATGACAGACTCCACGGGCGGTAGCCACCGCTGGCCGGGGCATGGAGCACCTGACGGCGGTTGGCTCGTTTGGTGGTGAAGCTGACGTGGACGTGACCGCCGCGCTCCGGCGCGTACCAGATGAGCTGGTCGAATGGAACGCCCAGACGAAGGATGGCGGTGACCAGTGTGTCCGAAGGTAGGCCAGCGACCTTGATGTCTGCGGCTTCCCCGCTCATGTGCTGGCTGCTGTGGGAGCCATCGACCGCGCGGTTCACTTCGGGGCTGCGATATCCGCTGGTCACCATCACCGGTCGACCCAGTGCCGTTCGCAGCGGATCGAGCAAGTTGCTGACCAAGGCGGCCATCGCCTGCTGCGCTTCAGACGGCGGCTGGTTGCTCAGCCCCAGGCGTGAGGCAGCACCGCTGGTGGTCATCTCCGCCCAACTGAAGAATCGTCCGAGCTGTCCCTGCATCTTCTCTCCGAGTCTGCGTCCCTGCTCTGTCCCGCTCGCGGCCAATGCGGCCACCAAGCCCAGCCCGAGCGCGCTCAACAACAGAACGGGTCCGTTGCCACGCATCATTTCGCCGCCATCGCCGAGCGGGCCGCGCTCAGCAGTGTCTGCGGGATGGTGCGGTCCCACCACCAGGTGCCAGCCGACTTCAGCTCGGTGAACTTCAGTCCGCTGGTCGGGGCCAGCTCCAGGAACTGTCGCCAGCCCGCCAGCGTCGGCGGAAGCACGAAGCCTGACCGAAGCGCCGAGCCGCGAGAGATCCGCAGCGAGCCGTCGATGATCACCGGAACCTGGTGGGTGCGGGCAGCCCACGATCGCGCATCGGCGAGCTGCTCGATGATCTCGGTGGAGAATCGGTCCCAGGTGCGCTGCATCCAGGCGTCGGATGCCCACGACCAGCCCAACGCAGGCCAGGCACCGGAGTACGCCAGCTGACGCTGCAGGTACTGGCGGATCTCCTCGGTGTCATCCTCGTCGGCGGGCCAGTCAGGGACGAGGTGGCCGGGTTCCAGATTGAGCGCGGCGACCTCGTCGGTGCTCTTGACTACCCAACGGGCGGCGCCGGCCTCCCGAAGCCCGATCTGATCACCCTTGACCCGGCCAAACTCGGCGTAGTCGACGTTGTCCGGGTTCCACTGGCTCGGTACGCCGATCCGCAGTCCCTCGTGGACGGGAGCCTGCCCCTCGACCGGCACCAGCAATGCTCGTTCTCGGACGGCGTACATCCACTGCGCCCATGGCCACGCCTCATTGTCGATGGCGGCCAAATCCTCGAGCCGACCCTCAGCTTCCAAGCGCAGACGCGCAGACTCCGCAGGCTCCGACGTACGCTCTGCCTTGCGGAAGCGGGCGTTCGCAGACCGAAGCAGCCGAGCGGCGTCGGCGGCGACCTTCTTGCGCGCCTCCTCTTGCCGACGCTCCCGAACCGCCGAAAGCCGAGCTGCCGTCTTGGCCGGATCTCGAGATACGAGGAGCAGAATCTCCTCGGGTCCGAGAGCCATCTGGGCACCTGGATTGTTGGTAGCCCTGTAAGCACCGTCTGATACCCAGCCGCTGCGATCCCGTAGCCGTGTGACATGGG
>CAYXGP010000324.1:0-4430 GCA_964464515.1 uncultured Enterobacterales bacterium
CGCTGTAGTCGTCGATCAGACTGCCGTCGGTCGGCCACGCCGCCGTCATCCAACCGGAGACGCTTCCGCCGCCGCTGGTGGTTCCGCCGGAGGTGGTTCCGCCGGAGGTGGTTCCGCCGGAGGTGGTTCCGCCGCTGGTGCCAGTGGTCTCGCCGGTGTCACCCTTGTCGGTGCAGGCGATGGAGAGGACGCCGATTGCGGCGAAGATCGCCAGATGCTTGGTCATTGATATGTCTCCTCATGGGTACAGCGTGCATCGCTCGCCCGTGCGGCATCTTAAGGGGTGATTGCTAAACCCGCAAGGCGAGCCGTCGCGATGGTCGCAGCACTGATGATCGGCCTCCTGCTCGGTCCGCTCCATGCCGCGATCCCCGCGCTGGCGCTGCGCTTCCTCCGCAGCCACAACCCGCGCCTGGCCCACCAGCAGCTGTCTCGATACCTCGAGGACAACCCCGATGATCCCGACGGTCATCTGGTGTCGATCCTGCTGTGGGCGCGGGTGGGCTACCCCGCCGACGCGCTCGCTAGCGTACCCTTCGCGCAGGGGTCGACGATGTACGCAGAGCGCGGCATCGACGCCCACGCCAACGCCCTGCGAGCGACGGGACGCGCGGGCGAGGCCGCCGCGCTGCGGGCTGAGCGCCTGGTGGGCGACCTGACCGCCGGCCAGGAGCTGCTGGTGTTGCTCGCGCTGATCGACGACCACCGCGAGGGGGGGACCTGGGATGGCGCCCTGACGGCGGGCGAGCAGGCGATGAGCCTGTATCCGCGGTCGCCGATGCTCTGGGCGACGCTGGCGCACGTCTACCACGACATGGGCCGTACCGACGAGCGCGACTACCACCTGTGGATGTCGGAGCGCGGGGGCTTCACCGCGGGTCGCGCGGCGCTGGTCCACGCGCTGATCGCCATGGACGACGGCGATCTCCCCGGAGCGCTCGCGCACGTCACCGTCCTGCGGCGGCGCCAGTCCGACGATCGACGCGCCCGCTCCGTTGAGCTCGAGATCTACCGGAGAGACGGCCAGCTCGACCACGTCGCCCACATGATCGCGATGCCCCGCTGGAGCTTCCACGAGGATCCCGAGCTGCGCGCCGCGGAGGTGCGGGCGCTGCTCTCCCTGGGGCGCTCTGAGGAGGCGACGGCGCTTACCCGCCGGCTCCTGGAGCTGTATCCGCAGCATCGCCTGGTCGCGTCGGTGGCCGCGGAGGTCGTCACCGCCGGATGGCATCCAGCGGACTGAGCGTCTCGGCCGGGCGCTCGGAGTCGTACAGCGCCTTGAGCGTCCTGGCCCGCTCGAACGTCGAGAGCGCCGCGTCGGTCTGTCCCAGCTTGCTCAGCACGTTGGCTTGCAGCAGCACCACGTGGGGGTTGTCAGGAGCGAGCTCGAGCGCGCGGCCCAGGAGCTCCTGCGCGCGGAGGTAGTCGCCGGTGTTGAAGACCGCCTGCGCCCACCCCAGCGAGACCGCCGGATCGCCGGGGCGCATCCCTGCCAGGAACGCGTACTCGGCCGCCGCCTCCTCAGAGCGCCCTGCCAGGACCAGCACGTCGGCCAGCCGCCGCCGGATCTCGAGATCCTGCGGGAACCACGCGCTCTCCCTCTCCAGGTGGTGCAGCACCGTCTCCGCGTGCCCGCCCCCGCCCATCGCCGCGATCAGCGCCAGCGAGCGATGCACCATCGGGCGCCGCACGCCGTCCTCCAGGCTGTCCGTCAGGAGCTGTCGCGCGCGGGTGTGTTCGCCCTTCTCCAGCAGCGCCAGCCCAAGCAGCGCCTGGACGCCGCGCTCGTCCGGCGTCTGCGTCAGCCAACCCTCCGCCAGCTCGCGCGCCTCGTTGCCGCGTCCCAGATCCAGCAGCATCCGCAGGATCCCCTCGCGGTAGAGAGCGTCTCCGGGGACCTGCCGGTGGGCGGTGAACATCAGCTCCAGCGCTTCCTCGACGCGCCCCTGCGCCGCCAGGCAGTTGGCGAGGTTGGCGCGCAGGATCGTCGAGCCGGGTTCCAGCTCGATCGCCTCTCTGTAGACCTGCTCGGCGTCGGCGTGTCGGCGCTGCATCGAGAGGTTCCGCGCCAGCCCCATCCGCGCCTCCCCGAGCTGCGGCTCCTCGGAGAGGATCTCGCGGTACGCCGCCTCCACCTGCGCCAGCGTCCCGCCCGCGCCCAGGAGCCCGCGGGCCTCTTCCAGCGCCAGGATGGTCCCCCTGCGGTCCTTGCCGTCGATGGTCGAGGGGGTCTCGTCCCGGTGCAGATCGTGCGTGATGTACCCCAGCGCAGCCAGCTCCTCGATGACCTCCGGGGCCGGTCCCTCGCCGCTCGACGCGATCGGCGGCAGCGCGTGGATCTGCGCGGCCAGCTCCCCCAGCCGCGCGACCCGCTCGGGCTCCTGCTCGGCGATGTTCGTGAGCTCCGCGGGATCTGCGTCGACGTCGAACAGGCGGGGGCTCGGAGTCGCCATCAGCTTGTGGGGGCCCTCGACCACCGCCAGCTCCGGGTGGTAGCCGAAGCGCTGCTCGACGCTCTCCGACTCCAGGAACACCGGCGCGCGGCTCGGCGGGGTGCCCCGCAGCCATCCGGACAGATCGACCCCGTCCAGCCCCTCGGGCGCGCTCAGCCCCAGCAGCCCCAGCGCCGTCGGCATCACGTCGACGTTGCTCACCGCCTGACCGTCTACCCGCACGCCGCCCTTCTGTATAGGGCTCTGCTCAGGGGACGTCTGCGGGGTGGCCGCCCGCGCGATGAACGGGATCCGCATGGTGGACTCGAACAGGTAGAGCCCGTGGGATGCCTCGCCGTGCTCGCTGCCGAAGGCCTCGCCGTGGTCGGCGACCGCGATCACCGCCAGCCCGCCGGCGCCCGCCGCGTCCTCCGCGGCGTCTTGAAGACGGCCCACCTGCTCATCGACGAACGCCACCTCCGCGGCGTAGGGGTCGCCCGGGAACCGCTCCATCCAGCGCTTCGGCGCCACGTGCGGGTGGTGGGGGTCGTAGACATGAGCCCACACGAAGAGGGGCGCGTCGCCGGGCTGCTCGCCGAGCCAACCGATCAGATCGTCCACCACCGCGTCGGCCGGCCGCTCCCGGCCCCAGCGACCGCCGGCTTGAGCGGGCGGCACGTCGTCGAAGAAGGCGTCGAAGCCCTGGTGGAGGTTCCAGATGCGGGTGGTCACGAAGGCCGCCACGCTGCCTGCTGTGCGGTAGCCCGCGCCCTTCAGCTCCTCGGCGAGGGTCTGCACTTCATCGGGCAGGACCGCGTCGCCGTTGGAGTGGACGCCGTGCCGCGGCGGATACAGCCCGCTCATCATCGAGGCATGCGCGGGCGTTGTGAGCGGGACGGTGGCGTAGGCCCGGGTGAACAGCGCCCCCTGACCCGCGATGGCGTCGAGGTTCGGGGTGTGCGCGGCGGGGTTTCCGTAGGCGCCGATCGCGTCGGCGCGGGTGGTGTCGATCGTCACCAGCAGCAGGGAGGGGAGCGGCGCGCTCGGTGGCGCTGGGGGGGGCCCCGCGCAGGCGATCCCCGCGCAGGCGATCCCCAACGCGAGGGGGGGACACAGCGTGGGGAAGACCGGCGCGCGCATCGGGTCACCAGGGGGAGGGGGCAGTCGGCCGTCGGGCAGGCTACCCTACGCCGCTCCGAGGGCGACGATGATCCTGCTTCTGCTGACCAACGCCGCCGGGGCGCTGACCCCCGGCGATCCACTCGCGCCGACCGACGAGCCGGTGCGGTTGGCCGTCGGTCTCTCGCAGCTCTCGATGGACGAGGTGGACGCAGGCTGCGACGGCCCTGAGTGCGCCGCGCGGTGGTCGCAGCGCACGCGATGGGTGGCCGCGCGCTACTCCGTGACCCCCACGGTGGGGCTGTTCGGCGGGATCGGTCGCCGGGTCAGCGACGTCGAGGGGGCGGACTACTCGGGCCGCGAGACCTTCGGCGGGCTGGGCGTGACGGGCGTTCAAGCGCTGCCTGAGGTGCGCTGGGCGCTGGGAGCGACCGCGCGATCGGAGTGGTCGATGGGCAGCGACGTCGACGGGGGCTCCGCGGACGGGCTCTCCCTCGTCGCCGAGCTGGACGCCGTGGCCATCTGGGGCGAGCCCGCGCAGGGGATCTCCGTCTGGGCGGGGGGATCGCGCGTGATGTTCTCGCGCCATCAGCTCCGCCCGCTGGGCTCGCAGGGCGAGGCGCTCACGGTCCGCAACCTGTTCGTGCCGCTGGTGGACTCCTCCGATCCGCTGGTGATCAACCTCAGCCCCGCCAGCCAGATGTCGGGCATCGCGGGGCTCGCGATGACGTCGCCGGAGCTGGGTCCGAGCTGGGGCAACCCCGCGCGGCTCGCTGTGGGTGTCTCGGCGAGCCTGGGAGCGATCCGCGGTGTGGACGCCTGGGCGTCAGTCTTGTTCTGACTCTGCGGGCTTGTTCTGACTCTGCGGGCTTGTTCTGA
>CAYXGP010000324.1:4530-7509 GCA_964464515.1 uncultured Enterobacterales bacterium
CTGCGGGCTTGTTCTGAGGCTACCGGATGTGGGCTGGTCCCAGCACCTTGTTCCGCCCGCTCTCCTTGGCGCGGTACAGTCGCCTGTCCGCGAGGATGAACAGATCCATGGACTCCTCGATGCCGGGCTCCACGCTCGTCGCCACGCCCATCGACGCCGTCACCCGCACCGGCTGCGACTCGTTGTAGATGACCATCTCTTCGATGCCCACGCGGATGCGCTCGGCGATCATCATCCCCCGGCGGGCCTCCGTCTCGCGCATGAGCAGGAGGAACTCTTCGCCGCCGAACCGTCCGAGGACGTCTTCCAGCCTTATGCGCTGCTGGACCAGGCCCGAGATGCCCTTGAGGACGAGATCGCCGACGGCGTGCCCGAAGGTGTCGTTGAGGACCTTGAAGTGATCGAGATCGAACACCAGCACCGACAGCGGGCGCATGTGGCGCGTCGCGTAGGCGAACTCCTGCTCGAACCGCTCCAGCATGAACCGCTTGTTGTAGATGCCGGTGAGGCCGTCACGCACGGCGTTGTGGTAGAGGTTTCGCTGCAGCTCCTCCTCGAGGGGGTGCTGCCATGTGAACTTGAGGATGACCGAAGTGGCGAGCTGGATCTGGTCGCCGTCCTGGAGCGCGCGCGGGCTGGGGGGGAGAAGATCGCCGTTGACGCGGGTGCCGTTGGTGCTGTTGAGGTCGCGGATCCGCGGCGGATGGCCAGCCTCGAGAATGACCTCGGCATGCTGCCGGGAGATGTTCTCGTCGGCCAGGAGCAGGCCCGATGCGGCGGTGCGGCCGACGATGGTCCTGGAGCGCTCCAGCCGGTGGATCCGCCCGGCGTCCAGCCCGGTCAGCACCACGAGCGACGGCTGCGGCTTGGCCTCCACCAGCTTGTGGAGATTGACGTCGCCGTCAACCATGGTCTTGTCGTCAAACAGATCGTCGTCGATCATCCGACATTCCCCGCTGGTTGAAGCTGTGTGAACACATCCACACCGATCACCATATTCTCTTCATCCGATAACCGGTGAGGGTCTGAACCGGGATCTCTCACATTTTCCTGGACCGCTGAGCCCCAGACCCCCTGCAACCCCCGGGTTTCCTGGTCTCTCCGAGGCTCTGGGTTCCATATTCACTGTGTCTTCCAGAGACACTGTGTCTTCCAGAGACACTGTCTTCCAGAATCCCAGAGACACTGTCTTCCAGAATCACTGTCTTCCAGAACACTGTACTTCCAGAATCACTGTCTTCCAGAGACGCGGTCTTCCAGAGACACTGTCCTTCGCCGACCGACGAGGTGGGAGCCCGATGCGCATCGCGCTGGCAAATGCCCAGTACCACGAGGGCAACAACCTGTTCCCCCCCCTCGGCCTGCTCTATGTCGCGGGCGCGCTCCGCGGCGCGGGACATCGCGTGATGGTCCTGGACGGAGATCCGCTGGTCGAGACCGACATGATCGGTCGGATCGTCGAGTTCCGTCCCGATCTGGTGGGCCTCTCGTTCCTGACGATGACCTACGGGCGGGCCCGCGCGCTGGCGCGCGGCCTGCGCGCGCAGCTCGACGCGCCGCTGATGATCGGCGGCCCCCACGTCACCGCTGAGCCCGAGCGCTCCCTGCGAGACCTCGGCGCGGACGTCGCGGTGGTGGGGGAGGGGGAGCGCACCGCGGTGGCGGTCGCGCGGCGGCTGGCGGCCGGCGGCGATCCCTCGGACATCGCTGGCGTGGTCACCCCTCGGGGTCGCGGCCCCGCTCGGGAGCCCATCGCCGATCTGGACGAGCTCTCTCTGCCCGCGCGAGACCTCATCGACCACGAGCGCTACCTGAGCTCCCCCGGGCTGATCCGCGGCTGGGCGTCGTCGCGGCACGCCTCGGTGATGGCGGGGCGCGGCTGTCGGTACCGCTGCACCTTCTGCGCCAGCCACCTGCAGCTCGGGCGCGATCTGCGCATGCGGAGCGTCGCGGACGTCCTGGCCGAGCTGGACCACCTCGTCGCGCGGTACCGCGTGCGCGGCGTCTATTGGGTGGACGACATCTTCACCGGAGACAAGCCGTGGGTGCGTCGGTTCTGCGCAGCCCTCGCGGAGCGGCCCTACCGACTGGAGTGGGGGTGTCAGAGCCGGGTGGAGGCCATCGATCCGGATCTGCTGGACCGCATGCGCGCCGCCGGCTGCTGCCAGATCGACTTCGGGGTGGAGAGCGGCGCCACGGACGTCCTGCGGCGCATGAAGAAGGGCACCACCCCGCGCTCGGTGATGCGCGCCTTCGAGATGGTGCGGTCCGCGGGGGTGCGCGCCGGCGCCTCGTTCATCATCGGCAGCCCGGGCGAGACCGCCGAGGACATCCAGACCACCATCGACCTGTCGGAGCGCATCGCCGCCGACTGGACCGTCTTCTTCTTCTCCACGCCCTACCCGGGGAGCGATCTGTGGCAGGAGGTGCGTGAGGCCAGCCTGGGCGATGAGCTGCCGGCCTACGGAGAGGACTGGAACAATCGCCGCAGCCAGCGCCCCCTCTGTCCGGGCTCACTTCCGGTGGGGGAGCTGATCCGCTACCGCGCCAGCGCCCAGAACCGGCACTTCGCTCGCAACTACCTGCGACCGCGGAACCTCCTGTACGCCGCCCACCTGGCGACCGCCTCGCTGGCGGAGCTGCCCGAGGTGGCCGCCGCCCTGCGCGGCGCGATGCGCACCCGTCGCTGGGATGACCTCGTGGAGGCGGCGTTCGCGGCCCATCGCAGCCGCATCGTCGGTCGGCGGCCTGCGCCGGGGTGGTTCGGACAGGGGATGGTCGGCTGAGTCACTGCTCGAGCGTGGCCCACAGCGCCTCGGCCTGATCGCGGTACCCCGGATCGCTGGCCGCCAGCGCGGGCTCCAGCCACCGTCGCGCCGCCTCCGCGTCTCCGCTGGCGCGCGCCAGGGTCGCGCTCCCCACCCACCACCGCAGCAACCCCAACACATACCCCGCCCCAAACCCCGCCAACCCCACCCC
>CAYXGP010000325.1:0-7477 GCA_964464515.1 uncultured Enterobacterales bacterium
GTCACACCACTGCGTCTCGACGCTCAGACTGCCCCCAAATCCCGAATGCGCCCCCAGCGGTAGGCCTCCTTGTCGCTACCCAGGTCGGTGATCGACGTTCCGATGACGCTGTCGGGTTGTGGAAGCTTGAGGCCCTCGGTCGTTCCGTCTTCGGTGGTCGTCGGATAGTAGATCAGCTCATACTCGAAGCGAGTGCCGTCGGCTCCCTCGGCGAATTGCGAAGCGAGCACCTGGTTGCTGAAGCGGTCGATCTGCAGCTCCGCAGCTCCTGTGTACTCCGCGCGTGGGGCGATGAGTTGGATGAGGTCGTTGTACTCCCCAGAGGCGGCGCCGGCCCGTGTCATCATCAGGTTCAGCAGCACTTCGCGCTGGCCGAAGTTCACGCCCTCAGAGCGGTCGATCATGACGCTCGTGTGGCTGCCACGGAAGGGCTGATCGTCGTGGAAGCGGACGCCGTAGCCCACGCGGACGTCGGAGGGACGTCCCCGCTGGCTGCCCTTGAGCCGCACCCCCACGTCGTAGAACACCTCCACCTCGCGGTACACCACGGTGGCTCCCACGAGGTCGTTGCTCATGAGGTTCACGTCCTCGTGCAGCCAGTCCGCGTCGGCTTCGGTCATCAGGACGCGGAGGTCGTGCAGGCTGTTGGTCGCCCCCGGGTCGCCAGCGCTCGTTTCATCATCGACGGTGTAGAGAGCGCGGGAGTCGGGTCCCTCCGCGGGGAACATCGCGCTGAAGCCGAGGGTGTCTTCTGCTTCGACGTAGAGCTGCACCAGGGCGCCCGCCGCCTGGCCCTGCAGCTCCGCCTCCCAGCGGCCGGAGCCCGCCTCGACCATCGTCGTGTCCTCGAACGCCTCCCCGTCGACCGCAGACCACAGCGTCACCTGCACCACGCCGTCGGGATCCTCCACAGAGATGGAGATCAGCACAGGGTCATCGGGGGCCGGCACGGCCTTGTCCTGGGAGAGGGCAGCGAAGGTCGGGCCAGCGTTGTCCTCTTGCGTGGTGTTCTCTGCCCCCGGCGTCCCTGACAGCGCGGGCTGCGCTACCAGCGTCGTGGTCGGCAGGCGGTTGAAGTAGAGGCGTGAGTGGAGCTGGTTGCTGCCCGAGATCCACCGGGCGCGGAAGGAAATCTCGTACTCATGGTCGCCGATGGGCTTGAGCAGGGTGGTCTCTGCGTGATTGTGCATGTGCCCGGTGGGCCCTGTGGCGACCAGGCGCAGCACCCCGTTGGCCGGATCATCTGGATCGGGCACGACCTCGCTGTGTCTGTGGTTTCCCAGCAGGCGCCAGCGATCGTCCTCGTCATCGAAGGTGCCGTTGGCGAGCAGCTCCACGGGGGCCGCGCCCGGGTCCTGGACTACGCTCAGGTCATCGATGAGCAACTCTCCGCTGTCGAGCAGGCCCAGGACGAGCTCTTCCCAGGTGCCGTCGGGACCCACTACGCTCGCCCCCGCCTCGCCGCGGATGCTGTGCGAGACCCACTCTGCGCGCCCGCTCTCGTCGCTCGCCGCCCACGCCTCGGCGGCGGTGTTGTCTGCCCAGGGGTCGCGGAGCTCCAGGCTCGACCCGCCGCCATCCGCCGCTTCGGGCCAGCGTCCCCCGTCGTGGTAGCGCACCTCGTCCGCCGGATTGCCGACCGCGTCGAGGAGCAGGATACGGTCTCCGCCATTGCCCAGGCTGCCCGCGTAGTCGCCCACCACTGTGATGTCGGGGTGCGCGACCCGCAGGGCGTCCGCGTCGTTGCCGATCACCAGCCAGTCACCCGGCGCGAGCACCGTGTCATCGGGGAGCTCGTAGGCCACCGCGTCGACGAGCTGCCAGCCGCCCAGATCCACTGCGTCCTCGCCTCGGTTGAACAGCTCGATCCACTCCTCGTGGCGCTCGGTGATGGGCTCACCCTCGCGTGACAGCGGTGCGCGGTGGTACTGGATCTCGTTGATCACCACGGCGTCGGTGAGCTCGATCGCGTTGACCTCTCCTGGGGTGGCCCTCTGGGGGACACGCCAGGGGCCGCCCTCCACAGCCCGTCCGCGCAGGCCCTCGCCGATCCGCACTCCGTCGAGCAGGCTGCCGCCGTTGATGAGAAACAGCCGGTCGCCAGCCGCTGCGGACAGGTCGTCGAGCACGAGGAGCTCGCCGGGCTCCAGCGCACCACCCGGCAGGGGCTTCTCGTCGCCTGCAGAGGAGACCAGCACGAGCCCGGCGGTGTCCAGGGTGCCGCCGCTGGCGTTGAGCAGCTCCACCCAGAAGGGAGACTCCCCGGCGGGAGCGATCTCGTTGAGGAGGAGCGTGGGATGGGCGGGCTCGGACCACGTCTCTGCGATCAGCGTGCAGCCGAAGGTCATGTCTTGATCGTCGGGCGCTGCCTGGTGGACCTCCACCGCCAGCACGTTGCGCCCCTGGACCAACGCCTCTGCGGAGAGATCCGCCGTGAACTCCCCGGAGTCTGTGACCTCTTCGGTGGCCAGGGTCGTGGCGTCCACGGCGCCCTCCGGCATGTTCTCTCGGAGCACCTCGACCCCGTTGAGGAAGAAGATCGCGCCGTCGTCCAGGGCGCAGTCCAGCCGAAGCTCTGTCGCGGCGGCGCTGCCCTCGAAGGTGAAGGGGGTGCGGAAGGTGATGGTGGTGGGGATCTCCGACAGCTCCATGTTCCCGCGCGGGGCGATGATGGGATCCTGCGAGCGGAAGAGGGCGTAGGTGTCCTCGGAGTTGGTCATCGATTCCGAGTCGAAGGTGTCGACCCAGATGAACATCGCCGCGTCGGTGAAGGCGCTGCTGACGGTGCTGCCCCAGGGGCTCGAGCTTCGGGCGGTCTCGACGGCAGGTAGATCCCAGGACCCGTCTGTGTTGGTGTCCTCGACCAACGTCGTGAGCTCCGACGCTGCGGGCGGCGCGTTGGTGGGCAGGCCCCCGGGGTTGTCGCCGGTGGGCCCCAGCACCCACTCCCAGGTCGACGCGCTCGTCCCCACCGTGTCGTCGGAAAATTCGACCTCCGCGATGGTCATCTGTGGGCTCGTGGAGTCGCCGCTGAGCTCCCACGCAGCCAGGTACAGGTGGTCGTCGACGGTCGGCTCGAGGTCGATCTCCTCCACCGAGGTCCAGCTCCCGTCGGTGTCCTCGCCCACCAGGCGGAGCTCGCTGCCGTCGGCCAGGCCCAGGTAGAGGGCGAAGTAGTTGTCCGCCGTCACCCAGGCGGTGGCCTGGGAGCCACCGTCGTTCTCTCCCGCGAAGAAGGGCGCCTCACCGCTCTCCCACCAGGCGTCGTCGTAGTCCTGCGCCGCCCATTCGTCCGAGGGGTAGGCCCCCGAGAACTCGTAGCTCCAGGTGGCGTCCTCTTCTACGAGCACCTGCGTGCTCGGGGGCTCCAGGGGGTCCAGGTGATTGGACGCGCCGGGGGTGCCGCCGCGCTCGGCGCTCACCGTCCAGTTCTCCGCGCGGTCGCTGGCGGTGTCGGCGGCGATCTTGGCGAGCGAGAAGCCCGAGCCGTCTGCCTGGACGGGCCAGGGCTGGTCCTCGCCGTACCCCACGGTGTCGATGAGCCTCCCGCCGTTGCTGAACAGCTCGACGCGCTCCCCGTCGTTGGACAGCTGCCCCTCGTAGGGGCCCAGGGCCTCCGTGAAGCCGGTCTCCTCCTCCAGCAGGGACGGGCTGGCCGCCACCACGATGTACCCACCGGCCGGCACGACGGTCCCCTCGGGGAAGATCCAGCTCACGCCACCGTCCAGGGACCACCCCGAGAGGTCCATGTCGAGGACCATGGGGTTGTACAGCTCGAACCACTCGAGATCCTTGTCTGTATCGGGGTTGTAGAGCAGCTCGGTGAAGGTGATGGAGCCGGGCGCCGCCACCTCGCTCCGCAGCCAGGGCGCGGAGCGGCTCGCGATGATCTCGATCCCTCCGCTTGCGTCGCCGCTCGCGTCGCTGTCGTGGTCGCTCGCGTCGTCGGGCTGCCAGGGCGCCGTTTGCGAGCCTCTGCAGCCGAGCGTGAGCAACAGGAGGGGTAGCAGCTTCGACATGGGCGCCTCTGCGGAATGCGGACAGAATAGCGCCGCGTGGGCTGCGGGCCCCTCCGCCGCTCCGACCCCGGCCTACTGACGCAACCCCACGCCGAACAACATCGTCACGTTCACCCGCCGATCGATGTATCGATCACGGAAGCGCAGCGCGTCCGTCTCATGGAACAGCGTCGAGTTGAACACCACCGCCCGGTTGCACCGATGGGAGACCCGTATCGGGCGGGCCCCCTGTTCGCGTAGAAACGCGCGAATTCTGGGTTCGTTCTCGTTGTAGTCACGGAACGCCCAGTCCGGTGGCGAGGCGACATCCCAGACGATGAGCCCTCCCGTCTCAGGGACCTCGCAGGCCTCGTCCGGCGTGATCCAGAAATTCACGTTCACCGCCGCGACGTCGGCGTGGATGTTGATGCCACGCAGCCGGCTGTCGTACTTGAACCCCCAACACTGCTCGAGCTGGTGCTCTCCGAAGATGGGTGCCAGGCGGGCGCGCAGCTCCTCGGCGATCTGCAGGATCAGGGGGCTCGCCAACCCGCCGCCCATGAACGCGCCCAGGTAGCCCCCCGGGTAGGTTCGACTCCACATGGTCGATGCTCGGACATGCCGCTGCATCGCCGCGAGCGCCTCGTCGCCCAGCAAGCCGTCGATGACCACCACCTCCGGTGTCGAGTCGAAATAGCGCTGACAGGTGCCGCCCAGATCTGCTTGGAGCGCGCCGCCCGTGACCCGCGCTGGGGCGTCGAGGTGCAGAATGCGGCGGGCGCCTCCTGCGAGGGTGGGGGCGGAGAGATCCACCGGATCGAGGCCGGTGGTCAGCACCGCTTCGGCCCTCTCCAGCCACCGCCGCGCCTCGGTGTCCAATCCACGGTGGTCACGCAGGTAGCGGCACTGCTCGACGTCGTGGCGCAGTCGATGGCGGGGAACAGCGGCGATGCTTGCGTCATCCAGCCCCCGCTGATGGAGGCACGCCGCGCCCGCCCAGGCGGCGAGCGCCCCCTCCGGATCGCCGGTGTGCAGCAACAGCCAGCCCAGGTTCGCGCGGCCCTGGAAGTGGGTTGGATCGAGCGCTACGGCAGCGCGGTATCCCTCCCGCGCCTCCTCCAGCCGGCCCAGGTGCTTGAGCGCGGTGGCGTGGTCGTAGCGGGCCTCTGCGTCTTCGGGGCGCGCGGCCACCACGCGGTCCAGCGCCTCCAGCGCCGCCGCCGGGCGGTTCAGGCACAGGCGGGCCTTGCCCAGGTTGTGCCAGGTGCTCGTCAGCTCGGGCGCCCGCTCGGCGGCGCGCGCCAGCAGGGGTTCGGCCTCCACCTCCTCGCCGCGCGAGAGCAGCGCCGCGCCCATGCGCCGGAGCACATCGGGGGCGTCGGGCGTGAGCACCAGCGCCTGCCGCCAGGCCGCCAGCGCCCGCTCCGGATCGCCGAGAGATCACCGGGTCCTGCCGAGCGCTCCCGCCGCGCGTCCGTGGCCCGGCTCGCGCGCGAGGGCCCGCTCGTAAGCCGCCGCCGCGAGCTGCATCCGACCCAGGGTCGACAGCGCGTTTCCGCGGTTGAAGTGCGCGATCGCCAGCCCGTCGCTCAGCGCGATCACCCGGTCGTGGCAGGCGAGCGCGCCCTCGATGTCGCCCAGCTCCTGCAGCACGTTGCCCAGGTTGCCGATGTAGCGGATCGCGTCGGGCACTGCGTCGACCGCCTGCGACAGCAGCCCGCGCGCCCGCTCGAGATCTCCCCCCGCCCGGGCTGCCATGCCAGCCGCATACAGCTCTGATGGTGTAGTTTGTGGGGCTTCGCTCTGCGGCGCCGGTGCCGCAGGGGGAGGGACTACGGCGGACGGCTCGTCGTTCCTGGCTCCGAACAGCTTCTTCCACAGAGACATCGGCCGGCTCCGTCAAGTGACCATCGCCGATCGCTACTCCGCCGAGTAGAAGTCGTCGAACGCCGTCAGGTCGCCGAACAGCACCAACGAGTTCTGCGACAGACGCACCTCCCACGCGATCTCGTTGTCCGGCGTCACCTCGCGAATGCGGGCGCCGGAGCCGAAGCTCATGAGGGTGTTTCCGTTCGAGAGTCTCTGCACATGCCCCATCGCGAACACGAGGTGCCCCTCGTCCTTGGCGTGCGACCACACCTCTGTGAGCGTCTTGTTGGTGTCGTCGATGGCGTACTCGATGGCGTGGATGCCGTCTCCAGCGACCGACGTCATCAGGAGCGTTCCGTCGTCCGTGTAGTGCGGCGAGTGTTGGTAATCGAACGGGGTGCTGTCGCCCGCGAACGCATAGTCGCTGCCCTCACCGAAGAAGCGCACCACCTCTCCGGTCTCTCGCTCGACCTCGACGACGATGTTGGAGTAGCCCATCGACATCAGGTAGGTATCTGAAGACTCGTTGTAGCGCAGTGAGTTGGCGTGCGCCCAGTCCTTGGCGTCGGTGTAGAACACCGCCCCCCACAGGTCGTGCTTGACCGGCTCGAAGGCATCCCAGGTCGAGAAGATCTCCCGCTCCGTGCCGTCCGCCGCGACCTCGATGATCCAGTCACCGGCCACGTCTACGGTCTCGTCTTCTTCTTTGTCGTACCACTCGCGCACGTCCATGCGGATGTAGGCGATCGACCCGTCGGGGAGCTGCGTGAACGAATGGTGGTGGTCGTAGGCGGGCATCTCAGAGACCACCTCGCCGGTGACCGATACCCTCCGGAGGGTCGCCGTGGTGTCGGTGAAGCTCGAGTCGAAGTCGTTGTAGATGACGTCTGTGCTGCCCATCACGCGCGAGGACTGCGAGATCAGGCGCTCGGCGTCTGCCGTCTGGAACCACACCAGATCGCCGTCGCGGTCGATGGTGTAGATCGCTGTCGGATCGGAGACGAATGAGCCCATCACGTACTGCTCGTCGGACTGCAGCGAGGGCTCGTTCACGGTCACCGAGAGCTCGGGGTAGCGCGAGGCCAGCGCGTCGGTGGTGAGCGTCCCCTCACAGGTGCTCTCGCGATCGCCGTCGATGGTCACCGCCGTGTACGAGATGGACTGGCCCGCCGCCAGGCCGAGGAGCGTATGCGCGCCTTCGCCCGCCGGCGTCGACAGGGTGTCGCTGCTCCACGAGTAGTCCACCCGGGTGCTCGCGCCCTCGAGGGGGGTCCACGACATCACCGCGTGGTTCATCCCCACCTCGTCCACCGACAGGGTCTCGCAGTCCACCTCTTCCGCGCAGCCCATCAGCGCCGCAGCCAACCACAACAGCATCGTCCTCTCCTCCATCCCGCGGGGTTAACCCCTCCGGTCGGACCGATCGGGGGGGGGGTCCCGAATCCACCTGCTCGCAGGCTGCGTCGAACACGCGCCCACCTGCAACCTCAAATGCGCAGCCGGCCTGGCGTCGGACAGCCTGGATCGATGATGCGCGCGCTGCGCAGAGGCGGGCCGCTTAGGCCGGCCCAGAATAAGAGCCTTCCAGAACGGGTTATGAAGGTCAGGTT
>CAYXGP010000326.1:0-7440 GCA_964464515.1 uncultured Enterobacterales bacterium
TCATCGCTCAGATTCCACTCCTAAAGCGCGTAATCACTTAACCGGTCACGCATGCGGCCGAGTCCATCAGCACCCAGGTAGCGGGCGACACACCACGTGAGCGACAGGCCCAGCGTCCGACCCAGGAGTAGACTGCACAGCACGACCGCGGATTCGGCCGCCAGGATGGTCGCCCTCCCCCGCGCCGGGTTCACGACATGCCCTCGCCCATCACCATCCTCAACGTCGGGCACCACTACCACATTCGCGCCGGATCGGACCGGTACATGCTGACCCTCGGGGAGCTGCTGCGCTCCCGCGGCCATCGCGTCATCCCGTTCGCCGCTGCCCATCCGGGCAACCGCGCCACCCCCTTTTCGGAGTTCTTTCCGCCGCGGGTGCGGGTGGAGGCGCCTCGTCCGGTCGACGCGCTTCGCTACGTGTACTCCCGCCCGGCCCGCGCTGGACTGCGGCGGCTGCTGGCGGCTCACCGCGTCGACGTCGCTCACCTCCACATCTACTACGGTCAGCTCACCTCCTCGATCCTCGGCGTGCTGCGGCGGGCGGGGGTGCCCGTCGTGCAGACCCTCCACGAGTACAAGCTGGCCTGCCCGGTCCACACGTTCGTCTCGGGCGGACAGATCTGCGAGGCCTGCCAGGGGCGGTACCGGCGGGCGCTGCCGCGGCGCTGCAACCGCGGCTCGGCGCTGCGGACCGGCCTCACCGTGCTGGAATCGACCGTCTCGCGCGCGCTGGGGGGGGGCATCTCGCACTTCGTCTCGCCCAGCCGCTTTCTGCGCCGCAAGATGATCGACCACGGCGCGGTCGCGTCGGAGCGGATCACCGCGATCCCCCACCCCGCGGAGCTGCCCGAGCCGCTGAAACCACCGGACGGGACCGGGCTCGTGCTGTACTTCGGCCGACTGGCCCCGGTGAAGGGGATCCGAACGCTGCTGAAAGCGGCCGCGCGGCTGCGCGGAGGGCGCGTGGTGCTCGCCGGACGGGGACCGCTGGGGTCGGAGATCGCGGCGGGGATCGCCGCGGGGCGTCTCCGCAACGTCACGCTGGCGGGGTTTCGAGACGGGGCGGCCCTGCGCGATCTGCTGGGTCGGTCGCTCTGCACGGTGCTGCCGTCGGAGTGGTACGAGAACTTCCCGATGAGCGTGCTCGAGTCGATGGCCGCGGGCCGCCCGGTGGTGGGCAGCGACATCGGCGGGATCCCCGAGCTGATCACCCACAATGTCGACGGCCTCCTCGTGCCGCCGGGTCGCCCGGAGCTGCTGGCGGCGCGCCTGCAGTGGATGATCGACCACCCGGACGACGCGGCGCGGATGGGCGCGGCGGCGCGGGAGCGGTTGGCCCGCGACTTCGGATCGGCGCGCCATTATGATCGCGTCATGGCGATCTACGACCGCGTGCTGTCGGCCGCCGCATGAGCCGGGCGATGCGTCGACTGCAGCGGGGCTCCTCACGGCGCTGGCGGGGCGTGACGCTGTTCACCGCGATCGTGATGATCGCGGTGGGGGGCGCCACCGCGGTGGAGGACGCCACCTACCGCGCCACCACCCGGATCCGGGTGATTCCGCCCACCCGGAACATCGTCGAGTCGCCCGAGCTGTCGGCGCTGGTCGCCCACTGGTCGCGCTACGACCGCGAGGTGGAGTTCGCCACGCTGGTGAAGATCCTGCGCAGCCGGCCGGTGCGCCAGGCCGCGGCCGATCGCCTGTCGGGGGAGCCCGAGCCGCCCTCGGCCGCGCGGCTGGGCGCGGGCCTGCAGGTGAGCGCCTCCCTGGACACCCAGATCATCTCCATCTCGGTGGACGACGCTGATCCAGAGCTGGCTGCGAAGCTGGCCGACGCCGTGGCCGCGGCCTTCGCCCAGCACCAGCGCGCGGCCGCCGAGCGCGAGAGCGCCTCCCTTCGGGAGACCCTGGATGCGCGGGAGGCGGCGTTCATCGCAGAGCAGGCTCGCCCGGTATCGCAGGGGGGCGGCGCGGCGGCGGCGCTTCGGCAGCGGGCGCAGGCGGCGCGGGAGGCGGCGTTCTTCTCGGCGGTCAGCCGGCTGCGCGAGGCCGATCTGATCCGCGCCACCCGGGCGGAGTCCATCACGGTGATCGAGCCCGCGCGGGTGCCGCCGTCCCCGCACGGATCCTCGCCCGGGATCCGGGTGCTGCTCGGAGCGCTGCTGGGGCTGCTGGTGGGAGCGGCGGCCGCGGCTGCGCGGGAGGCGCTGGATGTCCGCGTCGATGACGCCGACGACGTGCTGGACGCGGGGCTCATCTGGCTGGGCGATCTGCCCGGTGGTTCGCGGCGCGCGGGGGCGCTGGCCGCGCTCGCCGCCGTCTTCAAGGGGCGGTCGGTGCTGCTGTGGGGGCTCGATGATCCGGCGGCGCCGCTGGCCGGGGAGCTGTCGGAGGTCGGCGCCGTGGTGCGGGCGGCCGGGACCGACGCGGAGGCGCTGTCTGCGGCGGCGCCGATCGTGCTCGTCGCCAGCGCGGGGCAGACGCGCCTGGAGGCGCTGCGCCGCGCGCGGCTGCGGCTGGAGGCCGCCGGGGGGACCATCCTGGGGGTGGCGCTGGTGGAGCCGACCTGACCGACGCCGAGCGCTGGGTCCCTGCCGGGTGGTGGCTGGTGCCGCCCCTCGTCCTGTCTTTGTTTTTCTGTTCTCCATCTGGAGCGGTCCAGGTGGGTCTCTTGCTGTCCGCGTTGGCTCTGTTGACCGCGTGGCCCGGCGCGGTGGTGATCGCGGTGCTGGCGCTGCGGCCGTGGATGGACCTGCTGTGGTGGCATCCCGGCGTCGAGGTGCACGGGGCGCTCCCGGGGTTGGTTCCGATCCCGCGGCTCGTCGGCGTCGCGAGCCTGGTGCTGCTGCTGGCCGCGATGACTCGGAGCGCGCCGCGGCTGCGGGCGGCGCCGCTTCTGTCGGCGCTGGCCCTCCTGGGTCTGATCGGGCTGGCGCTGCTGCGCGCGCCGGAGGGGGGGCTGTACATTGGAAACGCCGCGCGGATGGTGAGCGGGCTGGTGGTGCTGCTGGCCGGCGGCGCCGCGGCGCCGCGGCCGTGGCGGCTGCTGGGTGCGATCACGATCGCCGGGCTGGTGCCGTTGGCGCTGGCGCTGCGCGATCTGGCGGCGGGGCAGATGGACTTCCTGGAGTACCGCGGCTACCACCGGCTGGCCGGCCCCTACGATGTGTTGGAACGCCACGCGTTTCTGCAGCTCGGCGAGTGCGCGCTGCTGCTGCTGTGGACGGTCCGGCTGCGGGGGGCGCTGCGTTGGCTCTGTGGGTTGGCCGCGGCCGCCGCGGCGGTGTGTCTGTTCCTCACGCAGATACGCGGGGCCATGCTGGGGCTGCTGGTGTTCGGGGTGTTGTTCGTCGCGCTGGCGCGCGTCCCGCGGCCCGTGGCGCTGGGCGCGCTCGCGGCCGGGGCGATGGGTCTGCTGGTGCTCATCGGGCGGCTCGGTGCGCTCGCGCTGCTGTGGGCGAGTGATCCGCCGCTCGATCGCTGGCTGGAGATCGGCAGCGGCCGTCTGTTGATGTGGTGGATGTCGCTGCAGGAGTACGCGATCCGTCCGGCGCAGGACCTCGTGTCGGGGCTGGGGATCGGCGGTCAGTGGGAGCTGATGGCCGGGTACACGGAGCGCTTCCACAAGTGGACGGAGGTGACCGGTCCGCACAGCACGCCGCTGGCGCTGCTGTACCAGGCGGGGCCGCTGGCGTTGGTGGCGGCGCTGGCGCTGCTGACACGCCTCTTCACAGCTTCGGCCGGGCTGGTTCGCCGGGGAGACCCCGACTCTGCAGATCTGGGCGCCTTCGGGGTCGCGCTCACCGCAGCGACGCTGACGTGCAGCCTCTTTCTCGACATGAGTCAGTTCCTCACGCCGGTCTGGCTGCTGGCGGCCACCGCCGGGCTCGTGTTCTCGCGCTACTCGTCGAGGTAGCCCAGCGCCTCGAGCTGACTCCGCCGCGACGGGTCGATCTCCACGGGGCGTCTCGGGGAGGTCGGCGGGCCGGGCGCGACCCACGTCGCCTGTCGGCTACACAGACCCTCGATCGGCGCGCCGTCGAAGCCGGTCAACGTGGAGACGCCTGCGCAGCCCAGGATGGTGGGGGTGAGATCGACCGCGGCCAGCTCCCGGGGCGCGGCAGACGGGTCGATCCCCGGACCGGCGGCGATCCAGACGCCGGCGTCGCGGTGGCCCGCTTCGCTGGCGGCCACCCCATGATCGCTGACCACGAAGACCAGGGTGTCCGGCGGCATCTGTCGGGTGAGGCGCCCCAATGTTTGATCGGCCAGCCGGTAGGCGCGCGTGACGGCCTCGGGATCTTCTGGCCAGAAGGCATGCTGCAGGCGGTCGGTGGCGGTGTGCACGAAGGTCACCACCTCCGCCGGCTCGGCGGTCAGCAGCGCCGCGGCGGTCTCGGCCCGGATCTCCTCGGCTTCGAGGGTCAGCTCCGTCACCAGGGGGGCGCGGCGGGGATCGCGGGCGGCGGTCCAGGCCACGGTCTCGGGCAGGTAGGGACGGCGGTCGTCGAAGAGCGCGCGCGCCTCCAGGCCGGCGGTGAACGGGTGCCGCGGCCGGGTGGGCGACTGCAGCAGCGGCGTGACGTATAGACCTCCGGCGGCCCCACCCCTGTCAACGAGGTGGTGGAGTCGGAGCACGCCGTGGGTGGCGCCCAGGCGTACAGGCAGCCACGGCGACCACTCCCCCTCACGGAGGGTGAGCGCGTCGACGCCTTCTCCGCGAACGGAGAGTCCCTGCTCGGTGGAGCGGAGGGTGAGGGCCAACTCCAGCGGGCGGCCCGGCAGCGGAAGCCAGCGCTCCAGGGTGTGCAGCAGCGCGTGACGAATCGGGCGCTCCGGCGGGCTCGCCATCGGCAGCGCGACCTGCCTCTCTTCCTCCTGCCTGTCTGTCGCGGGATCGATCACTGCGCCCAGCAGGTGACGCGCGTCTCCGGCGGTGAGCGTGGGCAGCGGGAAGCCGGAGATCAGCCGCCCGCGTGGTGCCTCCCGGGGGGGCCAGGTGCCGGGCACGTTCACCGTCAAGCTGGAGCGCCCCTGCGCGGCCAGGTGCTCCCAGAGGGTGGGGACCGCGCGGTTGCGGGCGTCGGCGGTGACCCAGCTCTGGAGGCCGTGGCGGCCCGGGGTGGTCCCGGTGAGCAGGGTGGTCCACAGCACCGGCGAGGCCAGGGGCGGGGCGGCGCGCAGTACCCCGTGGGCCCCGCGCTCACGGAGGGCGGCCAGGTGGGGCAGCTCACCGGCGGACAGCAGCGGGTCCAGCACCTGCCAGTCGGCGCCGTCGACGCCGAACACCAGAATCGGGGTGTCGGTGTGGCCGAGGGCCGCAGGAGCCTCCGCCGGGCCTCGGGGCAGCAGGAGCGCGCCCGCGACCCCGCCGCACAGCGTCAGCCAGAGCGCTCCAGAGCGCCAGCCTCCCACCAGAAGCCCCCCGATCATCAGCGCGAGCGTGAGCGTCAGATCTCCCGCCGCGCCCAGCGGGTGGGCCGTCAGCAGGGCGTGGGCGAGGGCCGGGGCGAGCCCCAGACCGCACAGCAGGCGCAGGGGGAGCAGGCGGCGCTGTCGCAGCGCCAGCGCGATCCCGATGTGGGCCGCCAGCAGGACGGCAAGCGACGCCGCGGAGCCCCCCTCCAGCCCCCACCACAGCAGCCCGAAAAGAGCGCCGGGTACCAGGGTACGGAGGAGCCGGGGCCGTGCCACAAATGCGCGCCGGGACATAGACAGAGCGGTTATAGTCCAATCCCGCTCGGTTCGGGCAGTCTGGAGATGGAGGACGAGATGACGCGTTCCAGCTTGGTTGTGTTGCTGATGGTCACGGCGCTGACGGCTTGCAAGGACAAGGGGGTCGACACCGGCCTGTTTCCTCCGTTCTCGCTCGACACCGGGCCCGGCGGCACTGGCACCGGGGTGGACGTCGACCAGGACGGCTTCGACACCCTCACCGACTGCGACGACAACAACGCCAGCGTCAACCCCAACGCTGCCGAGGTCTGCGACGGCGTAGACAACGACTGCGACGGCAGCGTCGACAACGGCGCCACCGACGCCGGCACGTACTACCCCGACACCGACCAGGACGGCTACGGCGCTGATGACGGCGCGGTCGAGCAGTGCGACGCGCCCGCGGGCTATCTTGAGACCGCTGGCGACTGCGACGATCTCAACAACGCCATCAACCCCGACGGCACCGAGATCTGCGACGGAGCCGACAACAACTGTGATGGCGAGATCGACGACGGCGTCCTGACGATCTGGTACCTCGACACCGACGGCGACGGCTACGGGCTGGAGTGCGAGGTCGAAGAGGGCGGCGAGACCACCGACTCCGGCACGACCTCGGGCACCGCCAACGCCAAGGGTACGACCACCACCGACACCACCGACACCACGACGGGCACCACCGCGGAGTGCGTGGAGGGCGTAGACTACATCGCGGCCTGCAACCAGCCCGTGGGCTTCGTGGACGACAACACCGACTGCAACGACGACGACGCGGCGTACTACCCGACGGCCATCGAGCAGTGTGACGACACGATGGACTACAACTGCGACGGCACCATCGAGGCCCTCGATGAGGACGGCGACGGTTACTTCAACTGCAAGGACTCGGGCAGCGAGCAGGACTGCGACGACACCGACGCGGGCACGTACCCCGGCGCCGACGAGTACTGCGACGAGGAGGACAACGACTGCGACTCCGACGTGGACGAGGAGGCGGTCGACGCCAACACGTACTACTTCGACGGCGACGCAGACGGCTACGGGCGCGAGACCATCTCCGAGGAGGCCTGCGAGCCCTCCCCTGGCTACGTCGACAACCCCGACGACTGCGACGACACCGACGCCGATCTCAACCCGGACACGGTGTGGTACGCGGACTCGGACTCCGACGGCTTCGGCGACGCCTCCACGACGCAGACCGTCTGTGAGCAGCCCTCCGGCTACATCGACGACGCCACCGACTGCGACGACGGAGACGACAGCATCAACCCCGATGGGAGTGAGGTCTGCAACGACGTCGATGACGACTGCGACAGCCTCATCGACGACGCAGACTCCGACGTCGATCGGGCGAGCGAGACCGAGTGGTGGCCGGACAGCGACTCCGACACCTACGGCGAGGAAGACGGCACCTCGACCTTCGCCTGTGACCAGCCCTCCGGCTACATCGACAACGATGACGACTGCAACGACAGCAACAGCCAGGACTACCCGGGCGCCGACGAGATCTGCGACGGCAACGACAACGACTGCGATGGTGAGACCGACGAGTCCGACGCGGTGGACGCTTCGACCTGGTACCGCGACGTCGACGGCGATGACTACGGGGACGCGAACGACTCGATAGGCTCGTGCACCGAGCCCGCCGGCTACGCCGACAACGGCGATGACTGCGACGACACCGACGCCGATCTCAACCCGGACACGGTGTGGTACGCGGACT
>CAYXGP010000327.1:0-7433 GCA_964464515.1 uncultured Enterobacterales bacterium
CCGAGCGGCTGTCGATGATGAGTAGCGAAGGCGTCTCATTCCTTCCGGCGCGTCGTCGAAGCCACCTCCGGAGTGCATCGTTGACGCGCTGGGTTGAGCCGTCACGGTTCCATCGGTCGAACCATGCGCGTACGGTCTGATGAGGTGGGAAGTCATGGGGAAGGTATCGCCAGGGACAGCCGGCGGCGTTGATGTAGCGAAGGGCATCGAGGACTTCGCGTAGCGCGTGCTTTTCGGGGAATGAACGAGCGTGCTCGCGCCACAGCGGTTCGACGATGCGCCACTCGGCATCGGTGAAGTCAGAGGGGTATGCTCGGCGATTCGGCTTGTCCTCTGGCTTGCGGCGGTGGCGGGGCTTGTACCGCTGGGGGTCTGGCGAAGACGCCGGCTCTCTGGCGAGGCGATTGAGCTTGCGCTTGGTGATGTTCCTTTCCTTGAGGAGTCGACGGACGGTGCCCTCGCAGACCACAACGCTATACTCCTGCTCGATGTAGGCGACGATCTCGTAGAGCCTCTTCTGGGGGTTTTCGAGGACCCACTGTGCGACGCGGTCCTTGTGTTCGGGCGTCAGCTTCGGTGGAGGCCCCACTCTGTTCGGTGGGGCTGGCTGGACTGTTCCCGTCAAGCGATGTTGCCGGACCCAGCGCTGCAGGGAGGCTTCTCCAACACCGAATCTGGCTGCGATCGAGCGATAGCTGATCCTGGGGTCCTCAGCCTTCTCCTCCAAGTAGGCACTCACCGCCGCCTGGCGCGTCTGGGAGTCGATAGGAGCGGGCATCTGATGGGCCTCTCCAATGAAATGGGATAGGGCTGAACCCATATCGTGAGGGGGGGCGGACATCAACAGCCGATACGAATCACCCTCTGAGAAGGTGATTCGTCGGTGAGGTTGATCACCCCCATCCCTCTGTTCAGGGTCCGTCCAGAAACAACCGCTCTGAATATCGGCTCTGGGGTCGGGTAGACCAGAACTTCTGTATGCCCAGGGGGAGACCCGACCCTATCATGGCCGGCCGCTGCTCCCGCAGCGGCATCCAGCACCGACGTTCCAGTTTGTCCTGTGGACAACCTGAACCCGCGGCACCGTACACCTGTGGGCTCGTCAAACCAAGGCTCTCACCTCCACGACGATCATTGGAGAGTTTATCTCCTGAACGCTCCCCGCTGTGAGGCGGCCTGAACTGGTCCGTCTCCCCAGTCCTCCATAGCGATCCGCAGCCCCGTTCATCTCGGAATTCGGGGGCACGTGAAGTCGCGCCGCAGAACGCTCTCGCAACCGCCGCCGCGCAGGCGGAATACGCCCGTTCTCCTGCGCAGGATGCGAATTGCCGAGGAAGAAGGAATGTCATACGGGGCTCGGGCACGGAGGGAGATATGCCGAGCTGGACCCTGGAGTCGATCATCGATCGCACAGCCCTGGGCTGGACGTCGAGACGTCAGCTCGCGGCGTGCCTGACGGCGCTCGGTCTCAGGGATCTGCTCGACAGCGGCAGGACCCTGTTCGATTCTGAGAGCGGTGAGGTCCATCGCCAGGTCCGATTCGAGACCGAGGACGGCATCCACTATATGCAGTTCTCCTGCACCGGATGCAACACGACCTACTCCATCGAAGAAGAAGACAACGTGATTCTGCAGTGGGTCGGGGCAGTACGCTCCCTGTTCTGTCCCTGGTGCGGCCAGCGCTTCGTTCGCCCGGCCGGACAGGGGACCCCCGACCGCGAATCTACCGATGGTATCGCAGACACCTGGTTCCAGAACATCACACCGAAGGGGTCAGGAGCGTTCTGTGTATCGACGGGGGTATGGCTCGGGCGGGACACATTGTTCTTCCTGCTCCCCGGCCCGCGAGTGCTCACGTTGCCCGATGGCTCAAGGTCCCTGTACCTCCCACAAGCCTCGGGTCGTGGCATCGCTCTCCACTTGAGCTGTGAGCGAAACGCGTTCACGCGCGCCACGGCGACCCGAAGCAACGGACTCTGTGCCTTCGGAAACCAGGGACAGATCAAGGGGGGCCTCCCCGATGGTTCGCTCCTCTACTCGATCAACAGCGGCCCTCCGCAGCCGCTGCAGCGAGCCAGCGCGCAGGAATACCATGTGGTCGTTCCCGACCTGCCCCGGGGCACCCACGAACTCAGACTGAGAGTCCTCCGCACTGACGGCGCAAGCACGTCATCACGCATACTCAGTGCGCTCCGTCTAGAAGTCCTCGCTTTCGATCTCGTCCGACCCGGCAGCGTCTCTGAAGCCATTCCGTTTGCCCTGCGGGGCCCCCCCTTCCTTCAGGACTGCGAGCTCGCGATTCGCCCCTCAAGTCCGACACTGTTTGAGGCGGAAGGACCGCTCGCGCAGCGCTCCAAGGTGCGCCTCACGATAGACGGAGACGAGGATGAGTCGATGGAGCTCAAGCTGACTTCAGGGCCCGGGGGCCGGCTGGAGATCGGAGCGCCGCAGCTCACCGCCGAGAGCAGGGCCCGCATGTCGGATCGGGGGCGCGTTCAGGGGGCTCTCCATGTGGAGTTGGGCGGAACGAAGAGTCTCCACCGCGCCTATGTAGGCGCGCTGAAGATCGACTTGTGTCTGCATCACTTCGGAGTCCGCTCAGATTCGGGCAGGCCGATCGTGGTGCTGCCGAACTTTCAGGCAATCAGCGCCCACCTCGAGATCTTCTCCAACACGTCGCGAGATGCCCTGGCCCTGTTTTCGCGCGGCGGAGTGATCGAGATCCTCCTGCCGAACGGGCTCGCGCGTTTCTCCATCGGGGGCTTGCATCCGACTCAGGGACGCGCGCCCCTGATCGGATGGCATAAGTTCGACGGTAGAGGCGGCACCAGCCAGCTCGTCGACGTCCGCGCCGTGTCTACTGGCGGCTGGTCCTACCCGATCCAGGCCCGCTCCTTCGTGGTCTGCGACGAACCGTTCGAGGTCTCCATTCTCTCCCTGGGAGAAGAGGAGGCCCCCTCCCGAGAAGGCCCCATCCAGATTTCAGGGTTGGTGGCCGAGGACATAGTTCGAATCGGCCTCTACAGCCGCTGCGGCCCTGAGGCCTTCGCGATGCTCGAGGGAGCTGAGGTCGCGCTGCACTGGACAGCGCCGAAAGGGGATCCGGTGCAGATTCTCTTCACCCTGGAGGTCTCGCCCGGAGCTGAGACCGGGCGCCTCAAGTTCAAGAACCAAACCGGATTCACCAGCGGCGTAACACAGGCGAGCGCAGAGCTGCTCCTCTCCGATCGAACGCTCCCCCTGCCGGACGTCACCATCGACGTCCCCGCTCCCGAACGACACATCGAGATCGACGCGTCCCCTGCGGCGTCCGCATCCGGCAGCGAGGACTGGATCTATGTCCTGAGCGGAGCCTCGTTCACCAGGCTCACCATTCGCTCATCGCTTGGGCGCCTGGACCTTCACGGGTGGCACGTCGCGCTGCTCTGCGATGAGACCGAGATCAACCTGACCCCGCGCAGAGACGGCGATACTGTTCACCTTGAGGGGACGGCGACGTTCTCGAAGCCCTGGACCGGACGCCCAGAGGCCCGCCTTGTGTCCTCAATCAGCGGCCAGTGGGCACCCATCGGGTTCCCGTACCAGATGAGCCTGGTCCATCAATTCGTTCGATTGAGCGCCCATGTATCGTGCGCACACGCCGAGGACACCTGGCGGGTCGACGTCGGCGCCTTGCCGCAGCCCCTCCTGGAGGAAACCGACGGGACATGGTCGCTCCCCTTTCAGTCCAACACATCTCCGACGCTGAATCTGGTGACCCTTCACCCTCCCGAGCGCGCCGTTCGGCTCCTGCTTCGACTCCAGATCACCGACGGAAACCTCCTCCCCGGGTTTCGCGCCCTGCCCCAGGGCATGGCCGAGCGCATGTTTCAGCTGTCGGTCCCGGCTCCCCACGCCGACAACGTGGCCGCGGTCGAGACCGAGACCCCCTTCGGTTTTCCGGGACTCTCCGGTAGGGTCCGAGTGGTCGCCCGCCGAGTGCTGCTCCGTAGGGACAGGCTTGTCCTGACGGGCAGCGGAGGCGTGGGGGTCACCTCTGGAGGACCTCGCGGAACGGTACTCTCGGTGCCACATGCGGACGATCCGGCCGCTGGTGCAGCCCTCTGGGTCGATCTGTCACGAGTTCTCGACGGGTGGGCGCCTCGCTCGTTCCAGGCATCGCTGATGGTGTCTCACGCCGGAGCGCCGGCCGATCTTCTCGGCGCTCAAGAGAAGAGGGCGGGCTGGTCGGCAGCGTTCCCGTTTCTGACGGAGAAGCTGAAAGGCATCGTCGAATCGAGCAGAACACTGAACGGCGTGCTCGATGGCGAGCTCTCGGTGCACATCTCGGATCGGGAGATCGCCCGGCTTCGCGTTGGCGTCTCGATCCTACAGAAACCAGCGATCGAATTGCGCCCGAGCAAGCGCCCCCAGGGCAAGAAGCGCCTCGGCTACCCGTTCTGGTGGCTACCGTTTGAGGGGCTGCGCGACAACTCCGAGGTCGCGGACTTCGGCCACCTGTTCATCGAGGCTCGTGGGCTACCCGATGTTCCCATCAACGAGCTCAGGGGCATGCCGCTGCCGGTCATCCCGAGCCCGGGTCAGACAGTCTTCTACCCCTGCCTACTCAAGAACTGCGCAGATCGTCCCTTCACCCTCCGTCAGACTTCCGAGGGTGACCCCATGGTCCGGCAGGCGGCTCTGCTGAAGGCCTCACTCTCGTCACTCTACGGGCCCCGTCGGGGGCTCCTCGAGCGCGAGCAGGTCCGTGCAGGCCTGTACGAGCTGGTCCAGGACGCGGTCATCGATCCGGGTGGTCTCTTCTTCTGCTCCCTCCAGGTGCACCTTCCGGAGTCCCGGAAGCCCGACGAGAGCGGCGACCTCCACCTCGCGCTTCATTCTCCGGGGTTTCTCCCGACGGAGCTGGTGATCGCCGTGCGGCCCACCGAGACTGAGTATGCGGTCCGGCCGGTGCTCTGCCTCGACGTGGGGGCCAGCTGGCTGAAGGGGGTAGTGCTCCACGGTGGACGTGGTGACGATCTGCTGGATTGGTCTTGTCCCATCGGAAGAGATTGGAGTTGTCGCGCGGAGGTCTGGCTGCCCCACGCGGTGAGCAGCCCCGATGGGAACATACCCGACTTCCCTGTGTTCTCCCCCCTCATCCGACCTCAGCACCGGCGCCACCTCCCCGACGAGCTGGCTGTCGGAATGAAGAGTCGATTCTCGTTGAAGACCGCATCGAGCATCCAGCTCCGCTCGCGCGTCGCCGCCAGCGAGCAACGCGACTTTTCCGATCTCCTGCAGAGACCCGAAGCCTACTGGCAGGAAGAGACGGGGGGCAGAGGGTACATCGACGTCGCGGATTCCCAGCTCCTGCAGTGGTTGGTGTCCAATGCACTGGAGAAGGCTGCGCCGCACGGCTCCAGCCTGCCGCGCCTGGTCTGCATGAGCTACCCGGTGGCCTTCTCACCGGCGACCGTACAGGCCTTCCGAGCGCTGGTCAACGTCGCCCTGGAGGAGCTGGTGATCGACCGCCTGCGGTCGCAGGCCATGCTCTCATCGCCAACCCGGGAAACCGCGAGACGCCTGCTCGAAGAGGAAGACATACAGCAGTTCCTCGCTCAGCGCCTCGACTCCGGCACCCACGGAGCCGGCGCTGAGAAGTGGATTCGTCACAACCAGGATCGCCTGGTGTTGGCTCTGCTGGCCCGCTGTCTGCTCAGCCCCGACGATCCGAATCACCCCGCGGAGCCCTTGAGAGACGAGCAGATCGTCAAGAAGATCCGAGCGTTCGGCGTCGGTTTGGAGTCCGACTACTTCGAACTGGAGGAGAGCTACGCCGTCGTATTGGATACCTCGATGGATGAGGCCGTCGCGGTGGGAATGTGCTGGTTGGACCGGCACATCGCCACCACCCTCGGGCCGCGGTTCGCCCAGGGCGAGGACCCGGCCACGATCTCCACCATGGGGGAGGTCGGTGTGTTCGATCTCGGTGGGGGAACCTTCGACTTCGCCCTCATCGAGTACTCCTACAGCCCGCAGGGTTCACCCGACTCCGCCGGAACCCCCCGAGAGGAGCCGGAGGTCCAGGTCAAGGTTCGCTCTACCTGCGGCTCCAATTATGCAGGAGATCACGTCACATCCATGATCGAGTCCTGGATCGAGGCCCAGCTCATCGAATGGCTGGACAGTGAAGATACACGCCGATCCCCGGGTTCGGAGTCCCAACGCCCCCTGGCCCCCAAACCAACCACATCGCGGCCCCACCTCACACCCGATCCGGTCGAGCTGAAAAACCCGTTCCTGGCCCAGCTTCGGGGGTCAGAGCAGCCTGGTCCGACCCCATCCACAGACAAGCCGCCGAACGCACCCGAGGCAGCGGAACCATCGACGCATCCCCCCCATGCGGTGAGGGACTCCGGGATCCCGCTGGGCTGGGAAGCACTCTGCATGGACGTTCGGGCATCCCTGCTCAATGACGAAGCTGTGGTCGACACCAACGGACGCATCGTCGCTGCGCGCTTCTATCGGCGCTTCGAGAACGAGTGCGTCAATCGCCTCAGCAGCTCGGAGTGGAGCCTGGCCGGATTCGGGGAGGAGATCGGAGAGCAGGTGGGCGCCATCACCAGGCAGTCGCTGCGGTCGCTCGCAGAGACGGTGAAGATCGCCCTGATGGGAAGCTCTCCCGAGGTGGGGTCTCGGACACTCGGCCAGCTCCTCGGTCAGGACCGCACCATTCTCAGAGACCTGCTGGTGGTCCGCACCCGCGCCGGAGGAGCGCGAAGTCTCCACACGCTGGAGGAGATGGAAGGTCAGAAACTCCGTCCATCGCTGGACGAACTCTCGCTCTCCATCCAGGACTTCGTTCGCCTGGTCCTCCCCGGACACCTGGAGAACCTGGAGCGGGTTCGGGTCATGGCACCGGAGCTCTTTGTGGGGAAGAGCGACGGAGAGGTCTCTGCCCAGACACGCACCACCGTCACCGCAGGGCAAGCGTCAGGTGACCCGATATGGCGCACGGCGCTCCGCCAGGAGTTTGGATATGTGCATGATCTGGAGGTGTCGAATGTCCGGCAGTTTGAGGATGAGGGGGACCCGCGCTCGAGCCGTTACCGCGGCAAGGCTGCAGCCGTCGGCCTGTCCATCCGCGAGAGAGCCGCGCAACGAACGCTGGACGAGGAAGCCTCCGGTATCTTCTACTACCGCACAGAGTATCAGGTCCGAAACGCGCTCCCCTTCGAGATCTGGTTCATGGAGCGGCGGATCTTCCCCCGCTGCCCCCTGAAGGGGGAAATCACCAACACAGTCAACAGGCGCATCCCCGTGGCTCACCTGAAGCGACGCGGCGGGGGCACGGTTTGGAAGGTGTTCGCGAAGTACAGCGAGACATCTCGCAAGGATGATGTCGTCGTAAGAACCCCCGGCGGCGGATTCGTCAGCGGCGGCCATGGGCA
>CAYXGP010000328.1:0-7424 GCA_964464515.1 uncultured Enterobacterales bacterium
ATGTCACACGGCTACGGGATCGCAGCGGCTGGGTATCAGACGGTGCTTACGTTACACCCTCCGCGAACAGCCAGTGGAGGGCCGGGGCACATGGTTCGCGTCTACATCGACGAGTCAGGGAGAGAGCACCAGGACCGGGACTTCATCGTGGGTGGCGTGCTGGCGCGGCGTCGCGCCGCGCTGACTGCCCGGCTGCGATTGTTGGAGCAGATCTGGCCCTTCCTGACCCGACCGCTCCACGGCGCTCACCTCCGACAGGCCGGATATCTGGCGAAGCGCTGGCGCGAGTGGGCGGACGCCCAGGATCTAACCGATCCGCGTGAAGGCCTCCGATGCACAGACATGACGCCGAGTGAGTTTGTGCTGTGGGCTTGGCAGCAGCGATTGTTCAGCGAGCACATCCTGTTTCAGTCCTGGCTCGCTCGCAGCGGGGCGAGCGTGGCGGGGCCTGCCCTGATGCCGGCGGCGTTCTTTCGGCGGGTAGACGAGTCGTGCCTCCGGGCCTCGCCTCCCGCGACGGACGACATCGGCGCGCTGCGGGATTGGGCCTACGCCGTCGATCTGTACGGCTCACAGTCACGGGCGTTCCAGGACCTCATCTGGCGTGACGTCCAGGACCTGATCAGCGATCCGGCGCTGGGGTACGAGGTGATCATCGCAGTCGATGACGGGGCGCTCCGCGCCGAGCGGGATCGCTACCTCCAGCTGCTCCGGGCGGCCCTCACGACGGCGCACCGCGCTGGCGCGAAGCGCGCCCGCATCCAGCACCGCTACATCCTCCCCCCGGAGGGCGGGGGCGCCAGGCCCGTCTCGTTACGGTATCAGCATCTGGACCCCATCCCAGCGGGACTACGTTGTGAGCTCATCTCCTTCCACAGTGCGGGAGAGGCCGGCGACGAGATCGCAGATTTACTGCTCGGTCGTCTCCGGCGGTGCTTGCGACGAGGCTCCATCCAGGGGGCGCTCGGCGCGGTGCCGATTCACCTTCGACGTATCCCGGTGACCGGGCTGGAGGATTGATGTCACTGCTTGAGGCCTTCCGGGCGTGGTGTGCTGGCGATGCATCGGGCTACGAGAACCTCGACGCTGAGATGCGCCGAGTCGGCGAGCGCGTAACACGCGGTTACGCGCACCAGGGCGTCTCCGTACAGGACTGCGAAGACTACACCCAGACGCTGTATGTGCGCCTGTATGGAGATCGTCGCAGGAAGCTCGAGGCGATTGAAGATCAGCGCGGTGCGGAGGACCACTCGAAGCTGGTGGGGCAGGCCGCCCTCCGCGGCGCGACGGCGCTGGAGCTGGAGCGAGCGCTGGGTAGGCCGCTCACAGACGCCGAGGAGGTGGCGCGCGCCGGCGCCATCGACACCGACGCCCGGGTGCGGAGCTACCTCCGACAGGCCTTCGTGAATCGGTTCAATCGCCTCATCTCGAAGCCGTCTCCAAAGCCCCTCGCCGACCGGTTGGCGGTGGCGTCGATGCCGCCGTCTCGCCTCCTCACGGCAGAGACTCTCAATCTGCTGGGGCGGATACTGAGGGGGTTCGAGGCCTGGGGGAACGAGCGGAGCCCGGGGAGCGCCACTCCGGGGACCCGAAACATGCAGAGTCTGCGGGAGCTCGAGCAGGCCAAGGAGCTCGGTCTGAGCGCGACAGCGATGACGCGCCACCTCGATCCCAGCCTGGAGGGAGACGCCCTCCGGCGCGCGGCGGGTGCGCGCGGCCGGCATTGGCGACGCGCACGCGAACGATTCCATGAGTACACCGACGAGGTGCAACTCCGTGGGAATGAGCGCGCGCTGCTGCCGGAGGTGCGGGCCGCGTTCGACGAGCGATTCAGAATACGCCGCCGTCCCGTCCGCGAGGCTGTCCGCAAGACGAATCGCCAGCGTCCCCAGTCCCAAGGGAGTGAATGATGAGCCGCGAACGAAAGACGATACGCGTCGAGCTGGATCTGCCCGAGGAGTTCTACGAGGGAGCCTACTCTGAGGAGCCTTACGAGCGACAGCACCATGTACCGCAGCTCGAAGAACTCTCTCCGGGGGTGGAGCTCTTCTCGAACAGGGAAGGATTCATCCTTCGTTCCTGGGACGGCCCCAGGCTGAAGGCCGAGGACGAGCAGCCGGTCGAGGTTGCCAGCCTGGCGGCGGGACGTTCGGTGCTCGACGTGCTGGGAAACCGGATCTCGATGGACGGCCGCACCCTGGTCCTTGAGCCTGCGCCGGAGCTGGCGCGGTGCGCGATCCCTGGCCCGGACCTCTCGGACGACGGGCTCTGGTTGCCGGAGGCGGCACGGCTGGCGTCTACACAGGCCACAGATGTCGGGCGAGGGGAGGTCTCCGCTGGACTCGTGCTCCGCTTCGGGCGACCCGCCTCGCTGGAGGTGATCCGCTCCGGTCGAGCGCCGGATCGGGAGATCCCGAGCCGTTGGTGGAAGGCCCTCACTGCCGAGCAGCGCTCTGAAATCGGGCGCAATTCTGCCTCGGCCACCGAACTTCTGGGGCTCCGGGTCGATGACCTGCTCGCCGACGCAGAGCCAGAGTCCAGCGGCTGGCGAGGAGAGCTGCTCGACGCCTGCCGCACCCGAGATGACCTCTGCAGCACCGCGCGAGTGTTGCGAACATTCGCGCCCGCGAGCGTCCCTGCGCTCTCGGAGGTGGATGCGTCACTGCGCCGTCTGTTCTTCAGCCTGTACCAGGAGATACCGGCCAGGGACCCCCTGCTGCTCCTGGTGGCAAGCGAAGGCGCTGGCTGGTGGTCGCGCCCGGGTGCCCTGTCTCGGCAGAGCCGGAGCCGTTCTGCCCGACCTGAGTCTCCAGTGGATGAAGAGTAGATGCGGCGTCGATGGCGGACAGCCCAGCAGATTCTGCAGAGACGAAGCGCTGGGCAGCGGAACCATCCACGAGACGAACAAGAGGTCGGGCGTGTTCTTCGGGCGGGCCCCTGGGCCTGGCCGCAGCGAGAGGTGCTGAGAGGGGGGGCTCAGGAGTGCGCCGGGCAGACGACGCCACCCGCGCCGGTCGGCAGCGCCATCGTCCTGACCGCCCACACGCGTCAGCGGAGCGCCTGGCTCCTCTCCTTCGCAGAGCCGACTCACGGGCTCGCCACCGGCACCCTGAGCGCGGACGCCGAGCGGACGATCCAACGCGCCCACCGTCTGCTCTCGATGCACGCGACCCTGGCGTGGCGCGATCTGGCACCTCCCGGGGCCAGAAGCCTGGGGCACCTCGACACGGTGTTCGGCGAAGCCAGCGTCGTGGAGCGGCGCCCCGTCGCTGGCGACTCCCTGGGACTGTCTGCGGTCCTCGCGCTGTCATCGATGCTCTACGACAAGTCGCTGCCCGGTGACATCGCCTGCAGCGCAGCGATCGATGACAACGGCGCGCTGGCTCCGGTCGGTCGGGTCGCGAAGAAGGTCGCGACGGTCGTAGAGTGTCTGCCCGGGATCCGCCGCCTCATTGTGGCGAAGAGACAAGAGGGGGAGTGGAGACGTCACGCGGAGCCGCTCGGCCTGACCGTTCGGGGCTTCCGCACCGTCGGCGACGCGATCTCCGAGCTCCTCGACCCCGCCGGGGCGCTCGCGGACACCCCGCCCAAGCACCAGCCGGAGGTGCTGTATGGGTTCACGGAGCTGCTGCGCGGCGGGCGCAGCAAGCTGCTCTGGTGGGACCCCGTCGGCGAGGCCGTCCGCAAGATCTCCACGTCCTGGGAGCTCACCGAAGACCAGCGGGCGGAGATGGCGCTGGTTCAGCTCGTCGCCGACAGGTACGCCCAACGTCCGATCCCCGACACGGAGGCGGAGATCACCGAGATCGCGGCTTGGATTCGACGCCGGCCGGCGCTGAACCAGCCCAATCTACTGGCCCATCTGGTACAGCACCACGCCACCTACGGTCTCCCGCTGCCCCACGCGTTGGAGGTGACCGTGTCTCCTATGATTGCGGCGCGAGATGCTCCGTTCGCCTATCGGCTCCGGGGCGCTTGGGGGCGGTGGCTCGCGAGCATGGATCGGTCTTCCGAGGCGTACAGGGTTCAGCGCAGCGTCCTTGAGGAACTTCACGACGCGCGGCTCGGGCAGGAGTGCTCGTATGCGCTCACGGAGTGTCTGCGCCTCGCGGGCGCGCTCGGCCGTCGAGGAGACTTCGAACAGCTCCTCGGGGTCGAGACAGCGCTCCGGCGAGTCGGCGCCCTCTGCGCCGCCGATCGCATGTATGTGGATGCGTATGTGGCGTGGGGCGCTGCGCTGCTCGGAGATCTGAATCAGGCGCTGGCTCGACGCCAGAAGGTGCTCGCCGCTGCAGGGCTGCCCAACCAACGGAACCTGGCCAGTCGGACCCTCCGCGTCATCCGCTTCATGCAGAACGCTCAGGACGTCGACGGGCGAGAGGGGCTCGTAGCGGTGGATCGTGCGCTCGACGAGCTTCGCTGTAGCCGCATCTCGTCTGCGGAGGCGTTCGAGGTGCTCGGGTCGACCCAGGCGGTCGCCAGGAGACTCCACCACGGTGGAGTCGATCACCTGCACCGCTTTCTGCCGATCTGATTCGAGGGTGTCCGCAACCCGAAGGGGCGCGTCTCTCCACCGATCTCCAGGCCCGAGGATGACGTGGCACCAACGACGTTCGTGAACCTGACCGCTCTGCCATGGCAGACGTGGTCCGAGGAGAAGAAGACCGCGGCCCGCGCGTTGGCGGAGCGCGTGGTGGACCTCAAGGTCCCCCACGTGTCTCATGAGCACGACACCCAGGATCTGGAGGCGCTCGCAGACCTCACGATGAGTCGCCTGCCGGCGGGTGCCGCGGTGGCGCTGGTGGGCGGAGACTGGGTGCTCACAGCGATGCTGGTCGAGCGCCTTCGGGCACGTGGGGTGCGCTGCGTCGCGCCCGCCACTCGACAGGGGGGGACTCGGCGAAGGGGTGATGCGCCCCACTCGCGATCGGAGTTCGTTCGCTTCCGCGACTACCCATCGGGCGGTGCGACGCCTGCGCCTGTGGTACCTCCGAGCTGGGTAGAGCACACGGTGGTCGTCAGCGACGGGACTGTGAGGCTGAAGATCAACGCCAGACACCACGAGGCCCACGCGGACGCCTTCCTGCTTCCATTTGAGCAGGTGGTGCGTTTCGTCGCGCAGAACATCATCGGCACGACGGGCCCGATTCACCGCGTCATCTCATGCGCGGAGTCGATCGGTCTCTCTGGATTGATCAGGATCAAGCCCGGAGACGCCGCGTTCTGGGGGCGTCGGCCCGGTCGACAGACGGTCTCGCACCTGGTCGTCGCGCCACCACAGCCTACCCATGAGCTCTGCCTTTGGGGGGCGTGGGAGGCGGACGGTGTCTTCCGTATCGACACGATCTACCCCGGCGGCGCCGCCCCTCGCGAGATTCACGATCCCGATCTACCGACCGACCAGGTGGACGCGAGCATCGAGTTCTGGAGTCGTCACGCCCTCTGCTGTTCCTCCCGCACAACATGACTGAGCCTGAAAATCAAGGGCCGCGCGAGCCACACCACCTCATAGGCATCGCAAAGCTCTTTAGGGCTCGCATCTTTGCCGGTCGTTGGCTGCTCCGGCTCACGGCGTCCATGGAAGGTATCGTTTCGAAGCTTCTGAATGCGAGCCGCCCAGGACCACAGTGGCGCATTGCCGGCGATCTTGGGTTCAACCAGATGCTTCAGGAGCGCAAAGAGAGGACCCAGCGTGTTTTGCCCCAAACTGTCCAGAGCGTGCAGCACATCTGCTTCGTTCAGGCCGCGTGGCCAGCCCTCGGCACCGAGCCCGTCCGGGCCGAAGAGCTGCACAAGTGCCGCTCCTGATACATCGCCGCCCACGCGCTTACGAAACAACAGCTGAGCTTCGGTTGACGTTGGGGTCCCCTGAAGGCGCCATATCATCCGGTGGCCGATGGCTTTCAGGACCAACGCAGCGGACGGGAGATCGTCTTCAACCGCAGAGCGTCGCTGCTCAATCCAGCTCAGCCAGCTCTGGTATTTTCTGCTCCGGTACTTGAGGCGGAGGTCCTTCCGCGGGCTGAGCCCTCCCCGTTGGGTGAAGAGCAACTCGCCTACTCTCTCCGGGTGGGGTCGGGACAGCGCAAGCTTCGCAATCGCGTCCATAAGCCAAACCTCCAGATTCGTCATCAGACGCACCATCGCCTCGAACGCCTTGGAGCTGTCGTGGAGGTCCTGCTCGGCCTCCGCGAGCCACTGAACCAGCTCGAGGTGAACCTGTGGCTGGGAAAAGAAGCTTGGGAGGGCGAGAGCGCGACGACCGCTCTCGGTCACCCGATGCTCGCCGCTGGCGCGGTGGAGAAAGCCGGCCTGCTCCAGCAACTCCACAGCTCGCAGCAGCCGTTCATTATGACTGGCCTGATTCTGGTCCAGCTCATATCCATCCGCGTCAAGAAGTAGGGGGGTGGGTGTTCGGAGGCCAACCTCAAGGAGAGCGCCAACAGTTCCCTTCGCGTCGATTCTACGGAGCAGATCGAGGTCGGTCAGACGTAGCCACGTGATCGGAGGGGCGGGAAGGGGATCCAATCGAGCATGGTTACGATGTGACTGGAGGCGGAGCGGGCGGGTGAGGTCAAAGTCAATTCCCGATAGAATCTCGACAACTTCTCGCATCGGAACAAGGGCCCAGGCGAGCAAGCAGAATGGAAGGGCCAGAGTGATGCCATCCATGACGGCGATGTCCTCCGTGAAGGACATGGGCAGCCACACTGAGAGGCACATCAATCCGACACCGAAGAGGGCGCGGGCCATATCGATGATCAGCCTCCGCCACCGATGACCGACGTGTGGTGGAATGAAACGAAGTTCGTGCTGAATTCGTGCCGCCCGCCCACGGAGGGGGCCTGGGATGCGCAGCACCAGCTGGAACAACAATATCGAAACCACTGGTAACAGGATGATAAATGCTACCCACTGTGCGGGACCAGAGTGAGATTGAAACAGTCGGTCATCCCCACTTCGACCGAGCGGGTGAAGAGCAGACAGTGCCGCTCGATCGACCGCGCTGATTCCTGACCGGTCAGTGACGACCAACTCGGTCTCTGAGAGCACAAGCACTCGAACGAGAGCTGCGCGACTCTCTCCGGCATCCACCACCAGCGCCCATTCGGACCTTTGCCCCGGTTGGTAACCACCTGAGAACTCGGGGAGGGGGCGAGTGCCAAATTCCGAGATTGACACGACCTCTACCGGGAGTAGCGCAGTCTTGAAGTCGTCAAGATTGAGATGGTCAATGCAGTTTGCGATCCGCTTCGTGGCGATGCATGTCTCTGCGTCGGGCTCAATATGCTCTGACACTACAAGTACAGCAATCAGGAGAGCGAATCCTGTGAGGTTCCAACCTTGATGGAGTGAACGAATCGGGGCCGTAAGGCCGGCCCAGAATAAGAGCCTTCCAGAACGGGTTATGAAGGTCAGGTTCC
>CAYXGP010000329.1:0-7412 GCA_964464515.1 uncultured Enterobacterales bacterium
CCCGGTAGGAGCCAGATTGGGGCCCGACTGGATCAACACTGGAGCCGGACTGATACGCAGCGTGCCAGTCCCAGCACCACTCCCAGACGTTCCCCGTCATGTCGTACAGCTCCCAGGAGTTCGCCCGGTAGCTCCCGACGGGCGCCAGTCCCGCGGCGGTCCGTGCACTTCTTTGACCAGTCATCCGACCAGCCGAACTTCGCCTTCGCACCCAGGTCCGAGACGTTCCCAACCGCACATACATCCTCGTACCGCTCGGCCCCTGCGAACAGGTCATGCTCGCCGGCGCGGGCGGCGTACTCCCACTCCGCCTCCGTCGGCAGCCGGTACCCCGTGCAGGCCAACCCCTTCGACCACGTCACCGACGAGCCCGAGATTCGGTAGCACTCCTCCAGACCCTCCCGTTTCGACAGCGCGTTCGCGAACCCAACCGCGTCCAGCCACGACACGTTCTGCACCGGCAGGTCGTCCCCAAGGAGTGAGACGCCCTTGTACTCTCTCGTCGACGGGTTCTTTCCCATCACCGACGCGTACAGACCCTGCGTCACCTCCGTCGCGCCCAATGAGAAACCTCGACGGATGCGGACCTCGTGCTGCGTCTCGTCTGAGTCCCGCCCCTTCTCCGACTCGGGCGAGCCCATGATGAACCGACCCGCTGGGATCGACACCATCCGATACCCGCTGGGCCCGGCGCTGCTCGCCCCTGCCGACGGGGGCTTCGGCCTCGAAGTGACACGCCCCAGCGCAGCGCGAACCACAGCCACCTCCGCCACCTCCACCGGCTCGGTGATCCCGTCGATGCTCACGTTCGCGTCCGCGTAGGTCTTCAGCCACGCCTCCAGCACCGGCCGCCCGTTCTCGGTCGGAGACTTCACCAGCGAAGAGATCGCCGCATAGTCCCGCTTCGCAGCGGAGCGAACGTCCGCCGCCGCCGCATCCAGCCGCCGACGACGCTCCTGCTCCAGCGCAGCCTTCGCCTCTGCCCGCTCGCGCTCAGCTTGTATCGCCGCAGCATCGGCCGCCGCTGCCTGGGCGGCAAGCGCGGCGAAGTCCAGCCCCTCGCCCACGCTGGTCTTCACTGTCCCGGCAGTCGAGGTGGCGCTCGTCTCGCTCGCCCCGACGATGGACAGCGCGGTCAGGTCGGGTCCGCGCTCCTTGCCGCTCCGTCCAAGCGAGAGGTCCGGCCCCTCCAGCGTGGGCGTCTGCGACCGCCCGGTGATGGTCTGGACCAGCGCGTCGTCGGCGTAGGCCACCGCCTCCTGCGCGGTCACTGTCCCGTCACCGTTTCGATCACCCCAGCCCCGAAGCGCACCCAGCACAAGGTAGCTGAACGCCGGACGACGACCATCCGAGAGCGAACCCGCATACTGGTCGCCCCGGGCCGCCGTCAGCACTGTCGAACGCGCACCGAGCACCGTGCCCACTGCCTTCAGCGGCGCAAGACCGGCGGCGAGGTCACCGCTAGAGGTCTTGCCACTGAAGCAGGCGTCCAGCACCAGCACCACCTCGGCGTCCGACGGAAGGCGGGCCTCCACAGCCGCCAGCAGGTCCCGCCGCGGGAGTCCGCGCGTCTCCAGCGACGCGGCAGTCTGCTGGGCATCCACCCCGATCAGCAGTCCGTCGTCGCCGGTCCGAGCGGGAGCGCCGTGCCCGATGAAGACCACCCAGAGGCGGCCGCCCGGCTTCACCCGGTCCGCCATCTGCTCGGCAGCGGTGAGGATCCCTTCCTTGGTGCCCTGCTCGTTGAGCAGCGGCTTGACCATCCCCACATTGCGGGTGTTCTTGAGCCAGCTCACCCACGCCAGACCGTTGCTCCGCGCGCCGGGCAGGTCCTGCGCGAACGCGTAGTCCTCAATCGCGATCACCAAGGCGGCGTCTTTGCTGCCGTTGCCCGCAGAGACGCTCGGTGGTCGGGTGAGGTCGGGCCAGGTGGCGTCCTGGGCGTGGGCGAGCGGCAGAAAGAGGAGAGCGAGAGCGGCTGCGTGCATGGAGGCCTCCGGTCGGAGTAACCAATCCCGAGGCCCGGATGCCAGCGCCGAGGCCGGGAACCTCTGCCTTTCCCCGCGGTCCGACCAGGGGCCACCCGGAGCCGTGATGACCCCACTCCTACTCGCCCTCGGTCTCTACACACAGCCCGCCGACGCCTGCATCAACGGCATGAGTCGCCACCGCAGGGTCGCCCAGAAGCGCGAGCCCTATGTGGCGCAGCCGCTGCCACCGGTGGACGGCTTCGAGGCCCTCGATGACGCCACCAGCGTCGAGGGCACCGAGCGTGTCCTGGCATCGGTCGGCGGCGCGGTCGGGGGTGGTGTGATCGCAGTGACCCTCCTCGTCGCGGGGCTCCAGCGTCGGCGTGAGCGCGCGTGGGAGGAGGTCGAAGAAGACCGCTGCGATTGAGGTGTGCCACGCACCTCTCTGTCCCCAGCGGAACCACCTCGGGACGCCCTGGCCGTCCCAGGGGCTGCAATGATCGGTCTATGACCGGGGCCGCAGCCCGATGACGTTGGGCAGCGGCCAGGCGTGTTGGTTGTGGTCGTTCTCGTTGAATCCGGTCTCGTAGCTGCCCACCAGCTCCAGCTCGAAGCCGCCGCCGTCTACCCAGAGGGACGCCTCGGGTCCGCCCTCGGCGTACTGGAGCTGCGCCAGGTCGATGGGCAGACTCAGCAGGGTGTCGATGAAGTCATGGGTGCTCCACGGCGAGCGCGCATGCACGAACATCAGGCGGCCCTTCCCGTCCACGCCCACCGCCGCGTGGCTCCACTGCTTTGGCTGCTGGGCCCAGGTGTTGGTCCGCTGACACGACACCATCCGGATCGACTGGACCCGACTCCGATACGCCGCGTGGGCCGCCTCGAACGACTGGCCGCATCGGCGGTCCACAAGACGCACCGCCGGATCCCGGGTGGGATCGATGGGGTCGAAGACCAGCATGGCGTTCCCGCGGGCGTCGCTGCTCTGGTTTGTGTGCGCTGCTGAGTCGGCGAGGCGGGGGTCTGACGGGCCGGCGAGGAAGTGCGTCGAGGTCCGGTGATTGGCTTGGAACATCGAGGTGTTGATGGCCGCCACCAGGCCGTAGCGGTCGGCCCACTGACGCGCGGTGCGTTTGGTGTCGGCGTCGCCGCGGGCGGCCTCGGCGGTTGCCATCAGGAGCACGGGCTCGAACATCGTCAGGTCTGCCCGCAGGACGGTGACGCGGGAGTCCCCGTGGGTAGAGGGTGTCGGTGAGGTGAACACGCCGAGGTCCAGGCCGGTCTCCAGCGTGGTCCAGCCGTCTGCTTCGGGGAGCGTTCGAACCACCGTGGGCGGAGGTGGCTCCGGCTGGACAGGGTCGGCGGGGAGCGCAGAGACGGCACATGCGAGGGATAGGAGACAAGCGTTCATGGGACCTCCGCGAACACCGACAGCCAGCGAGACGGGTTGGTTCCAGGTGCGCCCACGCCAGCCCTCAACCTGCTCGAGGGTGGACGGCTTCCAGGGACCAACCTCCAACCTCGCGGCGGAGCACCAGGACGGCCCCGTGGCGATCTCCCAGCGTCCCGGGCGGACAGCGAAAGTGCTTGAGCAGATGCATGAGGTTGGGACCGTGGCCGGAGAAGATCAGCGTCCCATCCGGCGGTAGGGTCTTCATCCAGCCATCGGCCTTCGAGAGCAACGCAGCGGCGTTCTTCCCGCCGGCGCTGATCTGCTCTGGAGGAGAGGCGATTCCAAGCGCAGCCATGACGAGGGATGCTGTCTCCTGTGTGCGGCGAGTCCCCGTCGTCACCAACGCATCCACTCGGATCCCCTGCGCCTTCAGGAAGGCACCTGAGGCGCTGGCCTGATCGCGACCATGAACACTCAGGGGACGGGCGGCACGCGCGCTCTTGTTCGAGGCTGGGATCCCGTCCTTTGGGGCGTCCGCGTGACGGATGAAGACGAGCTGTCTTGGCACATGATCTCCTACTCGGGGAGTGTCTGGTCCTGTTGGGCTCAGCGAGTGAGGGGCCTGATTCGGGGCCAGGAGAGGCGCAAGAGTGGGCTCCGAAGGGGACGGTCCCAGATGGATCCGTCATCCGAGTAGATGTGGCTACTTGCGTACCGAGACCGTGCCCATCAGCTGACCCAGGGTGGAGCGCCGCAGTCCATAGAGATCCTTGAGCGCGAGCGCGAGCGCCAACCACCTGGATGTTCCCTCGGAGTTCCGCTGCATCGGGCCGACCGCGTCCTCCAACAGCGGACTCAGAGGGAAGGTGGCCCCCTCCCGCCAGAACAGGTTGTAGTCCTGCATCACCAACAGGGTGTCGACCAGCGCCCTGATCCTGGGTTCCGCGAGCAGGGTCCGTTCCGCGAGCACCTCGTCACCGACCCCGTAGACGCAGTCGAAGATCGTATTCATCAGCTCGGGGGATAGCCAGGGGAGGCCGACGTCGTTGGTCGGTCTTCTGTTGGAGGTGGTCAATACAGTCCTCACGGTCATCAATTATAGGGTTCAGACAGTCTACAACTCGGGATCAGGCTCTCGGTAGTCACGACTGCATATACCCAGGTCCGGTCCTGACGCCACATCTCGATGGCGATCTCAGTCCTCATAGGAGTACGCCTGCGGCAAGCCGGTGCTCTCTTCGGGCCCAGCACCTCCGGTCCCAGCCAAGAACCCAGGGGACCACTTCAGGGGTGATCGTCTCTCGCGAACGGACCAATACAGTAGCGCGGGTTCAAGTTGACCCGCACTTCTGTACGCCCTGTTGCGGGGGAGCCCCCCGCCGCCCCCCTGCCCCGTCGTGGCCGGCCGCTGCTCACGGAGCGGCATCCAGCACCGACGATTCCAGTTTGTGCTGTGGACAACCTGAACCCGCGGCACTGTAAGAGATGTGATGGATGGTCAGGTCCGGACAGTTGACTCGTGCCCCTGTCGGAGCTTGAATCAGGGCGGCGCCCCCTGAGCCAGCCACGACGTCACGAGCTGGATCCGCTCGGGCGACAGGGGCGGGAGACCGAGCGGCATCCCAGGCGCCTCGGCCCACTCACCCGCGACCTCTCCATGCCGTCGCATCAACGACGCGACCAGCAGCGGCGGGTCCTGGGCGATCACGCTGGGGTCACCCGGGCGACTCTGCATCCCGTGGAGCACCCCCTCCCGACTCGACAGGTCCAGTCCAGCGCCGGGGTATCCAAACCCGCCGGTGTTGCCCGGCCCGGCGTCTCCGGCGTTCTCCTCTGACGGCGAAGCGTGGCAGTGCCGACACACCGCGCGAAAGACCGCGGCGTCGACCTCGGCCCAGCCCACCGGACGATCCAGCGGCGGCAGGAGCGCGGGCACCTCGGGGGCGGGGGCCTCCGCCAGCGGCGCATGCAGCAAGGCGGCGACCACATCGCGGCGCTCAGCGTCGTCGAGTGTGGGCGTCGGCATGAGCGTGTCGGGTTTGACCGACGCCGGGTTCCGCAGCCACGGGTCCAGGGCGGAAGCCGCCATTCGATCGCGGGTGAGCGCGAGGTCCGGAGCGAGCGCGATCGGCTCGGAGAACCCCTCCACCTGGGGAGCGGGCAGCACACCGCGGTAGGCGTGGCACCCTCCGCAGCCGCGCGTCTTGAGTAGGTCGAGACCGGCCGTCACGTCGCCGACCGGGGGCGTCTCTGCAAGTGGCGACGTCGCGCCGAGCCAGTCCACCAGGGCGTCCCGCTCGGCCTCGGTCATCGGCAGGCGGGGCATGGTCGCGGGCAGGGACGGTCGGAGGTCGTGGGGCTCGGCGAGGAACGACCGGAGCCAGTCGGCCCGAAGGCGCTCGGTGCCCAGCAGCGACGGCGTGATCCGCAGACTGTGGACGCGGTCCCGCCAGCCGGCGATGCCTTCGGCCGCGTAGGTCTGATCGAAGGCGTCTGTGAAGATCGCCTGGTGACAGCCCACGCAGTCCCGCTTGCGCGGCTCGGCGGGCAGCTTGCCGGGGGCGTCGTGACACCGGCCGCACTCCAGGCGGGCTGCGACCACCGCCCCGTCGATCGACGTGGGCGACTGCGTGCACGCGAGCAGGAGCGCGAGGATGATCAGTCCAGATCGGCCCAGCGCTGCTCGCGACGACGCTGTCGGACCGTGGCCAGACCGACCAGGACGAGGGCCATCGCGCCGACGCCGCCGCCGACGGAGGCCATCACGCGATCGCCGGCGCCCGAATCGGTCTGGGCCGGCGTGACGGGAGTAGCCGGCTCGGCCAGCTCGGCGGTGCGCTCAGGCTCCGGCTGGATCTGGGGCTCGGTCTGGATCTCGGGCTCGGTCGGGGTCTTGACCGTGGGCTCGGTACGGGGTTGGCTCTGCGGCTGGTTCTGAGGCTGGCTCTGCGGCTTGTCCTGGGCGACCAGCAGGTGCTCCTCCATGCCATTGATGCAGGCGTGGACAGGCTGGGAGTGTAATGCGAGTGCGAGGAGGGCGGGGATCATGGGTGCTCCGGGGTGACGCGAGGTTGGACCGCAGCTCTCGGTCGGGGTTCCGAGGAAGTTCAGCTGAACATCCAGTCAAAACACCCAGGCCACAGCTACGCTATCCGCGCGCACCGCCACGCTCGCCTCGGGCAGCCGCAGCAGCTGCACCGACCGCACCAGCGCCATCCCCTGCAGCACCCCGCCAGCGAGCTGAAACGCGTCCGGCCGCACCTCGGCCTCGATCACGCCCAGCTCACCCAGCGCCAGGCCGCCCAGCACCGAGCTGACGCCGACGGCCGGTCCCCAGATCGACAGCTTGAGCGCCCAGCGCTTCCGGGCCAGAAGCCCGCCGGTGGTGGTCCCATACAGCACGGCCCCCGCGATCGAGACCACGTGCTTATCGCTCCACTCCAGATCGCCCGTCAGGACGAGGACCGGCTGGATGGCATGTGCGAAGGTGATCCCGGCCATCAGCCCCTGGGTCTGTCCCCACCACAGATCGCCGGTCTGGGGATCAGGCGGGGCCTCGGCGGCGACCGCCGTGGCGAGGAGTGTGCTCAGTGCGAGTGGGATCATGCCGACAGCCCGAACGGACGGAGCAGGGGGACCGTGCGCCAATGTGCTACGATAGCGTCGCGATGAGACGGAGGAAACGGCCAACTCTCATGGTGGTTCATCCAGACCTCCCGTAACGCCAGGATTGTTGTCTCTATAACACCTTGAGTCGTCGCCTCGGCCAAACCCACGGCACTACCCAAGCGCACGAACCGGCCGATGTCGATCTCGCCGAACCTCTTCGTCCCACAGAACTTGACAGCCAGCTCACGGGAAAAATCGGGCCACGCCACCACAGCCACCTGATCATAGAGCGGAGACCACCCTGCCCTGATGCGGTCTATATAGAGTAACGACCAATTCTTGAGATGAGCATCCGCATTCCCACTCGCAATGACAAACAACAACCTCTTGAGGTCTATCAGACACTTTGAGGGGCCCACGTAGCCGCTGTTCTCGCCGAG
>CAYXGP010000330.1:0-7398 GCA_964464515.1 uncultured Enterobacterales bacterium
CGCGAGGTCGTGGGTTCGTAGACACGTGGAGTCGTGGACCCGAGAAGGGGCGTTCGGTCCCGCGGTCTCTCGGTGAGACGGACCCGCGGAAGCACGATTTCGCGGTTCATCGATCCGCGTCTCCACGAAACCACGTTTGCTCGCCTCCTCGTTCCACGATCCGCGGGACCACGAGTCAGCACTTTCAGTCTGTGCGGCACCAACAACGAGGTACCAAACGATCAGACCAGAAACTCACGGAACGAGAATCACCTTCCCGAGATTCTCCCGCGCATGCAGAATGCGATGTGCCTCTCTCGCCTCGTCGAACTTCACGGTCGCATGAATCACCGGCGCGCGCACCTCACCCGCCGACCAGAGCGCCAGGATCTCACGCAGCCAGCCCGCGACCCGCGCAGCCTCGTCCCACATGTGTCCCATGTTGACACCCATGACGCCTTTGTTCTCGTTCATGAGTGTGATCGGGTTCACCTTGAGCCAGGGCACGCTCGCCATCGTCTTGAGGACCGTGAGCGGCGACCGCTTGTTCGACGATGCGTTGGCGGACATGCCGAAACAGATCATACGGCCGCCGGCGCGCAGCAGCCTCAGTCCGCGCGTCCAGGAATCTCCGCCGACCGGGTCGAGGATGAGATCCAACCCCGGCGCGTCCGCAAGGGCCTCCGCGAAGTCCACGTTCCGATAATCGATGAGACGATCGTATCCGCGTTCGCGCAGAAACGCGTGCTTGCCCGCGGAGGCCGTGCCGATCGCGATCGCCCCGCGGCGCTTGATCAGATCCAGCGCCATCAACCCCACCCCGCCGCCAGCGGAGTGGACCAGCACGCGATCTTCGGCGCGTATCCGCCCCATCACCTCGAGCATCATCCACGATGTGAGGCCGGTGACCGGGAATCCAGCGGCCGTCACGGCGTCGAGACCGTCTGGTCGGATGACGACCTGCGCCTCGGGCACGAGCACATGGGTGCTGTAGCCGCCGAAGCGGGTCATCGCGACCACCGGCTGACCGAGCAGCGCGGCGTCGACGCCCGGCCCGAGCGCGTCGACCTCGCCGGCCACCTCGTAGCCGACGACGCACGGCAGCGGCGGGGCGTCGGGGTAGAGCCCCATACGGGCCATCAGATCTGCGAAGTTGACGCCAGCACCCTCCACCGCGATGCGGACCTCGCCGGGACCGGGCTGTGGGTCTGGGGCTTCGCGCACCTCAAGCACGCCGGGATCACCGACGCGTGGGATCCAGATCTGTCGCATTCCCGCTCCTTGATGGGTTGCCGGCTGGCGCCCGCCGGAAGGCGGTCACGACCTCTGCTGAGGGCCACTATTCTTCAAACGTGACCGTGAACGGCTGCCCGTCTCCCGAGAACACGACCTGCTTGGTCTGGCTGAACGAGAGCCCGCTGGCCTTGACGATGCGGAACGTGTGGTTGCCCTCTGACAGCGCCTTCGTGAGCGGCAGCGTACCCAGGTAGGTGTCGTTCATGTAGACCTCGGCGCCGATCAGCTCACCGCTGCCGGGCCATAGGTTCACGCTGCCGACCGTCGCCGTCGGGGCGAGCTTGAACGGGACCGTCGCCGTAGTCGAGTTGACCTCGATCTGCCGGATGGCGCTCTGGTAGCCATCGAGCACGGCCATGACCTCGTGGGCGCCCGTCGCGAGCGTGGTGGAGATGGGCGCGACGCCCACGCTCTTGCCCCCGATGAAGATGATGGCGCCGGGTGGATCAGAGGAGATCTGCACCTGCGCGCGACCGCTGCGATCAGGGTTGGCTCCCCACGGCGAGGGCGCGGTCTCGGGCGCCGTGGTCGGGCGCACTTCGGGGGCGGTGGGGGTGGTCTCCGGGGACTTGCTGTGCTGCGAGCCCGGGGGCTCGCGCGGCGGCGACTTGCCGTGCTGCGGAGGCTGGCCCTGCGGAGGCTGGCCCTGCGGAGGTTGGCCCTGCTGTGGCTGGCCCTGCTGTGGCTGGTTCTGCTGTGGCTGGCCCTGTTGAGGTTGGTGCTGCGGAGGCTGGTGCTGCGGAGTGAGTGGCTGTAGGGTCGAGGGCTTATCCGGAAGCACCTCAACCGGCTCCGCGATCGGCTCTGGGGTCGGCGCGGGGGGAGTCGGCGCGGCGGCGGGGGCGACCTCGATGTTCTCTACAGGACCGGGAGTCTCGCCCGACTGCTCGCTGATATAGAGCGCCGCGATGCTGCCCAGCATCAGGAGGCCGCTCACCACCACCCCCACCACGAGCAGGATCAGCCCGCGCGGCCGCTCCGGCGGGAGGGGCTCGGTGGGCTCGGCCTCGAACTCCACGCCGAAGTCCATCGTCGACGCCACGCCGGTTTCGATCACGAGGTCGTTCTCGGTCGGTCCGGTGAGGGGATCGTCTTCCAGATCGATCGCCTGCGTCTCCAGCGGGACCGGAGCGTCCAGCTCTTCTTGCGGGATCAGCGTGTGTCCCGGCTCCTTGCCGAACGCGTCGTAGCCTGAGAACACGCCGGGGGTCTCGGAGGCGGCGGGGCTGCTCTGAACACCTGGGCTGCTGAGAACACCGCTGCTGAGAACACCGCTGCTCTGAACACCGCCGCTCTGAACACCGCCGTTTTGGACACCCGGGTTGCTGAGAGGGCTGCCGAGGGCACCTGTGCTGCGCAGGACACCCGCGCCGCTCAGAGCGCCCGCGGTGTCTGTGGTCCCTGCGCCGTTCGAGGCAGCGTTGCTCGGCGACGCGGGCTCCGATGGCTCGGGAGCAGAGCGCGCGCCTGCAGCGCTGTGTACACCCGCAGCCTGCACGGCGGTGGGCGCGCCGGCGGGACCACTGATGCGCGGCTCCGGGACATCGATCGCCGCGACCGGTGAGCCGGCAGGCAGGAGATGAGCAGGCATCGGCGCGTCGTGGGGGTGGAACCGCGGCGCCGACTGCGCTGGCTCCGGCAGCTCGACGGCGGCAGGGAGGCGCGCGTCCGGGGGGTCGATCTCCGCCGATCGGGTCGCCACGGCAGAGATGGGCTCCGAGAATCCCTCGAGCGGTCCCGTCGGTAAGGCAGCGGCGTCCTCCACCAGGAGCGTGCCATCCTGAAAGCAGAATTCGACCCTTGGGTGGAAGGTCGTTCCGCACAGGGGGCAACGCTTCATGCTGGATTCCTCGACCGCGTCGACGCCCCCGAAGGTTCGCCGGGCACCCTGGTATCTCGGAGCGCCGGTCGCGGCATCGGCCTACCCACCGTGGGCCCGCTGGAGCTGACGAGAGATGACGAGGCGCTGAATCTGGTTGGTGCCCTCGACGATCTGCATGACCTTGGCGTCGCGCATGTACCGCTCCACGGGGTACTCGCGGGTGTAGCCATACCCACCCAGCACCTGCACGGCGTTGGTGGTCACCATCATCGCAGCGTCGGTGGCGGCGCACTTCGCCATCGCCGCGACGCCGGCGTACGGCAGCCCCTGATCGCGCAGCCACGCAGCCTTGTAGACCAGCAGGCGCGCCCCCTCGACGGCGATCGCCATGTCGGCGAGGGTGAAACCCACGCCCTGAAAGCGGATGATCGGCTTGCCGAACTGCGTGCGCTGGCAGGCGTAGCCGGCGGCCACATCCAGGGCGGCCTGCGCCAGGCCCACCGACGTGGCGCCGATCGTGATGCGCCCGGAGTCCAGCGCGGCCATCGCCACCTTGAAGCCCTCCCCCTCGCCGCCGATTCGCGCGCTCGCGGGCAGGCGGCAGCCGGACATCACCAGCTCGACGGTGGGAGAGGCCCGCAGGCCCATCTTCTCTTCCTTCTTGCCGAAGGACAGACCGGGGGTGTCGCCCGGCAGGAGGAAGGCGCTGACGCCGCGGGCGCCGGGGCCGCCGGTGCGGACCATCACCACGTAGACGTCGGCGTACCCGCCGTGGGTGATCCAGAACTTCGTGCCAGCGAGCACGTAGTGGTCGCCGTCCCGCCGCGCGGTCGCTCGCAGGGAGGCGGCGTCGCTTCCGGAGTCCGGCTCGGAGAGGGCGAAGCCACCCAGCAGCTCACCGGCGGCGAGACCCGGAAGCCAGCGCTCCTTCTGCGCCTCGGTGCCGTGCGCGGCGACGATGACCTGCGGCAGCCCCGTGACGGCGATCGCGACCCCGTAGCTGGCGGAGATCCGCCCGATCTCCTCAAGCACCACCGCGTACTCGAAGTAGCCCAGGCCCAGCCCCCCGTGATCTTCGGGCGTGGGGATCCCGCACAGGCCGGTCTCTCCCAACTCGCGCAGGTACTCGGGCCGGAACCGCTCGGCCTCGTCGTCCTCCTTGAGCGTCCCCCCGAGGACCTCGGTCGCCGCCTGACGGGCGGTGTCACGAAGCATCTGCTGGGTCTCGTCGAGCACGAACATGGAGCCTCCGCGCAGGGGAACTAACGCCCGGCCTCCAACGCCGCCCGCCGCGCCACCCGCGGCACGGTCAGCGGAGCGAGGAGCGTCTCGATTCGGGTGACTCGAACCCGCGCGGGCTCGAGCGCCAGCGCAGCCATCAACTCCGCGGGCTTGACGCCGCGTCCCTCCACCGTCCTCGTCTCCACCCACAATCCCCGCTGCCCGGGAGCCGGGGAGATCGGCGCCGGTGCGCCCGCCACCAGCGGCTTCAGATCGACCAGGCAGGAGCGGAGATCGAGCCGCCGGTGGGTGGGGCCGCGGCGCCGACGCTTCTTGATCCGACGCTCGACGAACAGGTTGGGGTCCTCCAGAACACCCGCGATCCGCGCGTCGAGGTCGGCCGGTGGATCGTCGATCTGCCAGATGTCACACGCGCCCCGCATGCGGCTCATCAGCGAGGGAGCGGAGAGCGAGACCTCCTCCACGCCGCTGACGCCGAAGCCCCTCGGGAGCGTGGCCTGGAGCTTCGCCAGCAGCTCCCCGGGCTCCAGGCGCTGGCGCAGGAGGATGTCCATGTGATCCGACAGCGTCTCCTGACCCAGCGGGCGGGCGCGGTCGAAGGCCATGCGCGGGTGCGGATGGAACCCCTCGGTGTACGACAGCGGCGTCCTGCAGCGGCGGAGCGCGCGCAGCCACACATTGAGCGTCTCGAGGTGGGTGAGAAACCGCGCCTCACCCCGCACGCAGATGCGGAACAGCAGCCGCTGCACCGGGCGGGGCTCGGGCGGGCGCACCGGAGGGAGCCCGGGGCGGCTGGGGCGCTCGCCCATCTCTGGGGGCGGCGGGGGGCGCTCCCAGGCGGCCTCGGTCTTCCGCCCGGCGATGGAGGTGCGCAGCATGTGGGCGCACAGCTCGCGCTCCTCGTCGATCACGCCGCAGCGATGGCACTTGCTGTGACGGCAGTCCTCGGCGTGCTGAAGCTGCAGGGCCCGCTGGTAGTCCTCCTTCAGCCAGCCGTGCGGGATGAGGACGTCTATGTGGTCCCAGGGCAACCGCTCATCCAGGTCGCGCTCGCGCAGCTCGAACGCCACGTCGGTGCCGGCCGCAGCGATGGCCTCGCGCCACAGCGTGGGGTTGAGGTGCTCGTCCCAGCCGTCGAAGCGGCAGCCCAGCCGGTAGGCAACCTCCAGCAGATCTGCGCCCCGCCGATCGGCGCGGGCCAGCAGCCCCTCCAGGAAGGTCTCGAAGGGATCGTGGCGACCGAAGCGCACCGATCGGTTGCCGCCCAGCTTCGCATGCAGGATGGACTGCCGACGCCGGGTCTCCTCCAGGTCGATCTGCGCGCTCCACTGAAACGGCGTGAACGGCTTGGGCACGAAGGTGCTCACGCCGGTGTGCACGCGCGCCTTCCGGTTGAGGGCGCGGCCGGCGGCGAGGGTGCGCAGGGTGAGGTCGGCGATGGCCTCGATGTCGTCATCGCGCTCGCTGGGCAGGCCGATCATGAAGTACAGCTTGACGTGATCCCAGCCCAGGCCGTACGCCTTCGTCGCCATCTCAAGCAGGTCCTCGTCGGGGATCCACTTGTTGATCAGTGCCCGCAGGCGCGGCGAGGCAGCCTCCGGAGCGAAGGTGAGCCCGGTGCGGCGGATCCCCGCCACCATGTCTGCCAGATCTACCGAGAAGCTGTCCAGGCGCAGCGAGGGCAGCGACACCCCCACGCGCTCGGGGGCCGCCCGCTGCACCACGGCGTCCACCATCTGGCGCACCGCCGAATAGTCGCAGGTCGACAGGCTCACCAGGGAGACCTCCTCGTAGCCGGTGGACGCGAGGGTGCGGTCCATCAGATCCGTGATGTTGTCGATGGTCCGCTCGCGCACCGGACGGGTGGTCATACCGGCCTGACAGAACCGACACCCCTGTGTGCAGCCACGCAGCACCTCCAGGGAGACGCGGTCATGAACCTGCCGGGTGAACGGCACGATGTAGTTCACCGGGAACGTCGCGCTGTTGAGATCGCGGGCGATGCGCTTGCGGATCTTCGGGCCATCCACCGGCGGCAGGACGCGTCCGTCAGGCAAGACGTCCATGGGGTACAGCGCGGGCACGTACACCCCGGGCAGCGACGCGAGGGCGGCCAGGCGTCCGGCGCGGTCCTTCACGCGGCCCAGGAGCTCGGCGATCTCCACGATGACGTCCTCGCCGTCACCGATGACGAAGGCGTCGATGAAGGGCGCCAGCGGCTCGGGGTTGAACACCGCCGGCCCCCCCGCGAAGACGATCGGATCATCGGCGCGGCGGTCCTCCGTCCGCAGGCTGAGCCCCGCGAGATCCAGCATTCCGAGGATGTTCGTGTAGTTGAGCTCGGACTGCAGGGTGACGCCGATGCCGTCCATGCAGCGCAGCGGATCGCGGCTCTCCAGCGCGAACAGCGGCAGCCCGCGCTCCCGCAGCAGCGCCTCCATGTCGAGCGCGGGGGCGTAGACGCGCTCGGCCCACACGCCCTCCATCTCGTTGAGGATGGCGTAAAGGATGTGCAGGCCCAGGTTCCCCAGACCCAGATCGTACAGATCGGGGAAGGCCAACGCGATGCGCACGTCCACCGTGTCCAGGGGCTTGCGCACGCTGCCCAGCTCGGTGCCCAGGTAGCGGCTGGGCCGATCGACGAGCGGCAGCAGGTTCTCAAGGTCGCGAGCGAGGTTCATGGGTCCCCCAGGGCTGGATCCCCATCGGAGCTAACCCCGACGTGCACGTGCGGGAAGCGGCAGCATCCGGGTCCGGGAAGCAGGCCGGACTCGAAACTCGCCTCTCGAACTCGATCTCGTTCTCAGCGCTCGATCTCGATGAGCGAACTCGTGGGACCGCGGCTCGTGTAGCCGTGGGTTCGTGAGCGAAGCGGCCCGTGGCTCCGTGAAACCGTGGCTCCGCTCGACCGTGAAGCCGCGTTGCCGATCAACCGCGTGACCGCGTGACCACGGAAGCGCGGTTTCACGGAAACACGAGACCACGGAGCTTGAGAAGCCGCACCAGTGAAGGGGGGGGGGGGGGGGGGGGGGGGGGGGGGGGGGGGGGGGGGGGGGGGG
>CAYXGP010000331.1:0-7383 GCA_964464515.1 uncultured Enterobacterales bacterium
GGCGGCGCAGGCGGGGAGCTGGGTGGCGGCGAGCCAGCTGCTGCGCCACGAGCAGACGCTGGAGGTCGAGGCCGAGGCGAAGCGCCGGGCGGCCGAGGAGGCGGCCGCTGCCGAGGTGGACGAAGAGGCCATGCTCGACGACTTCGCCGCGGGCCTCGACGAGATGCCTGACAGCCTGGTCGAGGAACTGCTGGACCGCATCGCGGCGCGGCTGGCCCGCGCCGACGAGGCGCTGGCGCTGCGGGTGGTGAACGATGAGGGTTGAGCGCGGGCTCCTGCGGGCCACGCGCTCAGCGCGGCGCCTACGCCGGGGGGCGGCGGCGCACCCTCTGCGCTGGTACCGTTGGCTGCCCAACCAACAGCGCTACCTGATGAGCGGCGCCCGCCGGAAGATCATCCGGCAGGGCAACCAGTGGGGGGGGAAGTCGACGGTCGCGCTGGCGGAGATGATCTTCAGGGCGCTGGGCCACCACCCCTTCCTGGTTGTGCACTCGCCCCCCGTGGATCTCTGGGTGATCTGCGCGAGCTGGCAACAGTCGCTGGCCATCCAGAAGAAGCTCTGGGCGCTGGTGCCCAAGCACCAGGTGCACCCCGACACCGTCTTCGATCCCATCCGGGGCTTCAGGGGGCGCAACCCTGCCTGCCGTTTCACGAACGGCAGCATCATCCGCATCAAGACCACCGGCCAGGGCGGGCTGAACCTCTCCAGCGACACGATCCACGGAGCGCTCTTCGACGAGCCCCCCACCAGCCCGCGGCTCTACAGCGAGGTGGACAAGCGCCTGCTCCGCACTGGCGGCCCGCTGATGATGAGTCTGACCCCCATCAACGCCCCCACCGACTGGCTCAAGGAGCTCTGCGAGTCCGGGGCCATCGACGACCTCCACGCCCCGCTCTTGCCGGAGAACCTCATCCCCGTGGGCAGCGATCGGCCGATCCGGCTGGAGGACGGCACCATCTGCGACGCCGAGTGGATCGCCCAGGTGCGCGAAGAGACCCTCGCTCACGAGGTGCCCGTCGTCGTCGACGGAGAGTGGGAGTTCCGCGTCACCGGGCGCGTCTTCGTGGCCTTCAACGAGACTCGCCACGCCCACCGGGCGATGCCCTCGGGGAAGGTGAAGCTGGCGCTGGGCGTGGACTACGGGATGAAGGTGGGTAAGCAGATCGCCCTTCTCGTCGCCGTCCAGGGCGCCCCCGGCGACGAGCGGGTGTGGGTGATCGACGAGGCAGTCGGCGGCGAGATGACCAGCGTCGCCGACGACGCGCGAGCGATCACCGAGATGCTGGGGCGTCACAACATCCCCTGGAAGAAGCTCGACCACGCCTGGGGCGACCGGCTCTACCTCCGCGGCGCCGCCGACCGGAAGTCCAACCGCGAGCTGATGCGCGCGCTGGCGATCCGCCTGGCGCTCAAGAGCGATGACGACCTCCGCCCCCGCATCCGCACCGTGAAGCGCGGGAAGGGCCGCGGCCGCGGCAGCGTCGACGCCGGCTGTCGCTTCCTCCACCAGGCCATGCTCCGGCGCGGCGCTTTCCAGGTCCACCCCCGGTGCGCCCGGCTCATCGAGGCGCTCAACCGCTGGGACTACACCGACAGCGACGAGAAGGACCCCATCGACGCCCTCCGCTACGCCCTCCAGGACTACGTCTTTGCCCGGCGCGGCCGGGCCCATCCCACCCTCCGCATCGCCTGAGGTGACCATGCCCGGCTACGAGACCCTCCCGCCCCCGCCCCTGCCCGCCGACGCCGAGGACGCCCGGCGCTGGGAGCACACCCGCCTGCGCGAGCGGCTGCTCGCCGGCGTGTGGCGCGCCGACCTGGAGCGCCACCTGGAGCGCCACCTCGGCCGCATCCGCACCCACGGGGGCGGCTACCCCGACATGTCCAGCAACCTGCTGAAGTCCATCGCCGTCCAACTCGCGGTGCTCTACGACCGGTCGCCGGAGGTGGTGCACCCCGATGGCGCCGAGGATCTGGTCGGCGCTGACGGGGCGATCGCCCGGGCCGGGCTCTGGCAGACGATGATCGGGCTGCAGCAGCAGGTCATCGGGCTGAACGAGGGCCTCGTCAACGTCACCGTGGTGGATGGGAAGCCCCTCTACCGGCCGGTGTCGCCCTCGATGGTCGTCGCTGAGTCCACCCCCGACGCCCCTGACGTCCCCGTCGCGCTGCGCGAGCTCCGGCTGCGCCAACACCCCGGGACCAAGAAGTGGGGCTGGACCTGGGACGTGTGGAACCCCGGCGAGCGCGTCTTCCGCATCGAGAGCGCCGACGGAGGCAAGAAGCAGGACCTGACCCGGCTCTTCGTCACCGACGCCGAGGGCGAGCCCGTGGCCCGGGCCCGGGCCCGCCCCCCCAAAACCAAGGGGGCCCAGGCCCGCCCCCCCCAACCCCAACCCCGCGGGCGGGGGGGCGGGGGGGGGGGGGGGGCGGGGGGGGGACGCCTACCCCTGGCTCGACGAGGCCGGCGCCCACCTCCCCTACGGGCTCTACCACGCCCGCCGGGGCGCCCAGCTCTTCGCGCCCTACGAGGGGATCGAGGTCGTCGAGGGCGCGCTCAACGCCGCGGTGGGCTGGAGCTTCTGGTTCCACTGCCTGCGCGACGCCAGCTGGCCCCAGCGGTGGGGCGTGAACGTCGCCGTCCGCGGCGCCGGCGTGGTCGATGGCGACGAGGCCCGCCGCTCCAGCGTGGTCACCGACCCCTCGACGGTGCTGCTCTTCGACACCGAGGAGGGCGAGGGCCAGCCGATGGTGGGGCAGTGGACCGCCGGCAGCGATCCGGGCATGCTCGCCGACTGCCTCTCGAAGTACGAGGTGCGGATCGCCGAGTTCGCCGGGATCTCGCCGGCAGACATCCAGCGCATCGGGGGCAGCGCCCAGTCGGGCTACGCGATCTCCATCAGCCAGGCCGGGAAGCGCGAGGCCCAGCGGCGCTACGCCCCCCAGTTCCGCCGCGGCGACCTTCGGACGGTCGAGCTGACCGCCCGACTGCTCAACATCGCCACCGACAGCCGCCACCCCACCGAGGGCTACAGCATCCGCTACGCCGCGGTGCCCAAGAGCGCCCAGGAGCTCGACGGCGAGCGCCGCCACGTCCTGGAGCTGCTCGAGGCGGGGCTGATCGACCGCATCGGGGCGCTCATGTCCCTGAACCCCGGGATGACCCGGGAGGAAGCCACCCGCCGGATCGACGAGATCCGCCGACTCAACCTCTCCACCGCTGCCTGAAGGAGTACGCGTGCACCTGTTTATGCTGGAAGACTTCGACCTCGAGAGCTTCGACCTCGAAGACGGCGACCTCGACGACGACGACAACAACGACGGCGCCGACAGCGGCCTCCAGAAGCGGCTGCGGAAGGTGACGAAGCAGCGCCGGGAGGCCCTGGCGCGCATCGGTGAGCTGGAGGCCGAGGTCAAGCAGCTCGAGAAGCGAGCGGCGACGGCCGACACGCTCAGTGACCAGGTCAAGAGCCTCAAGGGCCAGCTCGTCCAGCAGGAGGCCGCCACCGCGCGGAAGCTGGAGCTGGTCGACGCCGGCGTCACCGACGGCGACGCCCGGGACTACCTGCTGCATCGCTACGAGCGCCTGGGCGAGGACGCGCCGGAGTTCGGGAAGTGGCTGACGAAGCAGAAGGCCGAGGCCAGCGGCTTCCTCGCCGACATGTTCGGCGGCGACGGCGGCGACGGCGGCGACGGCGACGGCAAGAAGGGCGGCGAGGGGGAGAAGAAGGGCGACGACGGCGACGGCAAGAAGGGTGGCCGCGGCGGCTACAACGTCGACGGCGGCACGAAGGGTGGCCGCGGCAAGGGCTCCGACGGCCTGAGCATGGACGCGATCCTCGACCCGAACACCCCCTTCAGTGAGCTGAAGGGCAAGATGCGGGACAGCTACGGCTGGACCGGCCCGCTTGCGGGACAGTCGAAGGGCGAGTAAGCTCTGCACTCGGGTCGTTCCCGCAACAACGTTGACATCTCCCATACGCCAGCCGTCTCGGGTCGCGCCCGCAAAAGCGCATTTGACGGCGCCCTCTCACGAGCCCCACCGGGCTCCCGAGGCTCCCGAGACATGGCCGTTATCCTGCATTCCAACCTGGAGACCGATCTCCGGCTCGCCGCCGCGCTGGATCGGGGCATCCACGAGCTGCTCACCGACCGGGCTTCGATCCGCCGCACCGGCGCGGTCATGTTCCACGGCACCGTCAACGACATGGGCTCCGACACCAAGCGGGTGCGCCTGGCGGGGCTCAACGGCTACGACGAGATGTCGACGACGGCCGCGGAGAACAGCGACGTCGCCAACACCTCGCTGACCGACGACAGCGCGGACATCGCGGTGGCCCGCGGCTCGCTGCGCTACGACGAGAGCGACCTGGCGATCCTGACCGGCTTCTCCGGCAGCGACATCGACCCCATCCGCCTGGCGGGCTCGATGGTCGGCGCCTTCGAGGGCTGGTTCAACCAGCTGGTGGCAGACGTCATCGACGACTTCGGCACCGACGTGGGCTCCACCGGCGTTGACATGAGCGTGGACGACTGGTACGACGCCATCTTCCAGCTGGAGCTCTCCGACGTCCCCGGGCCGTACTTCTCGATGCTGCACGCCCGGCAGATCGCGGACTTCCAGTCCAGCCTCCGTTCCGAGGGCGGGGCGATGCAGTTCCAGGCGGCCACCGCCGAGATGCTGCGCATCAAGGGCCAGGGCTTCCAGGGCGAGTTCATGGGGGTCGGGATCTACCGCTCCTCCAACGTGAACAGCGCCGGCGGCGACCGCCACGGGGGCATGTGGGGGCTCGGCGCGCTGGGCTACTGCCTGGGCATCCCGCGCCCCATCATCGGCGGCGGCCGCGAGGTGCGCTTCGGCGACGCGCCCATCCTGGTCGAGTTCGACCGCGACGGCAGCGCCGCCACCACCGAGATCATCGGCCACGGCTACGCCGGGGTCGCCATCGTCGAGGACAGCCGCGGGGTCGGCATCGTCACCGACGCCTGAGCGGAGGTCCTCCATGAGCCACGACTTCACCGGCGCCGCCGCGCCCCCCGCCGAGGGCCAGCGGGTCAACCGCCGGGCCCGGCCGACCAGCCGGGCCTACCGGCTGCGGGCGGAGCCCTACTTCATCCTCGTCCACTCCCCGCTGAGCTGGGACCTGGTCGAGATGCAGGGCCCCGACGGTGCGCAGTGGGTCTGGCTCCCTCGGCTCAAGCGCCTGCGGCTCACCCCGGGCGTCAACGGCGTGCGCCAGGGCCGGCGCGGGGGCGCCCCCGACGCCACCCTGGCCATCGCCCAGCTCCAGCGCCGGGGGTGGATCATCATCCCCGAGGAGTACGACGGCGGCTACGTCGACGAGTACCCCGGCCACCGGGGGAAGGTCCACGTACTCAAGTTCGAGACCCCAGTGCATGTGGGGGCGAAGACCGTCCTGCGCTGCGACGAGGACGCCTGGCGCCGCTGGCGCCTGAAGCTGGTCGAGGACGGGATCGTCCCGCCGCCGCAGCAGGAGGTGCTGGAGGCCATCATGGACCGCCAGCGCAACCGCATCAGCCGCCACGAGCGCAACGTCCACATCCCAGCCATCGCCGCGAAGGTCGAGGCCGACGTGGCGAAGCTCGACGCCATGACCACCGCGGCCGGGGTGGCAGCGTGAGCGGCGAGGGCGTCAGCCGCCGCGAGGCGATGAACCGCCTGGCGAAGCGCATCCAGAAGCAGTCCCAGAAGGACGCCCAGAAGACCGGGCGCCCGGCGAAGACCTTCGAGCAGTCCCGGGACATCGCCCGGCAGGCCGCCCTCCGGAGCAGCCGGAGGCGCGACCGGTAGCGCACCCACCATCACCTTGCCCGGCGGCGCCGGGTTGCCCCCCCGGGGGTTGGGAGACACCGACATGGCTAAGACCGCCTTCCGCGTTCGCGACGCCGCCGGCTGGGCGTTCCGCAAGCTGACGCTGTGGACCTCCGGCGCCGAGAGCGCCCTCGCCACCAGTCCGACGCTCACCGCAGGCGCAGGCGCGCCGACCTCGACGCAGCCTGACGGCAGCCTCTACCTCCGCACCGACGGCGGCCCGACCCTCTACCTCCGGGTCGGCGCCGCCTGGCTGGCCGCCGGCGGCGGCGGCACGCTGGGCATCCCCGACGGCGCGCTCTTCCAGCTGCTCGGCGCGGGCACCGGCACCGGCGACATCGTCGCGCGGGTCGGAGGCAGCCCCACCGAGGGGCTGGAGCTCGTCGTCTACGAGGAGACCGTCTCCCCGGCCGCGGTGGAGACCAACCTGCTCAACACCCCCGCCGGGGCGGTGCTCCTGAGCGTCCAGGCCAACGTCGAGACCCTCCTGGTGGCCGGGGGCACCTCGGTGACCTTCGCTGTCGGCATCGCGGCGGATCCGGACAAGTACGGCTACCCCGGCAGCGACACCCTGGCGCAGGACGCCAAGGTGGACACCATCCCTGACTGGGCGGTGCTCGCCGCCAGTGAGCAGATGGTGCTCACCGCCGCGGCCACCGGCGGCACCGCCGACGGCGACACCGCGTTCACCGCCGGCAGCGTGCGGGTGCGCGCGGCCTACCTGGCGCTCAACAGCCTGGACAACGCCTGATGCCCACCGGCGCCGCCAGCACCCACTACACCGCGCGCCTGCTCGCGCCGGACCTGCTCGAGCGCGGGCGGGCCCAGACGCTGCAGTGCCCGGTGTACAGGGACGGCGCCCTCGTGGCCCCGACCGAGGCGGGCAGCACCGTCAGCATCTACGACGCCGCCGGCGTGGCCGTGGTGGACGGGGTGGCGGTCACCGTCACCGGCAGCATCGCGGAGTACGCCTACACCCCCGCCGCCAGCCTGGACCTCGGCGAGGGCTGGCGCGTGGAGTGGAGCCTGATCATCAGCGGCGACCCCCACCTCTTCCGCAACGACGCGGCGCTGGTTCGCGCGGCGCTCTACCCGGTGGTCGCCGACGCCGACCTCTTCCGGCGCTGCAGCGGACTGGACCCGGCGGGCACCTCGCCGCTGCACTCTCTCACTGACCTCCAGGACCACCGCGACGAGGCCTGGGCGGAGATCACCCTGCGGCTCATCGCGAAGGGCAACCGCCCCAACCTGGTGATGAGCCCCAGCGCGCTCCGGCCGGCCCACCTGGCGCTGAGCCTCGCGCTCATCTTCGAGGACTTCGCCAGCCGTCTGCGCGAGGCCTACCGGGAGATCGCGAAGGACTACCGCGACCAGTACGAGGCGGCCTGGCGAGACCTCGCCTTCCTCTACGACGAGGACGACGACGGCGAGATCGACGACGCCCACACCCGCCGCCCGGCGCAGTCCACCGTCTGGCTCTCGGGGAGGGCGTAGTGGCCGCGCTGACCGTCGCCGCGGTGCGCCAGCGCGTGGCCGCGGCGCTGGAGGC
>CAYXGP010000332.1:0-7332 GCA_964464515.1 uncultured Enterobacterales bacterium
GGAGCGGGCCGCCGAGAGGGCGAGGAAGGTCCGCGCGCGGACTTTCCAAACGCCCTCTCAGAGCGTGGGGCTGGCCGACTCGTCGAGACTGAGCGCTGGCGGTACCTCGTGTTCTTCATCGCGATCGAGGGCGGTCCGCTCGCCGGAGCTGTCCCAGACCGGGTCCAGCTCCAGCAGCTTGCGGGCCTCCGAGGGCGGGTAGGCCCGTGCGAAGAACCACCCCTGGCCGAAGTCACAACCCATCCGCTCCAGCATCTTGAATTGTTCTGCTGTCTCGATACCTTCCGCGGTGACGTTCATATGCAGCTCGCGGGCCAGGGCGATGATGGTGCGGGCCACGGCGAGGGCCTCGGCGCCATCTTCTGAGCCGATGTTGTGCACGAACGAGCGGTCGATCTTGAGGGTGTCGACAGGGAAGCGGTGCAGATACGACAGCGACGAGTAGCCCGTTCCGAAGTCGTCCATCGAGATCGCAATGCCCATGTTGCGGATCTTGAGCAGGCAGTCTCGGGCGAGATCGGGGTTGCCGATCAGCGCGCTCTCGGTGATCTCCACCTTGATCCAGGAGGGATCGATCCGGTACTTCTCCATCGCCTCGGTGAGCACCGCGACGAGGTCTGTCTCGGTGAATTGGAGGCCGGAGACGTTGATGTTGATCGCGAGAGAGCTGGTCAGGTCGAGGTCATCGCGCCACTCGCGGATCTGGCGGCAAACCTCGCCGATCACCCACTCGCCGATGGGCAGGATGAGGCCGGTCTCTTCGGCGATGGGTATGAACAGTCCGGGGGAGATGGGGCCGCGCCCGGGGAAGATCCAGCGCAGCAGCGCCTCCATCCCCGTGATCCGTCCTGTGCGCATCGAGATGAGCGGCTGGTAGTGGAGGCTCAGCTCGTCGTTCTGGATGGCCCGCCGGAGGGCCATCAGGAGCTGCATCCGTACGCGGGTCTCCTCTTGCCAGCCATCGACGAACACGGTTGCCTGGCCGCCGCCGCTGGCTTTGGCGCGGCGCAGGGCCGTCTCGGCGCGCGCGAGCAGATCCTCGGCCGAGAGACCCTGCTCTCCGGACAGGGCGATGCCCACCGAGGCGCTGATGGCGCACTCTCCATCGTCCACCTCGAACGGGCGCTCGAGGCAGCTGATGATGCGCTCCGCCATCGACTCGAGCCCCTCGACGTTGGAGAAGTCGTTGGAGATGTCATCGACCAGCACGAGGAATTCATCGTTGGCGAAGCGGCAGAGGGGCTCGCCGCGGCGGATGAGGGCTGAGAGCCGCTGCGCGCTCGCCGCGAGCACGGCGTCTCCGGCCGCGAGACCCAGCGACTGGTTGACCGCGGAGAAGCGATCGAGGCCGACCGCCAGCACCGCCATCTGGCGCCCCTGCCGATCCGCCCGCTCGAGGGTCATGGACAGCAGGCGGCGGAACAGGGAGGCCACCGGCAGACCCGTCAGCGGGTCGTAGATGCGGCGCTCCGTGAGATCGGTCTGCGAGCCCGCCATGCGGTGGGCCACGCCCTGATCGTCTCGCTGCGCCATCCCCCGCGACAGCATCCAACGGTAGGAGCCGTCGGCCATCTGGATGCGGTACTCACACTCGAAGTGCCCCTGCTTGATGGGGCCCCCTTCGTCAGCGCCGATGTGGGCCTCGATGGCATCGCGCACGCGCGCGGAGTCGGCGGGGTGGACGCGCCCCAGCCACACCTCGGGATCGCCCAGGAGGGTGGTCTCCTCGAGCCCCAGCATCTTCCGCCAGCGCGGCGAATAGAACACCGTGTTGTTGCACAGATCCCAGTCCCACAAGCCATCGTTGGTGCCGCGCGCGGCCAGCGCGTAGCGCTCCTCGCTGTCCCGCAGGCGGGTCTCGAGCTGGTGCTTGTACAGCGCCATCTCGATGACGATCTGCAGCTCGGCGTCGTCGACGGGCTTGAGCAGGTATCCGTAGGGCTCGGTGCGCTTGGCGCGGGAGATGGTGGCGTCGTCGGCGAACGACGTCAGGAACACCACGGGGATGTTGTACTCCCGCCGGATGGTGCCGGCGGCGTCGATTCCGTCGCGGTCTCCACGGAGGTTGATATCCATCAGCACGAGATCGGGGCGCTTGAGATGGGCTCGATCGATCGCCTGCTGCGCCGACGCCGCGGCCCCGGCGATTCGGTACCCCAGCCGCCGCAGCTTGAGCTGGATGTCTCGCGAGATCAGGCTCTCGTCTTCGACGACGAGGATTTGGATGGGCTCGGTCATGCGTTCGATGTCGCCTCGCTCTGTGGGAAGCGTAGCGTGAAAGTGGTGGTGGCGCCGGACTGGAACTCCAGCTCACCACCTAGCTGAGCGGTGAGGTCGAGCAAAACGATCGCCTCAAGCGGAGACTCAATGTCACTCAGATAATCCGTCGGCGGTGCAGGCCCGGGATCTTCCACATCCAGCCGGCCTGCCTCATCGCTGGTGGTGAGGCGCACGGTGATCCGCGAGCGCCCCGGGGAGACCCGCAGCCGCGCGATGAGCAGCTCGGTGAGCAGCAGCCCCAGCGTAACGGCCTCCTCCAGCGGCATGGACAGCGGGGCGGTCTCTACGATCGCTCGCCTGCGACCGCAGATCCGACGGGCGAGATCCCGCGTGTACGAGCCGAGCGCCACCTGCCCGTCGTCGAGTGAGAGGTGGTGGAGCGCGATCGCCATCGCCTGCACCCGGAACGCGCTCTCGGTCAGCGCCTGACGCTCTGCGTCGTCGGCCTCGCCCGCCTTCAGGTTGAGCAGGCCGGCGATGGCCCCGAGCTTGTTGACGAAGGTGTGTTTCAGCTCTCGGGTGTTGGGCTCGGGCATGGTCAGGTCGAGCCGGTCGGGACGTTGAGCGGGAAGTGGAGCGTGAACACCGTGGCCTGGCCGGGCGCATCGTCCCCCGCAGGGTGCCCCGGATCGACCCGCAGGGCGCCGCCGAGCTGCTCTGCCAGATCCAGCAGCACGAGCTGACGGACCCGGTTCGACTCGCCACCGAGGTAATCGCTGGATGGTGGGATCCCGTCGTCTCGCACCTCCACGACCATCCTGCGGCGGCTGTGGTTGAGGTGCACCGACAGCTGGCCGCTGGCGGGGTCGGGGAAGGCCGTGTTCAGACGATCGAGGAGCAGCTCGTTGAGGAGGAAGCCGCAGGGGATGGCCTTGTCCAGGGAGAGGTACACGTCGTCTCCCTCCACGAAGACCCGCACGAGCGCAGGTGACGCGGAGCTGGCCCGCTGGGCCAGGGCGATCAGGTTGCCGACGTACGTGAAGAAGTCGATGTGATCGAGGTTGTCGGTCTGAAAAAGGCGCTCGTGGATGAGGGCCATCGCGCGCACGCGCTGGGCGCTGTCGAGGAGTGGCTGCCGCGCGGGCTCCGGCGACTCGTCGGCCTGCAGACTGAGCACGCTGGCGATCACCGTGAGGTTGTTGCGGAAGCGGTGGTGGATCTCCTGCAGAACGCGGCGGTTGGCGGGGGTGTGGTCGGAGGTTGGCCGCCACGCGCTGGAGGGCTGCGGCGTGGGCGGCATCAGGTACTGGTCTTGCAAAAACGTGGCCTGCCGGATGAGCGTCGCGACGACCGCCGGGGCGGGGCTCGGGTCCTTGAGGATGGCGTCGGCCCCGGTCGACCACAGGAGCTGCTCGGAGCAGGCCTGGCCGGGTCTACGCAGGATGACCCAGGGCACCGCCCACGCTTCTCGCAGCAAACGGAGGAGGGCCAGCAAATCTTGCTCGTCGATGTTGGCGTCGACCAGCACGCCCTGGGCGATGGGCGGCGGGGTGAACTCGTCGGCGTTGGCGGGGTTGACCTCGAGCGCACAGCTCAGCACATCACCCCAGAGCCCGCCGGATACGGAGCCGTCCCGGGGGGTGATGTAGACGAGCGGGGTGAGGGTCAACGATGCTCCGGCTTGCGCGCCCTCTTATCCCACGTGCATGGATGCGTGGCGTATCTGTGGCAAACGAGACAACTTCTCGCCGGACGGAAGATGGGCAGGAAGTACCATCAATACCCCGTCGGGGCCTACCTCACGGGCGTGTGCGCGGGAGCAGGCTGGAGGTAGCCGAGCGCCTCCAGATGTGTGCGATCGTGCGGATCGAGGGCAGCGCTCCCGGTCAGCCCCCGCGGCAGGATGATGGCCCCCGGTCGCGCGGTCAGGAGCCCACCCTGCTCTGGCTGGTGTGCGCCAGGCGTGAGCGTCTGGGACGTGTCACCGACGATCTGGGCGTGGCTGCTGGCGGTCGGTCCCACCACGGCGACGGTGCCCGAAGCCCCCCCCGGCTCGATCCGCACCGTTCGACCGTCTGCAGAGACCTCCACGCGGGCGACGTCTGCGGGCGTCGAGTCAGGCGCCTCTCCCCACTCGCGGATCGCCCGCCGGGTCCTGCCGCTCTCGGGATCGAGCACGCCCGCGGCTGAGACCTCCTCTGGAAACCGCAGCTCCAGGGGCGCGGTGAGTCCCTCGATGTCGAACCGCCAGCCGACGCCCACGGGCCAGCCCGATGCGCGCCCGAGCGCCGCGCGCATCGCAGCGAGGGTCTGGGGATCTGCGCCGCTGCGGTCGGTCTGCTCCCCCGGGTCGTCGGCGAGCCGGTACAGCGACTCCGCGCCGCTCATCGTCTCCAAAATGTACTTGTGACCGTCCGCGACCACGCCCCAGCGCTCCACCCCGAACATGTGGTGCCCGAGCAGCAGCGGGCGCGCCTCGAGCTGCTGCTCCAGCGCTGGATCTTCGGCGAGGAGGGGCAGCAGCGATGCGCCGTCCATGTCGTCCGGCGGCGTGATCCCAGCGGCTGCCAGCAGGGTGGGGGCGAGGTCGATCAGAGAGACTGCGGCGGCGCGACGATGCGGGCCGCCAGACCACCCGCCGGGCGCGCGGAGCCACAGCAGCGCGCGGACCACCTCGTCGTAGAGCGAGTGGTTGTGCTCGAAGCCCCCGTGTTCCCAGAATTCCTCGCCGTGATCGGAGAAGACCGCCGTCAGGGTCTGACCGGGCAGCGCCTCCAGCCCCGCGAGCAGCCGCGCGATCTCGGCGTCCATGTACGCAAGCTCGCCGTCGTAGCGTCCGCGGATCCAGTCCCGCTGGGCGTCGGTGAGGCCCTGAGCGGCCCACCTGGCGACCATCCAGCGGTTGTAGCGATCCGGCAGCAGCCCCGCGCCGCCGGTGAAGCGATCGCGATGGGGCTCAGGGGCCAGGTAGAACGTGTGCGGGTCCATCAGGTGGAGCAGCAGGAAGGTGTCCTCGGTGGCGTGGCCGGACAGCCAGCGCAGCGCGCGATCGACCTGCTCGCCAGCGTCCGCGGCGTCGTCGAGGGTCCAGTCGCCGTACCCCCGCGCGAAGCCGAACGCCTCCGAGAGGTGGACGTTCGCGACGATCCCCGCGGTGGTGAAGCCCCCTCGCTGCAGCGCCGCGCCGAGGGTGCCACCGCTGCGGTGCGGCTCCCGTCCGGTCAGGGCCGCCTGCATGCTGGGGCGGGTCCGGGGAGCGGGTGCGCGGGCGTTCTCGAACACCACGGCCTCTCGCGCGAAGGCATCCAGCGCGGGTGTGGTGGTCCGGGGGTATCCGTGGGTGGCGAGGTGATCGGGGCGCAGGGTGTCGACGGCGATGGCGACGACCCGGCGCGGGCCCTCTCCCGCGGCTCCGACGATCTCGGGGGTCGCCAGCGCCAGCCATCCCGCGGGCGCGCCAGCCCCCAGCGTCACCTGGATCTCACGAGCGCGATCGGGCAGCGGCGCGCGGATCTCCGTCCACCCCCCGCCGACTGTCTCCTGCCACAGTCGCGCGCCGCCCGCGTGGATGGTGAGCTCGACGACGGCGTCCTCCGCCCCCGCGACGGGAGCGCTGGCGACCGCGAGCCGCAGCAGACGGCCGGGCTCTGGATCGAGCGACCAGGTCACCGAGCCCCCCACCGGCAGCAGCAGGGCGTCCCGCGATCGACCGTCGCGCCGGATCACCTGACGTCCGTGCCCGGCCGGGTCCGTCCAGGTGGCCTGGAGGCGCTCGCTCGCCGCAGCGCTGGCGTCGTCGTGGAGGACCAGCGCCGTTGGCTGGCCCTCCGACGAGACGGTGATCCGCCCCCCCGCGATCGCCCACCCGGAGCCCTCGCCCCGGGTCAGCCAAGGCCCGTAGGGGACCCGCGCGCCGTCGCGCTCCAGCCAGACGCCTGGCGGCTCGCCGTTGTAGCGGGGGAAGGGCAGGTCGATCGGGCTGGGGGTGCTCCAGCGCCCGGGGGCCGTCTCTTCCCAGGGACCTGTCAGGCGTAGATCGGGTGGGAGAGGTGGCGCCGCCGGTAGCTGAAACCGAGCGGAGTCCAGGCGATCGAGGAGGCGAACCACCGGCGCCCCGGGCGGGCCCAGGTCGATCGGCGCCAGGTCGCCGTCTGCCGAGCGGAGATCGGCGCATGCAGCCAACGCGAGCAGCGCGATGACGTGAGGGTGACGTGGACCAGGGGGCAGCGGCGTCTCTCGGCGATAGACTCTACCTCGATGTTGCATACGGGCCCCGTAGCGAGCGGCTGGAGTCTGAGTCGAAGGTGGATTCTCACGAAGTCCGAGCGAGGAAGCTGTAGTGCACCTGCGGTGACGAGCGAGGACGAGCGAGAAGCTGCATGCGGCCCAGAATCTGGACGCGTAGTAGGGGGGCGGATGCTACATCGAGGTCAAACCATCCTGCCGACCCCCGAGCTCCGATGAGCACCCGTCCGTTCTGGGCGCGGACCCGCGCCCCTTCCGTCGAGCGATCGTCGTCGGCGTCGCTGCGCGGTGTGACCCTGCCGTGCTTCGAGCTGGAGCGGGCGGAGATCTTCTATACACAGCTCCTGGGCATGGAGCGGCTGCGCCGCACGGCGAACCACTCGCTCCTGCAGGCTGGCGGCGTTCGCGTGATCCTCCTCGACGCCACCCGCCTGCCCGGGTTCACCCGACCGCGCGGCCAGGCGATGTTTCTGGAGGTCGCCGTTCCCGACCTCGAGGCCACCCGGCGGCGCCTCACCCTGTGCGACGTGCGCATCTTCCAGCAGCGGCGGCGCGGCCCCGGCGCGCTCCTCACCATCGAGGACCCCGAGGGCAACATGGTCAACCTCGTCCAGCGGCAGGAGCGTTGGTGGAGCGATTAGCGTTAGCCTCTAAGGCCGCTCCAGGAAAAGAGATATCCAATGATCGGCGTGGAGGCGCGAGCCCATTGGCTCGCCTCGCTCGCAGTCGTATCTGGATACTTCCAGAGCGTGGCGAGCCGAGGGGCGACGCGCATCCGCGTCGAGGGTGGATAGGGGTTTTTCTGGAGCGGCCTAAGAGGGTAGTCGAAGGGTAATAGACTTACTGAATGTCTCGCCCCATCATACT
>CAYXGP010000333.1:0-7298 GCA_964464515.1 uncultured Enterobacterales bacterium
TCGGCGATGAGCTGTCGGGGGGCGGGGTGGGGCTGTTCTACTACGCGGGCCACGGTATGCAGGTAAACGGCCGAAATTACCTGATACCGGTGGACGCGGTGATCGAGGGCGAGGCGGACGTGGACATCGAGGGCGTAGACGCCGGCGCGGTGCTCGCGAAGATGGACAACGCAGACAACCGACTCAACCTGGTCATACTCGACGCCTGCAGGAACAACCCGTTCGAGCGGAGTTTCCGCAGCAGCGGACAGGGCCTGGCGATGCTCAACGCGCCCAGCGGAACCCTCGTCGCCTACGCGACCGCGCCGGGGAGCGTCGCGGTGGACACGGACAGCTACACCCAGACGCTGCTCCGGCACATCAAGACGGAGGGGCTCGCGATCGAGGATCTGTTCAAGGCGGTGCGGCGCGAGGTGAAAGCGCAGACCAGCGCGAAGCAGGTGCCCTGGGAGTCGTCATCGCTGGAGGGCGACTTCTACTTCATGCTCCCGCCGGAGGAGGGCGCTGAGAGTGCCGCTGCCCCCACGCGTCCCTCCATCCTGGCCGAGCACGGCTACCGGATGGAGCGGATCCGTCCGGGGAGCTTCGAGATGGGGAGCCCCGAGTCGGAGCCGAGCCGGAGTGATGACGAGACGCAGCACACGGTGGAGATCACCCAGGCGTTCGAGCTCGGCGCGACAGAGGTGACGCAGGGGCTCTTTCAGTCGGTGATGGGGCGAAACCCGTCGGCGGCCGGCACCCGGTTCTGGGGCGGTGAGGCGCGCGGGACCTGCTCGCAGTGGGGCGTCGGCCAGGATCTACCAGTCTTCTGCGTAGACTGGATGGACGCGGTGCTGTTCGCCAACGCCGTGAGTGAGCGGGAGGGGCTGGAGCCCGCATACACCATCCAGGGCGACGACGTGACGTGGGTTCGCTCGGCCGACGGCTACCGGCTGCCCACCGAGGCTGAGTGGGAGTACGCTGCGCGGGCGGGATCCAGCGGTCGATACGCGGGGACGGACGAGGACGGCGACGTCTGCCGATTCAGCAACGTAGCAAACCCATCGACGAAGGAGAAGTACGCGGCCTGGCTGACCTGGGATGTGTTCGGCTGCACAGACGGCCACGACGGGCTGGCGGAGGTGGGGCGGCTCCAGCCCAACGCGTGGGGGCTGCACGACATGACGGGAAACGTCTGGGAGTGGACCTGGGACCGGTATCAGAGCAGCGGCCCGCCTGTAGACAACGCTGGTGTACTCGGTGTCAGCGGCAGCTCCGAGCGGACCAGCCGCGGCGGGAGCTGGGGCAACGCGCCCTACGGTGTGCGGCTGGCCAATCGCTACGCCAGCGTCCCTTCACGCCGCAGCGATGATCTCGGTCTGCGGCTCGCGCGGTCCCCCAGCCCTGAACATCCTTGATGAACGCCAGCGCAGAGACATGACCCTCGCTCGCCGTGCCATCACCTTTTGTGCTTTTCCGTCCAACATGGCGGCTGCCCTCCTCGCCGCTCCGCTCCTGCTGACCGCGGGTCTGTCCGCCGGCGAGGTGATCGCGCTGATCACCTTCAGCACAGCCGCCGTCGTCGCGCTGCTGGAGCGGGCGAACCCTGAGTACACGGGCTGGAACCAGTCTCGCGGAGACATCGGCACCGACATCGTCCACGGGATCGTCTCCCAGGGGCTCGTCCCCGTCATCATGGAGACGGTCCTGCGCGCCGGGCTCCTCGGCGCTGCAGCGGCCCTCGCGACCGCCACCGCGGGGTTCGGTGGACCCTGGCCCGCCTCCCTCCCGCTCGGCGCTCAGCTCGCCCTGGCGCTGGTGGTCACCCAATTCGGCGAGTACCAGGTCCACCGAGCGTTTCACGAGGTCCCGCTTCTGTGGCGGCTGCATGCCATCCACCACAGTCCCCATCGCCTCTACTTCCTGAACGCGGGCCGGTTCCACCCGCTCGACACCGCCACCAGCGCCACCGCCTCCCTGCTGCCGCTGGTGCTGCTCGGCGTGGGGGACGAGGTGATCACGCTGATGACGGCCTGGATCGCGGTACATGGGCTCTACCAGCACTGCAACATCCACCTTCGGCTGGGCCCCCTGAACTACGTGTTCAGCATGGCCGAGCTGCACCGGTGGCATCACTCGGTGGTGCTGAAAGAGGCCAATGCAAACTACGGAAACAACATCATCTTCTGGGATCTGGTGTTCGGCACCTTCTACTGGCCCCGCGATCGCGATGCGTCGGAGACCGTCGGGCTCTCGGACTGGCCGGGCTTTCCCGAGGACTACCTGGGGCAGCTCGCCGCGCCCTGGTCGTCTGGCCGGTCAACTCCATGAAGGTGGTCTTCGACATGGACAACACCCTCACGGACGAGCGGGGGCGCCAGCGCCGACCAGGTGTGATCGAGCTACTGGACGGTCTCCTGGAGGACGGCCACACCCTCGCGTTGTGGACCAGCTCCACCCGCATCAGGGCCCTGCGCATTCTGCGGGACCACGAGCTGCGGCGCTACTTCACCGAGTGCCGCTTTCGCGAAGACTATGACCCCGACAATCACGACGTGGGCAAGGACATCACCACCATCGAGGGCGACGTGCTCATCGACGATGACGAACGTCAGGTGCGTTTCGTCAGGTCGCTCGGACGCCGGGGGATCCTGATCGCGAGATACCGGGGAGGCCCCGATCCGAGCCCGGGCGAGCTTGATGGCATCCGCTCCATGCTCTCTCCCTCCCGATTCCGGCGGTGGCGATGGCAGCGCGGTTGAACCGGCGCGGCTGCCTGCTCACCCCCGCCCCGCGATGACGGCCCGGATACGATCGTACAGGTCGTCAACACGCTCGGCCTGGTTCCGCTGCCTGTACCGCGGAATGTGGAAGACGCGGGCACCGTGTCGAGCGTTGAACGCGATCTCTTCGGCGTCGTCATCGACGATGAGGCGGCCCTGCACCCTGCGGATGTCCTTTCGGGTGCCGATGTCGTCGGGATCGTAGTCCTGACGGTACAGTTGCTGATCGAAGAAGTGAGCGAGGTTGTGTTCCCGTAGGAGCCTCCGTCCTCTCCAGCGGCGGGAGTGTGTCCACAATACAAGCCGGTAGTCCACCTGAAGGGACGCGAGGAGCTGCTCTACACCCGGCCGCGCCGTCGCCCCCACCGAGTCGACGAGGGTGTGATTCAGGTCGAAGACCAGGGCACTTCCGCGCGGAATGGGTCGTGAAAACCAGCGACTGAGGTTGAACATGGATGGCAGGATACAGTGTGAACGAGTCACCGGTGGTGTAGGGTCGATCGAGAGGCCCGAGCGCTGGCGGTCTCTCTGGCCGAGGTTGGCACTTTGGATCTTCTCTCACCGACCCTCCAGGGAAAGAAGCGGGTCAAGCTCTCCAAGCCCCCGTTTCGGGTCGCGAGTCTGGTGGTGGTGTTCTTCTTCGGTGGCCCGCTCGCCGGCACGGTGTGTGCCATGGAGAGCGCCCGGCGCATGATGGACTCCGACGGGGTGTGGCGGAAGCTGCTCGTCATCGCGGTGGCGGTGATCCTGCTGCAGGTCAGCGTGGAGGTGGCGCTGACTCCCGCGCTGTTGGAGTCGGAGATCGTTCACGCCCCCACGCTTCACCGCCGAGCCACGAACGCCGCCGGGCTGCTCGCGTGGTCGCTCCAGGCGCGCTCGCTCACACCGATGCTGCGTCGCGCCCTCACCCGCACCGGCGGCGATCCGGGGTCGCTGTGGGGATGGGGACTGGCTGCGGTGATCCTGGTTGGCACCGGTGAACGCATCACCGTGTTCGTCATCGTCTCGGTCGCTCGACTGGCTCTGGGCTGGACGTGAACCACGCCGTCCAGCGCGCGGCACATCTGCTGGAGATTCATCGTCCCCAGCAGGCGCTGCATGCGCTCTCTGACGCCGGGGAGGCGTCCTGGGAGGAGCCCGCCGCCTGGCTGGTCCGCGTTCAGGCCCTGCTGGCGCTCGATCGGCCGCGCCAGGCAGTCGACGCCGGTCGTGACGGGGTGGCCCGACATCCCGACTCCGCCCTGGCGGCGTATGCGCTGGGGACCGCCTGTTTCATGTTTGACGATCTGGCCGGCTGTGAGGAGGCTGTGTTGCATGCGCTGCAGCTCGAACCCGACGAGGCCGCCTTCTGGGTGCTGTATGCAAGAGCTTGCGCGCTGGGCGGTCAGGGAGACAAAGCCGAGGCGCTTCTCGACCGGGCCGCTGAGTTGGAACCGGAGTCGTCGATACACATCAGCGCTCGCGCGTGGTGCGCATTCCTGCAGGGGAGGGACCGCCACTCACGGGCGCTCGCTCGCGCTGCGCTCAGCAGCGAGCCGATGGACCTGGACGCCCTCTCCCTGTTGGGTGTGGCTCAGGTAAACCTCGGAAACCCTGCTGCTGGCCAGCGTCTGCTCGCTCAAGCCGTGCGGGAGAACCCTCGAGACGCCCTCGCTGCACAGCTCGCCTTCCAGGCGCGGGTGCATGGGCACTGGTCGCTGGCGCCGCTGCGCGTGCTCCAGGTTCTCGGGCCCGCCGGTAGCTGGGTGTTGGCCGTCGCGGTACTCGCGGGGTTGGCCTGGCTGGAGCTGTACACTCCTTTGATCGTCTCTGCGGTACTCTACCTGCTGCTGGTGCTGTGGTCGTGGTTTGGACCGGCCGTCGTCGAGCGAGCCCTGCGTCGTTCGCTCGGAGTCGCTCGCAGCGGGCAGCGGTGAGCGCGAGGGGCGATCCGCTCCCGGAGACCACGAAATCGAGCTCTACTCGAAGGTCGCCGTGATGCTCCGCGCTTCTTCCAACGTAAAGCTCACCGACGCGGCGTCGCCCAGCGCTGCGTCGGACCAGCCCAGGAACGTCCATCCGTCGGCCGGCACGGCCGTCACCGACACCGGGATCCCCTCAAAGTAGTCGATCTCGACTGGCGATGACACCGTGAGCGCCGTCAGCCGGAACACCCCGCCTTCGGGTGGGTCTGCGTTCAGCTGCAAGGTGACCATTCCGCCCAGCCCCACGTGCTGCTGGAGCTGGGCGCGGAAGTATGTGGGGCGTCGCTGGACGAAGTCGCGGGCCGTCTCCACCGACGCCTCCCAGTCCGACATCGACGCCCCGCACCACAGCGCATACTGCTCCGGGATCACCGGCGCGATGCGCGCGTGCATCCCATCCAGGATGCCCAACGCCGTGTCTGCGCTCAGCCGGGTGCTGAGCAGCTCCGCGCCCTGATTGGCCAGCTCCACCCTGAACGCTTCGTTCCGCAGCGCGTCTGCGATGGGCAGCCCCGGCCCTGAGAATCCCACGCTGACGCCGAGGTGATCGTTGCTGACCGACGGCCACCCGTGCCCCAGATCGAACACCATGTGTCGAAACGGCGCGTCGTCTTCCCGCTCGCGCCAGATCTTCAGGTTGTTGTCCCACCAGTCCGAGTTCCCCCAGTACCCCTCCGCCAGCACCGCCGTGGCCAGGTTCTCCGGCTCCATCCAGGTCTGGAACATCTCCCATTCATCGGGATCGGACAGGTCGCTGGTCTCCACGAAGGCGTTCATCTCATCGAACGCGACCCGGTCTCCCTGGCTGACCCTCCACCAGTCGTCGGTGCCGTCGGCCGTACACTCGATGCGATCGAGGTTGTCCGGATCGGCGTCGTGGTGCTCGGCTATATAGTGTTCGTCCAGCTTCTCCCTGAACGCATACAGCCCCCAGAACACGCCGTTCAGGTAGACGACGGTGGGCTCCCATGCCTGCGAGTCGATGGTAGGCAGCCGCGTGTCGTCTTCGTCGCGGAACAGCATGTCAACCAGTGAGTTCTCGGTGTGGGTGGGGCACCAGTCGCCGGCGCCCTCCAGGACCATCACAGCGAAGGACGCCTGCTCCTGGTTTGGGAAGAACTGGTGGTCGAGGGTGTCCGGCCCGTACGCCGAGCGGGCGATGAGGCGGAAGCTCTTCTGCTCGAACGCCCGCGTATAGCCCCCGTGGATCTTGACCCCGACATCCTGCGACAGCACCCGGGCGCCGTCGACCGTCCACAGCTCCACGTGGGCGTCGCGCTCCCAGTCCTCCCAGAAATTGGCCCCGAAGTACGGGTAGGACGTCGTGTAGTCTTCGGGGCCGTAGGCGTAGATGCCTGTGTCTTCATCGTATAGGTCGAAGGGGTCGACCACCAGCGAGACCACCTTGAGGCCGTCCTCCAGGATTGACGGCGTGGTGCTGTAGGTGGCTGTGGTGACGCGGCTGGGCCACAGACCATCCACGAAGGCGACGGCGCGCACGACCGCCAGCGGGGTGTCGAATTCCAGCGCGAACGGCCCTGCGTAGGGTTCGCTGTCTTCGGTGGGCGCGGCGCCGTCCAGGGTGAGCCGGATCGTCGCGGTGGGATCGGCGTGAGCGGCGCTGACGGTGACGGCTGCGGCGTGGAACCCCGGCTCGGGAGTGAGCGTCGGTGGCTCGGCGAAGCCCGGCCGGGCCTCGGTGGTGTTGGCCGCACCCGGCGTCGGCTCCAGGAAGTAGCCCCAGTCGAGAGCGACGCTGGCCGGGTGGCCGATCGAGACGTCGCCGTACAGGCGGTCGAAGGCCACTGCGTGTACTGGACAGCCGTCGGGGGCGATGAGCTGCACGGCGTCACCGTCGGCCGCCAGCGAGAAACTGGTATGGAGCTCATCTGTGTCGGCGCGGTCCTTGCCCGAGGCGAAGATCAGCAGCACTGCGCCTGGGTCGAGCATGAGGTCGGGGAAGCGCCAGCGTGTCCCGCCGCCGTCACGGAGCGACCAGCCCGACAGCGAGACGGGCTCGGTGTCGTGGCTGACCACCTCGACCCAGTCAGAGGTGTCACCGTCGAGGTCGGTGATGCCGTGGACGTTGGCGGCCAGCAGCTCGTCGATCTCCAGCGCAGGGTGGGTGCGTCCCTCGCAGGCGCTGCCGATCTCTTCGGGCGGCGCGGTGGCAGAGTCTGCTGGCAGGCCGGAGCCGGTGGGCGCGGTGGAGTCTGTGAGCGGGGTGGAGCCGCGCAGGTCCGCCGCGATGGGCTGGCAGGCGCTGAGCGAGAACAGGGCGCCGATGGGGAACAAGAGCGGACACATGCCGGTGGAGTCTATCATCAGGGAGTCTCCGGGGTCTGGTGGCGCCGGTGATGACGCGTCTGTGTGGGGCTCTTGTCTTTCAGTGCCTCTGAGCGTCAGTGCCTCTGAGCGTCAGTGCCTCTGAGCGTCAGTGCCTCTGAGCGTCAGTGACTCCAGGTCTGCCTGAGAGTGGGTCGGGCGGTCGTCCAGACCGTGGGGAGAATCCACGGGGGTACAGGGTCGCGGCTTCAAGTTGATACCGCGACCCTGTAGCTCCCTTGCGGGG
>CAYXGP010000334.1:0-7204 GCA_964464515.1 uncultured Enterobacterales bacterium
CGCGATGAGGCGGGCTTCGTGACCATCATGGGCGGAACGATGGTCAAGGCCGTTGGCGAGTCAGATCTTGGTCGCGGTCCTTCACCAGCCGGTTTCCCATCAGTGGCTGAAAGTTGCTCCGGAACTGGATTCCGTACGGAGGATCAATATAGACAAGTTGGAACTGTCCACCCATCCCCTCGCGCTTGGCGAGTGATGTCATCACCTCGAGACTATCGCCCAAGATCATCCGGTTCGCCCAGTCCACATCGTGCCTGTAGAACTGCACAGCCTCTCGGAATGGCTGCTCTGGGTCGGCGAAGAGGTCTCGCTGAATGTCCTCCCTCATCGCCGCTCGCACGATGGCCTTGGCGCTCACGCGTTCATGGATGTGAAGCGCGACAGGTTCGACCTGGAATGACCCACGCAGGTGCTGCTCCTGCTTCTCGGTCCATTCGAGCCAGGGGTGCTGGTTCGCAAGAGCGTCTTGGAGCTTCCGCAGCTCGTGGGGTTGTAGGGCTCGTGTGCTCGCAGCCTCGAGCAGCTTGTCCAAGTGGTCCGGGGTGCCCTCCCGGTCGAACCGCATGACCGGAGACCGGTGGGGGCTGTACGAATACCGAACCGGCTCGGGGCGCTCTGTCCTTCCGTGTGCTGCGAGCTTCGCGGTGGGGATGTTCTTGCGGCGTGCGGTGGCATGCCGGTAGTCAGCGGTATCTGAGCCGTCGTTCCTGGAATTGCCCATCGGCCGGTTCTCCATCTGCTCGATTCAAAGGCGGGGAAAGCTGGAGATACTCGATCTGGGCGACCTGCTTCAAGCCCCCTTCTGGCTATCGGTCAAACGCGTGACCACAGACGGGCCGCCAGTCACAGACGCGACACCGCTTCGATCCGGGCCTGGGCGGGGTTCTTCCACTTCGTAGAGCCCGAAGCCCAGCCTGGACACGATCCTGGGCGTGGAGCACGGCCTGCTGGCTCACGTCCACCTGCTCTCGCGCGCCAGATGATAGGGCCTGCAACCACGCCTTTGCTACCGTGAGGCCTTCACTACGGCCTGCCGCAGCGTAGACTTGAAGCTGCCACCGGTAGGAGGCGTGGCGCTCGGGGCTGTTGCTGACCTTGTAGTCGACCAGTTCGAGCCGACTTGCACCCTCATCGAGAATGATGTCGCCCCGTCCGCGCACGACTCCCTCGACTGAGTGCAGTTCGAAGGGACGCTCTACATCCCAGACCCGTCTCAAGTCACTGGCGTGTTCGGTCACATAGCTCTGGACTGCGCGTCGAGCGGACACCAGCATCGCTCGCCACGCCGCTGGTGTCGCGTATGGCACGTAGAGCAAGGCGTCCACAAGCTCATCAAGTTCCTTACTCGACGGCAGAGAACCGGTTGTCCGCACTTGCTCTGCCACCATGCGGAGGATGTGGTGGAGAGCCCGGCCATACCCGAGCTGAGGCGCATGGGGCTGTGGGAAATCGAATGAGGTGCCAAGGCGCCAAGCGTGGCCACAGTCGGCTGCGAGCGCGAGTTCGGTGAAGGAGACATCAACCGGGGGCGGAGACTCGGCCTTTCGCGTGGGTGGTGATGGAACCGGAAGCTCATGAGCCTTGCCCAGTACCTGCCCTGCAACCTCCGTCAAGTAGGGTGAGGGCTTGAAGCGTCGCGTCTTCTTTGCAAACCGCGAGAGGTACACTATGTCCCTGGCTCGGGTCATCGCCACATAGAACAGCCGACGCTCTTCGGCATCCCCCCCCGCATAGCGAGCCGCGACAGCGGGAGACACCGCGCTGGAGGGCAGCAGCCAATCGCGTGGCGTCCCTGCGCGCCGCGAGGGAAAGCGGCCTGCGACCAGCGAGGGAATGAAGACTACAGGCCACTCGAGCCCCTTGGCCTGGTGGATGGTGATCACGTCAACCGCGTCGAGGTCTGAAGCTGGCTCACCTGAGAAGTCTTCGTAGGCTTCCTGCGCCCAGTAGAGCAGATAATGGTGGAGGGAGTGGTACAGCGCCCTCCCGCGAGAGGGACCAGCCCTGAAGGTCGCCTTCCCCGCTTTGGTCACGTCGGCATGACCCCGTCTGTGAACATGTTCGTAGTCGCCGATCACTCCGGCAAACTGCGCGAGGGCGCCGAGAATTGAAGAGTCATGCGGATCGTCTGGATCCAGCCTCCAGACACACAGCTCGTCGTACAGGCGGTAGAGATCACCTACCAGCGACTCCGTAGCCTTCCCTCGGAGACGAACAGCTCTCCAGTCCTCCAAGTACTGCTTCAAATCTGGTCGAGCTCGTGGGAAGCAGCCTCGAAGGCCAGCGGCAACGGCCTCAACTGTGGGGACCATGGGCTCACCCCATCGGCCCTCCTTCCACTCACCGTCCACGAACCAGGCGAAGAGCTGGCCAAGTAGCGAAATCTCCGTCCGAAGGAAGAGCCCACTGCGTCCAGCACACTGGTACGGGATGCGCCGCTCATCGAGGGCGTCGAGGAGGGGGGTAGCGGACGTCCGCACCGAGCGAAAGAGCGCAGCCATGTCGCGCCAGGCGAAGCCCACTTCGCGGAGCCGCAGCATGTGATCCGCGATGGCCTCCGCCTCATCGACATCGGTATCCGCCTCCCAGGCGAACATTCCTACACCGTCAGGAGGGCGGACCGGCTCCATGGCCTTGTCGAGCCGTTCGGGGATGGTCTTCGCGAATTCGTTGGCTGCGCAAACGATGGGAGATTGTGAGCGCCGGTTGGTGAGCAGTCGGACCGTCTCGACGGTCGTTCGACGATCCGGGAAAGTCACGATGTTGGCTACGTCGGCTCCGCGCCACTGGTAGATGGCCTGGTCATCATCACCAACGACGGTGAGCCGAACTGGTGGAGCAGCCAGAAGACGAATCAACTCCTCCTGGGCGGGGTTGATGTCTTGGTACTCATCGACGAGGAGGTACTTGAGGCTCGACCTGATGGGGCCCGCTGTCTGAGCATCCCGGAGTAGGTCGACGGATCGGGCGATGAGCTGTGAGAACGTCAGGACTCGGTAGCGTTCAAGCATGGTGCGGTACCGTTGGATGGCCTCCAGAAGCTGGGTTCCATCCAACGCTTGGTCTGAGATCAGCTCATTGCCGATGACATCCAGAGCTTCAGAGAAGGAGCTTACAGAGGCCCAGTGCCCCTTCTTGAACCTCGACAGGCCGAGATGCCGGAACTCCCGGGACAACAAGGCGACATGCTCATTTTCGTCGAGGAGATCGCAGTTTCCGAGTTCCGGGACATATTGTAGGAGCAAACGTTGACAGTAGGCATGGATAGTGCCGACATACAGGGCGGCCAAGCTGCCTCGGCCTTCCTCTCCGATCAACTCAACGAGGCGCAACTCGACGCGATGTGCCAGCTCCGAAGCAGCTCGCTCCGTGAAGGTGAACGCGACAACGCTCTCGGGCGGAACGCCTTCGGCCAGGAGCGAGGCAATGCGTCGAGCCATGGACTCGGTCTTCCCGGCTCCTGCACAGGCTATGACTTGAAGGTCGGCGCCACGGTGGCGGACGATGTGCTGCTGTTCCGGCGAGAGCTTCAAGGGGCCTCCTGAGGTTCAGCTTCTCCCATGGGTAAGCGTCGGAGAACCGTAATCCGGAGGCAGGAGCACTCAGCCAAGCGCGAAGCCGGCGCGCTCAGCCGCGGTCATCCTTCCTCCGGCAGGAGGCTCCAGCCGTTTGCTCGGAGGGATTCTGGATGAGGGAACGGTCCATAATCCTGACCTCTCTCTGACCTCTCCAGCCCTTCTGCTCCCGCCTACACCTGTCTGCTCCTGCCTGCTCATGACACAACAACCAACTGGAATCACTCAATTGTCGTGATCACGACAAAGTGCTGAAAAGCCGCTGACCTACCTCTGACAGTAGGTGCAATTATTCCATGAACACCCGATCGTGGCCTGGAGGATGTAGCTGTTGGCCTCGGAAGGAGGCCGGAACAGAGGCTGCTCATATCTCATGACCTGCTCACACCACTCCCCCAACCACGACCCGCGATCGGAACAGTTGGCAGGAACGTAGCACGCGCCCCCATCATCAGACAGGCCCCATCATCAGACAGGCCTGCCGGATCGGGGCTCCTCCCCGTGTCCTGCCGCAGCCCGGCGTCTTCCATGGGTGGCGTTGCCTCGGGGCAGCACCTCCGGACTGCTCCCGCAGCCCGGAGGTGCTGCCCCTGAACTGTCCGCGAATTCGACCCGTCTTGACCGGTGCCACCGAGATGTATGACAGCGAAAGCAGAGAGGCGGTCCTCGGACACAGCGCCGAGGAGGCCATCACCCGATGGTTCACCGAGCGGAGGATCCATGTCGTCCCCACCCACGCCTTCACCCACGACGCCGCGCACACACCAGCGCCGATGATGCGTGGTCCGGACGGCGCCCTGCTCGTGCTGCCCGACCTGCTGTGTTTTCCCCCGGACGGCTCTCCGTTCTGGACGGAGGTCAAGGCCCGACGCTTCCCGGGTTGGCACCGGGTCGAAGCGCGCTGGGAGCACGGCATCGGCCTGCAGCGGGTGCGCGACTACTCCGAGGTCGAACGCGTCTCCGGACTCCCCGTTCGCGTCGCGCTCCTGGAGGTCCACTCTCCTGTCGATGATGACTTTGGGGGACTGCCGGTCCGGGATCATTGCCGCCCCTCCGGGCTCTGGCTGGTGGCCGATCTCAAGGAGATCATGGCGGCCGGCGCGCGTCGATACGACTGGCCAGAGGCCGGAGAAGCCGGTTGGCTCTGGCCGCGCTCCGCGATGCACGTCCGGCATGTTGACCCCCCACTGGCAGCAATTCCCGACGACATCCGGGCGGCCGCCCCCTCCCGGGTACGTGCGCTGCCCTCCTGGCTTGAGGGGGAGCCCCGACACTCGGTCCTCGTGACCGATCCCGACCTGCCGCTCAGCGACATCGAGACCCTGCTTCATCGGGGGATCAAGGTTCACTGGTTCGTCCGGCAGGCCCCGGCGCTGGACAGACTTCGTGTCTTCACCGTCTTCAAGGCAGGCCTGCTGAATCTGCACCCGCTGCCGGAGGAGTCCGTCCACCTCGTGGTCGTGGATGGAAGAGGCTCTCCAGGGCAGCTGGCCCGGCTCACTGCCCTGGGACGTATCCGTCCCACAACAGAGGGCCTCATCGGCTTCAACGCCGAGCAGTTTCGGGTGGAACACGCCCCGATCGATGAGCACCTGCAGGTCCGCGCTGGCGCCGGCACGGGAAAGACCCGGGTGATGATTCAGCGGGTGCTGTTTCTGCTCGGCGTCATCGATGGGCTGGAGCCCTCCGAGATCGCGCTGATCACCTTCACCCGAGATGCCACCCGGGTCATGAAGGACCGCCTGGTGGACGCCATCTCCATCCGATTCAGACTCACGGGTCAGGACCGCTTCCTCCGTTGGCTGCTCGCCCTCCCGGGTATGCAGATCAGCACGATTCCATCGTTCGGACGGCACCTCCTCACGCGCGCAGGCACGGCCCTGGGGATCTCTCCCGACTTCCAGATCCGGCAGTTCACGCTGGAGCGCCGCCAGGTCATCCGGGATGTCCTGAACGAGCTCCTACGGGAGGGGCTGGCGAGCGCCGATGTCCGGGCTCTGTTGGGCAGGCCGTTGCATGAATTCGAGCGAACGGCGGCCCGGTTCTGGGAGCAGCTCGAGAACAGGGGGCTGGATCTGGAGCGCATCCAGAAGATCGATTGGGGGCGCGGAGCAGGTGAACAGTCAGAGTTCATCAATGGCATCTGGGCGCGCTTGTTCTCCGTTGGTGAGCGACGCCTCACCGCGCTCAAGGAGCTCGAAAACGCGGTCTCGATCTCCGATCTGACCCGTCTCCTCCGGCAGCTCGGTGCGGGCCTCTCGGAGCTCGCCCGACAACAGGCGACGTGGCGCTACCTGTTCGTGGACGAATTCCAGGACACCGATGAGGTCCAGATCGATCTCGTCGACTCGCTCGCTGCGGTCCTCCAGGCACGTGTCTTCGTAGTCGGTGACGTCAAGCAGAGCATCTACCGCTTCCGCGGCGCAGACTACACGGCATTCGAGCAGCTCCAGCGGCGATTCAACACCCGCGGAGTGTCGCTCACTTCGTATCCGCTGCAGAAGAACTACCGAACCAGCCAGGACATCATGGAGAGCCTGGAGCCCTGCTTTCTGTCCTGGGGAGAGCGGAGACTGCTGCCCTACGGCTCGTCTGATCGCTTGTTCGCCGAGGTCGATGCGCCAGGGGCCGTGGAGCTCATCCCCTGCGGACGTGATGATCGGGACGACGCCATGCTGACCGCCATCCATCGAGGGTTGGAGCTTGGAGGTGGCAGGGCCTGGGTGCTCGTGCGCACCAACCATGAGGCCGGGCGGGTCCAGTCCGTCTGCCAGACCCACGACATTCGTTGTTTGATCGATCGCAGCGGTGGTTTCTACCAGAGCCCCGCGGTGCGTGAGTTCCGGGTGCTCGTTCAAGCGTTGCTTCATCCGGACGAGCCAATCCATCAGCTCAACCTGATGCACTCCAGCTACTCCGCACAGCGACTGCCCTGGACCCGGTTGTGGCGCTGCCAGGGGCACCGCGGGCGACTCATGGCCGCTTTGGACACCTGGCAGCCGCACCCGGACTGGCGCCAGCTGCTCGAGGACTGCCGCTTGAAGCCGATCCCCGCGGTCCTTCGGGAAGCCATCCGCAAGATGCGGCCCACCCGACGCTACCACGATCGCCTGCTGGTCACCGATCCGACGAACGCCCTCGATCTCTCACGGCGGTACCACGGCAACCTCAACAAGCTGATGAGTCTGCTGCACGACCTGTTCAACGAGGAGTTCATCACCCTGGGGAGCCTGGAGCAGTGGCTGGCGATCCGGATGGCCACCGACTCAGAAGAGAACGAAGCGGAGCGGCCGGACCTCGGAGAGCGCGCCGGGGTGGTCTGTATGACCGTGCATCGCGCCAAGGGCCTCGAGTTTCCCACCGTGGTGCTGCCGCTGACAGATCGCTCCTTTCACTCACGGGGAGCACAGCTCGTGGTCGATGAAGCGGCGACCGGCAGGTTCCGCGTCGGCTGGCTCCTGCCCCCCGACCAGCGGGCCGAGAATGGGAACACCCCCGAGCCGCTCCGGAACAACCTGCACGGCCTGCTGTACCAGGGAGACCGTCGCGAGGGCACCCGCGAGGAGACCCGGCTGCGGGCGCATTCGGGATTTGGGGGCAGTCTGAGCGTCGAGACGCAGTGGTGTGAC
>CAYXGP010000335.1:0-7037 GCA_964464515.1 uncultured Enterobacterales bacterium
CCCTGTCTCTTGATTTGGGCCAGAATACGACAGCGAGCGACGCACGCCAGTGGACCCGGGGCCTCGCAGGCCGAGCCTCACGCGGGGCCGCCCTCAGGCCGATCATGGGAGACTTCTTTCCCTGGAGCGGCCTAACCCAGAACGGCCTCGATGGCCGCGATCCCCAGCAGCGTACGCTCGCTGCCGTCGCAGGTGCGGAACCGATGGAGCTCGAAGTGGTGGTTGCCCGAGTAGGGCGCCTGCCAGTCGTGGAGCCACGGGCGGAGGCCGTCCTCCGCGGCGCCGGCGGGCTTCGGCGAGAGGTCTTCGACCCGCCGATCGTCGAAGTACAGATCCATGTCGTAGGTGCAGGCGGCGTCCCCGTCGGCCTCGATGGGTGACCAGACCCCGACGGGCACGGCGCCCATCGCGTGGCTGGGATCGGCGGCCTCGGTCGCCGTGGTGGCCTTGGTGCGGTCCCGCGACGTCGCTCCGAGGAACAGCGGCTCGGTGGGCGGCTGGAAGGCGAAAGCGACCCCCGGCTGCGCGGGGAACGCGACGAACTCGATGGCGCTGGCCGGTACCTGCTCCTTGCCAGCGGCGTCGACGGTGCCGGTGTACACCTTGAGCGCGCAGTCCTTCAGCGAGGGCTTGATGTAGAGCCGCTTGCGCTGCTCCTCGCCGGCCTCGATGCGCGCCTTCCGCGTCCCGGTGGGCTGCTCGGTGAGCTGAACGTCCTCTCCGCGCTTGGTGCCCGTGAGCGTGATCCGGTCGAAGTAGCCGCCGATATACCAGACCGTGTAGTCCTCGCCGGGCTTGTCGCCAGCCATGACCCGCATGCGGAATTTCGGATCTCCCACGCCGCTCACCACGCCGATCCAGTCCGCGGCCAGTCGGTCGAGGTGGACGTTCCGGCACTGCTCCGGGACCTCGGGCTCTGGCGCCGCCTCCTCTTCGCAGCCGACGGACAGGATGCCCAGAGACAGCGCTCCCAGGGACAGGATGCCCAGAGACCGGATGTCCGAAGACCGCGTGCCCAGGGAGCGGGCGAACGGCAGAAGGACTGTGCGCTTCATGGTGACTCCTCTGCGTTTGTTCTCTTGCTGGGGCTCATCTGCTCGGGCTCATCTGCCGGGGTTCACTTGTATTTGACGCTGCATCCCCAGGACTTCGTCTGGGATGTGCCCACCGACTGGCCGGCCGTGACGGCCTGGAGCGCCTGATCAGTCCAGGCCTGGTGGCCCGAGCGCGGCACCCGCGACAGCGGAGCGTTGTCCAGCGCGCCGGCGTAGGCCACCGTGCCGTCGGGGGCGATCACGAACATCTGGGGCGTGGTGCGTGCGCCGTACATCCGCCCCACGTCACCGCTCTCGTCGAGGAGGATCGGGTAGGACATCGCGTAGTCGGTGCGGGCCTGCTGGTTGCGCTCGATCCCGTGGCCCTGCTTGCCCTCGGCGCCAGAGTTGATCGCCCACCACACCACCTCGGCGTCGGTCCAGCGGGCGGCCAGATCGGGCTGCGGACCGCCTGTATAGGCCTTCTTCACGAACGGGCAGTCGGGGTTGAACCACTCCAGCACCACCACCTGCCCGCGCTGCTCGGCGAGGCTGCGGGTGGCGCCGTCGGTGTCGGTGAGCGTGAAGTCGGGGGCGGGCTGCCCGACCGTGATGGTCGGCAGCGCGGCGAGCGCCAGGGAAGGCAGGAGAACAAACAGCATGGTGACGCTCCAGAATCCTCCCCCGGGTAACCCGGCGCTCGTGCGCCTCAACGCCGCTCCTCCCACCGCTCCACCTCCTTCTCCAGCGCCTCGATCCGCGACTCCAGCTCCTCGATCCGGGCGTCGGCCGCGGCGGGCGCTGCGGGGGGGGCTGCGCGGCTGCGGATGGCCGCCGCGGCCTTCCCGGCCTTCTGGGACAGGCCCCGTGCGGTCTCTTCCCGACGCAGTCGCTCCAGCGCGGGGAGGTTCTGTCGATCCCCCACCGCCTCCAGCGCCCAGACCGCCAGCTCTCGCCCGCGCAGGTCGCGATCGGTGAGCAGCTCCTCGGCGGCGCGGGCGACCCTCGGCGCCAGCTCCGCGCGGGTGCCGTCGTCTTGACGGCCGACCAGCCGGACGGCTGCACGGAGCGCCGGGTGCGGCATGCGCTCCACCCGTGGGCCGCTCAGGATCCGACCCAGATCGGACGGGGCTCCGTGCTCCCCGAGGACGCCCAGCGCCACGCTCGCCAGGTGGTGGTGCTCGCGGTCGGGCGGGACGGTGCGAGACCGCGCCAGCCGGAGCGCATGCTCTGGGTTCAGTCGCGCCAGCGCCTGCAGCGCCGCTCCGCGTACGTCGGGGTTGGACTCCCGCCGCGCCATCTCCGCCAGCGCGTTCGCCGCAGCCGGTTCGGGACAGCGGCCCAGCGCCGCCGCGACGACGCCCCGCACCGGCTCTGCTGTCACCGAATCCGCGGCAGCGAGCAGGGGTGTCGTCGCCCGCTGCCGGCCCAGGGCCTTCGCGGCCTCCCTGCGCAGGGTCTGTGGCTGAGTGTCGTCCAACAAGATCGTCTGGAGCGTCTCCGAGGCGCCGGTCTCGGCCAGCGCGCGGGCCGCGGCGATCCGCGCCAGGGGGGCATCGGCGTCTCGAAGCTGGGCTGCCCAGCGCGCGGGATCCTGGGTCTGCTCGATCTTCGCGAGGATCCCCCCGTCAGGATCGAAGGCGATGTATCTGGGCGGGGCCTCCAGGGGCACCGTGAGCTGGCGCGTGGCGTCGTCCAGCCAGCCGAACACGCGACGCTCGCCCTCGGCCGTACCCACCGCCACGGTGACCGGGAGGGTGTAGTAGAGAGGCTCGTCCTCGTGGGCCGTGGTCCGGCGGGCCGTGGACTGGCGGATCGTGACCTGCAGCTCCCCGTCGCGGAAGCGGTCGGTGACCGTCAGCTCGGGCACGTGCGGCAGCTCGACCCACTGCTGGAAGAACCACGACAGGTCGCGTCCGCTGACGTCTTCCAGCGCGCGGCGCAGCTCGTGCGTCTCGACCAGCGCCGGCGCGGGTCGCTGCGTGTAGGCACGTATCCCCGCCCAGAAGGTCTCCTCACCGAGCAGCGTCCGCAGCATCTGCAGCGCGCTGGCGCCTTTCATGTAGACGTTGTGGTTGGCCGGCTGATCGTCTCCCTGGTGGAATCGTCCAGCCAGCGCGGGCCCGCTCGAGCTGTGATCGAACCAGTGACGCACGCGGTCGGCCCAGACCCAGGGGTCCTCGCGGGCCTGCCAGTCCGCGGCGATGAACGTCGCGAAGCCCTCGTTCAACCAAAGCTCACGCCAGCTACGGCACGTGAGCCAGTCGCCGTACCACTGGTGGGCCAGCTCGTGGGCCACCACCCGGTCGATTCTGGAGCGGGTGGCGATCACGCGGTCGTCCACCAGCAGCTTGTTCGCCGCGACGGTGGCGCCGGTGTTCTCCATCGCGGTGTACAGAAACCGCTGCACGAACACCTGCCGGTAGTCGCCCCAGGGGTAGGGCACGCCGGTCCGCGCGCCCATCCAGGCCATCATCTCGGGCACCGGATCGAGCACATGGGAGATGGCCTGCGGGGAGGTGCCCGGGGGCGCAGCCACGGTCACGCGGGGGTCGGCCGGGTGGGTGTGCAGCTCGTGGCGTCCGGCGACCACCATGATCAGGTAGTTCACCATGTCGTGACCGGAGTTCGTGAACGCGGTCCAGCCCTCCGGCGCGGTCACCCGCCCCTCGTAGATGAAGCGGTCTCCGGGGTGGTCCCAGCTCGGCAGCCAGTGCCGGTGATCGATGTCCTCGCCCTGTGTCCAGACCTCATCCCAGGCGTCCGGACCCTTCGGCGTGGCATGCCGGAAGTGCATCCCGGTGCGGGGGCGGGCTCGGTAGCGGATCTCCACATCGCGCGCGTCGTCCGCCAGCGGGAGGATCAGGAGATCGCCCTCCGTCCACCACGAGACGGGCGCTCCGCCGCTGGCGACCGCCTCGATCTCCAGAGCCACCTGATCGAGCACCAGGGGTCCCGGTGAGAGGCGCTGCACGGTGAGCGTGACCACGCCGGAGACGGCCTCTTCGTCCGGGTGCAGCGTGAGGTCGAGCGACAGACGTTTGAGATCGAACGTGCGATCCGGGGCGACCTCCCCCCGGCGATCGGGTGCCATCCCGAGGCTCAGCGTCGCCAGCGTGAGCAACTGGAGCCGACGTCGCCGAGCGGTCATTCATCTTCTCCTGCGCTGGCTCCGACGCCGGGGTAGTCCCCAGATATGGCACATCGAGACACCTTGACGGAGCGGGAGGATATCTCAACCGAGGTGGAGGCGACACGGATGGCGCCCCCCGATCCCGCCCGCACGACCCTGGAGGGGCACCCTCGCCAAACGGCGCCTCAGTCTGCAGCGGTCTTCTCGGCAGCAGCCAACTCTTCAGCCTTCCGCTCTGCGGTGTCCTACTCTGCGGCGTCCGAGGTGCGCGCCGCACCCCCGGATCGCTACCAGGATCTGGGGCCCATCGCCCGCGGCGGGATGGGGGAGATCCGCCGCATCCTCGATCGTGATCTGAACCGCACGCTGGTGATGAAGATCATCCATCACGATCTCTTGCATCGGACCGACATCATCGCCCGCTTCATCGACGAGGCGCAGGCGACGGCGCAGCTCCAGCACCCCGGCGTGGTCCCGGTCCACGAGCTGGGTCGGCTCGCCGACGGTCGCCTGTACTTCACGATGAAGGAGATCCAGGGGCGCACGCTCCTCGAGGTGATCCGCGAGGTCCACGGCTCGAGTCGGGAGCGCTGGGTGACCACCTCCACCGGCTGGACATTCCGCTGGCTGATCGACGCGCTGCACAAGGCCTGCGATGCGGTGGCCTACGCCCACGAGCGCGGCGTGCTCCACCGCGACCTGAAGCCCAGCAACATCATGGTCGGAGATCACGGCGAGGTCCTTGTGGTCGACTGGGGGCTGGTGAAGATCCTCGGCCAGAGCGCTGGCTCGGAGACCTCGCACGGGGTCGTCACCGAGCGCTCCAGGATGTCGGGCGCGCAGACCCTCGTGGGCAGCGTCACGGGCACCCCCGCCTACATGCCCCCGGAGCAGGCCCGCGGCGAGACCGATCGCCTGGACTCCCGATGCGATGTGTACGCGCTGGGTGCGATCCTCTACGAGGTCCTCACGGGCAGGCCGCCCTACTACGGGGTGGCGTCTGTCGTTCAGGCCGTGATCGAGGGGCCCCCCCCGCCGCCGGACCGCCTGCGGGAGAGCTCTCCCTGGGAGGAGCGAGCGCGCCCCCCCCTCCCCGACGAGCTGGTCGAGACCTGCGTCCGCGCGATGGCCCGCGCCCCCGAAGCGCGGTTCGCTGACGCAGGTGAGCTGGCGGCCGAGGTGGCGCTCTGGCTGGACGGCGCGCGCAGGCGGGAGCGGGCGCTGGCGGTGCTGACGCAGGCGCGCTCCACCGGGCCCCAGGCCGAGCAGTTCCGGCAGCGCGCGTCGCTCCTTCGCCTGGAAGCCGCCCGGCGACTGACATTGCTCGGGCCGAACGCCCTGGAGCCCGACAAGGCCGCCGCGTGGGAGCTGGAGCGGGAGGCGGGCGAGCTGGACGGCCGCGCGGAGCTGGCCGAGGTGGAGTCTCAGCGGCATCTACACGCGGCCCTCAACATCGATCCCACGCTCCCCGAGGCGCATCGCGCGCTCATCGATCAGCACAAGGGGGCGCTGGCGGCTGCGGAGCAGCGCCGAGACACCCGCGCTGTGCTGCGCAGCGGCGCGCTGCTTCGCCAGCACCTGGAGGCCCTGCCGTCCGGAGATGACACCCGGGAGAGCGGTCTGTCCTACCTGAAGGGTGACGGATCGCTCACACTCGTGACCGATCCCCCCGGGGCGCATGTCGAGCTGTCGCGGTACGAGACCCACCACCGCCGAATGGTTCTCGGTGAGTGGAGGCCGCTGGGCAGGACGCCTCTGAGGGATGTGGTGCTGCCCATGGGGAGCTACCTGTGCCGCATAACGGCGCCCGGGCGGGTGCCGATCCGCTACCCGGTGCGCATCAGGCGGCAGAAGCCCTGGACCAGCCGCGGGCCAGAGGGGGAGACTCCGATCTGGCTCCCGTCGTCGGGCGCCTTGGAGGCAGACGAGTGCTACGTCCCAGCGGGCTGGTACCGGAGCGGCGGTGATCTGCAGGCCGCCTGGAGCCTCCCCGCGCGCCGCCTCTGGCTCGATGGCTTCGTCATCCGGCGGTTTTCGTTCACGATCACGGAGCTGATGCGCTGCGGCGTGCTGGCGCCCATCGGCGCTGATCCCCGCGATCCCGCGCGGAACATCGATCTGCCGACGGCGACGCAGGTGGCGGGGCGCATGGCCGCCACCACCGGCCTCCCCTGGCGCCTGCCCACCGAGTATGAGTGGGAGAAGGCGGCGCGCGGCGTCGACGGCCGCGCCTTCCCCTGGGGCGATCACTTCGACCGCTCGTGGTGTGTCATGCGAGACAGCCACAGCCGCCTCGGCCGGCGGGGGCCCGCCACGGTGGATCACGCCCCCCTCGACGAGAGCCCTTACGGTGTGCGAGGGCTGGCCGGAAACGTGCAGGAGTGGACCAGCAGCGCATGGGACGAGTGGGCCCCGGAGGATGTCCGCTCCGGGCTCGCCGACTGGGCAGAGACGCCCCGCGACGCGCCGCGTCAGCCCCCCGAGCCGCTGCCGGTGAAGGCCCCCGGCAAGCGGGTCTTGCGCGGCGGCAGCTTCAGGAAGGGCGCGCTGTTCGCCCGGGTCACGAATCGTCGGGGCTGCGCGCCCGGCGTGCGGGCCGAAGACCTGGGCTTTCGGCTGGTCAGGAGCCTCCGCAGCGAACCTTGACCGCCTCGGCTGCGTCTCCTACAGCATCCTGATGTCAGCTCAAAGCTCCGGGTGTGACGCTGATTTCCTGCCTCCAAGGCCGCTCCAGGGAAAGAGAGGTCCCATGAGCGGCGCGTAGGCTCGGCCTGCGAGGCCCCGGGGCCACTGGCGTGCGTCGCTCGCTGTCGGTTCTGGCCCAAGTCAATAGAACAGGGTTCGAGAGCGTCGCACGTTGGGGGTCCGGG
>CAYXGP010000335.1:7047-7178 GCA_964464515.1 uncultured Enterobacterales bacterium
GGGGGGGGGCGCGCGCGGCGGGCTCGCCCCCGGCCCCCCTCCCGGGGGGGCGCCCCCCCCGCCGGGGGGGGGGCGGGGGCCGCGCAGGCAAGGGCATCCGCGTGGGACCGCCCTCAGGTCGAGGGGGGAGA
>CAYXGP010000336.1:0-7149 GCA_964464515.1 uncultured Enterobacterales bacterium
CCTGCGAGGCCCCGGACCCACCATCGTGCGACGCTCTCGAACCCTGTCTCTTGATTTGGGCCAGATACGACAGCGAGCGACGCACGCCAGTGGACCCGGGGCCTCTCCAATGAAATGGGATAGGGCTGAACCCATATCGTGAGGGGGAGGCGGACATCAACAGCCGATACGAATCACCCTCTGAGTCACCTGCCAGCCCCCTGATGGGAGGGGGTTATCGATGTGTTTTCCCCGGAGAACCCCCTGATGACGACCCCTCCATCCCAGAAGACACCGGACTCCGTCACCCGGCTGTCCCCGATGCGCAGGGCCATCGCTCGTCGCATACAGGCGCACAAGCAGGAGATCCCCCACTCTCGGGCTCACATCGACGTCGAGCTGGATCGTCTGCTGACTCTGCGGGAGGAGAGCAACACCCATGAGTGGTGGGAGGAGGTGTCTGTCGAGGGCCTGATCATCAAGGCCGTGGCGAATGCCCTGGGGCGGCACCCGCCGTTGAGTGTGCACTTTGACGGCGCGGCGACGCGGACGCTCGCCAGCTGCGATATCTCGGTGACGTTGGCCGCCGGAGACGGAGTCCTCACACCGATCGTCTTCGACGCCGCGAACAAGGACGCGCGGGCCATCTCGGCTGAGCTGCGAGACCTGTCTGCGAGGGCCGAAGCCAGAGAGCTGAAGCCGTCTGAGCTCGTCGGGGGGACGTTCACGGTGACCAACCTCGGCATGTACGGGGTCCAGAGCTTCGATGCCGTCATCAGCCCGCCGCAGGTCGCCGTACTCGCGGTCGGGGCGGCCACGCAGCAGCCCGTCGTAGCTGGCGGTGAGATCGTCTGCGCGACGGTGATGCGCCTGACCCTGTGCAGTGATCAACGCGTCGTGAACGGAGTCAACGCTGCTCGTTTCCTGTCGGACCTCCGCGCCATCCTGGAAGATCCCGACGCTGAGTTGGGCTGATCGCGAGCTCGACGGAGCAGGCCGGTGTTCACTCTGGCGCGATCTGGAGCCGGTGATTCCACCAGGCCAGCCCGAAGGCGCTGCCAGCAGATCCAACGCCGAACCACAGGATCGCCCAGGACGGCATGGCGAGGGCGGCGGCGCCCGCGGCGGCGAAGGCCCCGGCGCTGGGGAACATCTCGAAGTCCGGCCCGGCGAAGATCTGGGTGCAGATCAACTGCAGAGACATCAAGAGGCACGTCAGCGCCACCAGCGGAGCGACCGAGACGCTCCACGCCCATCCGATCGCGAAGAACAACATGGCGCCGAAGATTCGCACCGCGCCGGCCTGCCGGATCCGCAGGTGGGCGAGGCTGTCGCCGGTCTTGGGCGCGATCTTGCGCTGGAGCGGCAGCGTAGACGCGGCGACGATGGCGAACCCCAGCATGACGCCGGCGTGTGCGGAGGGCGCCACGTCCGCCCGCGCTCCCCACTCGACGGCTGAAAACACCGCAAGCGATGAGACGCCGGTGAGGCTCCAGAACCGGCGCATGGCGCGGGCGTTGGTGTGCACGTCTGACGCGCTCCGGATGTCTTCGAGGGCTTTCTTGTCGGCGCGGTCTGCCGCGCGCAGGTGTCGGACCTGACGGCTCAGATCTTCGTCAGCCTCGGGGAGCGATCCGAGCAGGGCTTCTGCTGCTCCTGCGTCTCCGGCGGCGAGGGCGCTGCGGATCCGGGCCTCGACCAGGGACTGCAGGGCCGCGCGCGCCGATTCATTGCCCGGCCACAGCCGCAGCGCATGAGTCAGCGCATACCGGCACTCGTCGATCCCGGCGTCTTCGGTCGGCTCTCCGGCCTCCAGGAGCGCGAGCGCGTGCGCCAGCGACTGCTCGGCTTCGCGGGTCAGGTCCAACGACGCGCGGTGCTCCAGGAAGTCGTCGATGGCGCAGCGGAGCTCCCCAGCGGTCTGAAACCGGTCGCCGGGCTCCCTGGCGCAGGCGCGGTTGCACACCTCCGCGAGCTCCGGCGGAACGTCCTCGAAAGCGAACGTCTCCGAGGCGTAGGCCGACGCGAGCATCCCCACGACGCCGCGCCCGCGGTGCCGCGGCCGCCCCGTGAGCACGTGGTGCAGGCAGGCCCCCAGGAGGTAGACGTCGGTCCAGGTCCCGAGCTCCGCGCCGTCGCCCCGCGCCATCTCCGGGGCCATGTACCCCGGCGTCCCCTCCACCCCCCGCACCTCTCGAGCCAGGCGGACGATCCGGTCGGGCCGGTCCTCGAGCGCCACCGCCAGCCCCCAGTCCAGCAGATAGACCTCTCCGAACCGCCCGATCATTACGTTGTCGGGCTTGATGTCGCGGTGCAGCACGCCCTGGGAGTGGGCGAATTCGAGCGCGCGGCACACCTCCTCCAGCACGCCAAGGTGAAAGCGCAGGGGGTCACGCGCGTCGAACAGGCCCTCGTGCCGCTCGGGGTTGTCCAGGATCTCAGCCCAGCGCACGCCCTCGATCAGCTTCATGATGATCACGGGGCGACCGCTGTCGTCGGCGCGCACGTCGTGGACCGGCGCCACGTTCGGGTGCTCCAGACGCCCGGTCACGATCGCCTCGCGCAGGAGCATGTCTCGACGTGCGGGGACGTCCTTGTGGGGCGAGAGCTCCTTGACGGCGACGGTCCGACGGAGCGCACGCTGCCTCGCCGCCCGCACCCGCGCGGTCCCGCCGGTCCCGATCGTCTGCTTGAGCACGAACTCCTCACCGTCCGGGCTGGACAGCGACGGCAGCGGCGCTGCGATCGTCTCCTCGATGGTCAGGCGACCCGAGCTGTCCGTGGAGAGGTGGGTCTCATCCATCATCGACGCACCGGGCCGGCCGGCCTCGTCCAGCCAGGTCTGGAGGGAGTGATGGTACGGGTCGGGCATCGGGGCAAGGTACCCGCTTCGATTCGGGGTGGCCTACCCGGTGAGGATCCGCTCCGCCCCCTGCAGCGCCAGGGCCGCGATCGTGATCTGGGGGTTGACCCCGATGGCCTCGGGGAAAGCGCTGGCGTCGAGCACCCACAGACCCGGCTGATCGACCACCCGGCCGACGGCGTCCGTGGTGCTCCCCCTGCAGGCCCCGCCGAAGAGGTGGGCGGCGTACAGGTAGAGCAGCCCTGGCGCGATGGGAAGCTCGCCGGGATCATCGGTCACCCAGGAGACCGAGCGGTGGGCCAGCAGCACGCGGCGCGCGCCCGCGGCGCGGTAGAGGCGGGTCGCCTTGCGGAAGAAGTCGGACAGACGCGCGGCGTCCTCTTCGACGAGCGGGTAGTCGATCGCCGCCCGCTCGCCCTTGAGGGAGACCGCTCCGCGGGCCTTCGAGCGCACGAGCGGCACCGCCCCGGCGAGGTGGCGGTAGCGCCGGAGGGCCGCCTCGAACGCCGGCCCCTCGAGCTGGACCTGCGCGGAGAACGCCAGCGGCTGCACGCTGCAGCCCTCGATGAGGTAGCCCGGCCCGGTGGCCCCGAAGGTGTCCGCGAACTCGGTGACCCCATACGCCATCGGGATCCCGTTGAAGCCGTCGACAGGCGCATCGAACTCCCCCCAGGCGCGGGTGGAGAGGTGGAACTGCAGACCCTGACCGGCCTCGATCCCGCTCCGTAGGAGGATCGTCGGGGTCTGAACCACACCTGCACACACCACCACCGTCTCTGCAGTCAGCGCCTCACCCGCGGTGTGCACGGTCCAGGCGCCGTCTGAGCGGGTGAGGTGGTGCACGGGGGTCTCGTCGAGCAGCACCGCGCCGGCCTTGAGGGCGCGGGGTACGAACGTCAGGTTCATCGATAGCTTTGCGTTGTAGGAGCAGCCGATGTGGCGGAATCCGCACTGCACGCAGCCGGGGCTGTTGTGGTGCAGTCGCTCGCCGGCCCAGCCCAGGCGCGCCGCCCCCAGCCCGAGCAGGTAGTTGGCTCGGTTGATCTGCGACCGCTGGATCCGGGTGACCCCCATCGCCGCTTCGACGGTGTCTACATGAGGGGCGAGGGCGTCGAGGTCGACGCCGTAGGGCTTCCAGCGCGCCGCGAGCTCCGGCGGCGGCCGAAAGCAGAGGGCGTCGTTGATGAAGGTGGAGCCCCCCACGCCGCGCCCCTGGACCACGCCGATCGCGCCGTCTTCGGTGGCCTGGGTGCCGCCCGCCGCGTACAGCCGGGGCAGCATCTCGCGCTCGACCTGGGTGAAGTCCGCCGCAGTGAAGTGCGCGCCGGCCTCGACGAGGGCCACACCGTCCCCCCACGCCTCTGCCAGCCGGGCCGCAGCCGGCGCCCCGCCCGCCCCCGAGCCGATCACGATGGCTTTGTATCGACCGGACCGACTCATGGCACCGACTCGTCCCAATCGAACAGCGCGGTCTGCCCCGGCATCCGACCGGTGCCCACACAGGGGCCGGGGTAGTCCATCACCGCCCAGCCAGCCTCGATGCCTGTGAACGAGACCGCGCAGGTGACGTGCAGCACGCCCCAGCCGCTGCGATGCACCGCGAGCCCGCTGTCCCGCCAGTCCGCCAGGATCGCCCGCTGCTGCTCGCGAGAGCGCCGGGAGAAGCCGCGCAGGCCCAAGGTCCACTCCTCGAGCAAGGTGATGACCACTCCGATCAGGGCGCGCTGATCCGGCGCCATCTGCTCCAGCAGGTCGTCGACACCGGCGGCCGGATCCCAGGTCTGCGCCGCAAACGCCGCCTCGCCAGCCTCGCCGAGCATCGCCAGGGCGGCGGCGGTCACGGTCGCGGCCTGTCTGGGGGACAGGTGGCGGAGGCGGGCCGGGTCTGCGGCCGGCGTCGGGGGCTCGACACCGATCACCACGCGACCAACGACCTTGATCGCAGACAATCCAGCCACGGCGAGCAGGCTCGCCTTGAGGAGGTCGCGGCGTCGGAGGGCACGGCTCATCGCGGCAGCCTATCATGGGGGCACCCATCACCTTCCAGTGTCAGGTCGCCGAATGCTGCGCCTTCTCTCCCTGCTGCTCGGCTGTGCGTTCGTGCCAGGGGCTGCGCTGGAGGAGCGCTTCCTCTGTGATGCGAGCGCGGGACGTTGCGAGTGAGCGCTGCCGGGCCGCTGTTCTGCGCGCAGAACAGTCTGTGTCTGCCATTTCCGCTTCCGCGCTGGGCGCTGCTGAGACGCTGGCGGGAGCGGGGCACCGTGGTCTGGACGCTCGACGCCATCGTGGAACTGGGTGGCCGACATCGAGAGCTCTATCGCGCGGACGTGACGGGTCCCCTGCGGCCGGGGCCAGGCGCTGGGAGGTGGCGCGTCAGTCAGTTGGTGAAGGGGCGCCCCATCGCGCTCTCAACGCGAGACCGTCGTGTCTTCACGCTGCTGCTCTTGCGGGACATCATGCCGGTGTATGCACAGACGTTCCCCCAGAGCCCACACCCCGAGGTCTTCGAGGTGCTCTCTCGGAGGCTCGACGATGATCTCCCCCCGCGACTCGAGGTGACGCTCGGTCCGCGGCCGGACATGCGGGAGTTCATCTGGGAAGAGGACCGCACCAGCCTGGACTATCACCGGACCGCAGCGCAGCTGTCCATGTACGTGGCGCTGACATGGTGCATCAAGTCTCCCATGCGCGACATGGCGGGTGTGCGCTCCGCGGGCGATACCGCCTTCCACCTGGCCTCAGTTGGTATAGAGACCGGGGCAGCCTGGAGACGCCATCAGGCGCGGCTGCGCGCGTGGTATCTTGCCGAGTGGCAGCGGTGAGCGTTCAGGTTGACAACCCCTCGCTTGCCCTCGGGCCCGGTCCAGACAGACCGGGTCTCGCAGACCGGGTCTCGCAGACCGGGTCTCGCAGACCGGGTCTCGCAGACCGAGTCTGTAGGACCCCTGGTCGTGTCTCGTCACCTTGCTGTGACGCTTCCCCCCGGTGTGGAGCACCGCTGTCAGGACACCGCTGTCAGGACAACCGCCGTCAGACCTCGGCCAGCGCCTCCCGGCCGAGATCCCACTGCACCATCGACACCAGCATGGCGTGCAGACACAGAATCATCATCGGATAGATGCCGACGACGCACGCCAGAAGACCGATCCAGGGGACGAGCGACATCGCCAACGCGTGTCCGAACAGGAGCCACAGGGCGGCCCACTTTCGTCGCATGATGGCCTTCATCGAGCGCCACGGAGACAGCGCCGCCCAGCGGTCGCCGTTCATGCATCGGCAGGCGATGTCGAGCCCCGCGAGCTGGTAGAGGAGCATGAGGAGACTCATGACGAGCATTCCGACGTAGAGCACCAGCATGCTCAGCAGTCCGGCTGCGCCCAGGGCTGTCCGCACCGCATCGCTGGCCTCGCTCGCCGATCCGTCCATCAGCGCGCCGATCACCGCGACGAGCGCCCCGCCGCCTCCGATGAACAGAAACAACACCGCGCCCAGCCCGAAGACCATCCCGAACAGCCCGATGTACCAGATGAAGAAATTCACGACGGGCCAGAACCCCAGCCTGGTGTCCTCCAGCGCCGCGAACCCGGGCAGCGCCGGCCCCTCTCCGGCGCGGAGCGCGAGGTAGTAGCGTCTCCACCAACCCAACGGAGCGAGAAACTGGACGACCGGGATGAAGGAGTAGACGATCAGGATGACGGTGGGGCGCCACCACCAGCCGGGGGCTGCGCGCGCGACGTCATACGCCTCCCGCACCGAGATCCTACCCTGTACCTGCATCTTCACTCCCGTGGTTCATCCCGACCTATCTCGCCAGGGCCAGCCTCGCGCGACGCGCTTGAGGTGCTCGAAAACCTGGTTATTGCACCACCAATGGGAGCGGGAATGTCAGGGAACAAGCACACGATCGCCGCGCTTCGGCATCGCGTGGCGCTGCTGGAGGAGGCCGCCGAGAGCCGCGCCGAAGACCTCCGCGTCCTCGCAGCAATGGAGCGCATCGGCCGGCGCATGCACGGCGCGGCCAACCTCGAGTCGCTGCTCGAGCGTGTCCTCGATGACCTCCTCGACCTCTTCGACTGCGACCGGGCCTGGCTTCTGTACCCCTGCGACCCGATCGCGCCGTCGTGGACGGTGCCGATGGAGCGGACTCGACCGGAGTGGCCGGGGGTGTTCACGCTCGGTGTGAACGTGCCGATGGACGAGGACGCCGCCGGTGTCTTCACGATGGGGCTCGGCACCGACGACCCGATCGCGTTGTAAGCACCCTCTGACACCCAGCCGTTCGCGTCTCCTCTGCGCGCTACCTACAC
>CAYXGP010000337.1:0-7138 GCA_964464515.1 uncultured Enterobacterales bacterium
ATGATGGGGCGAGACATTCAGTAAGTCTATTACCCTTCGACTACCCTCTTACCTGGACATCGTGCGCGACGGATACCGGGTGCGCGGCATCACCGACACCGAGCCGATGGAGCTGGCCGCTCGCGAAGACATGGGCGGGGTCCTCGATCAGGTGTTCGTCTACGGTACGCTGCTGCGCGGCGAGCAGCGCCACCCGCTGATGAGCAAGGTTCGCGATGTCGCGCCGGCCTGGGTCCAGGGGCGGGTGTTCGACCAGGGCGCGTACCCGGCCACGATCTTCCACCGGTTCCAGCCGCTCTCGGAGGGAACGGACTCGAGAGCCTGCGACTTCGACTACGGGCGCGTCACCGGTGAGCTGGTCCGGCTGTCGTCGCCAGAGCGGACCTTGAAGCGGCTCGACGCGATCGAGGGCTTCGCGGGCTGGTCCAGCGATCGCTGCCTGTACCGGCGCACGCTGGTCGAGGTCCACGGCCCCGGGCTGCGCTCAAGCCTGGCGTGGAGCTACGAGCTGGCCGACGCCGCGCGGGTCGGCGCCCCGGTGACGGGCGGCTCCTGGCGAGTCCACACCCACGAGGGACCGTACCGGCGAGCGCTCGGCAGGCTTCCCCGCGAGCTCCGCGGCCTGTGCACCACACCCCGTCCGCCCCTCGACGCGGACGAGGAGGGGGAGGTGACCTGGCGCGGCTACGGCGTGCTGCTCTCGACGCGCCCGCGTCTTCTGCCGACGGGCGACCCCACGCTCTGCGTGGTGACCCGCTACGCGCGCACCCTGGGGTGGCTGTTCCGCGCTGCGGAGCGCAGGATCTACACGCCGGCTCCCGCCGAGGTGGCGATCCCGCGGATGGCCTGGGCGGTGCGGTATGCCACTGAGTCACGCGCGGGGGTGATCTCGGAGCGAGAGACCGTCGACGCCGCGCTGGACGCCCTCTCCGCGGCGACGCTGCTGGAGCCTGAGGCGCTCCACCCGTCTGCTTGCGCTGCCCGGGGGGTGTGCGGATGAGCGTCATCGTCTGCCTGGGATGGGGCTCCCTCGTCTGGGCCCCCCGGGAGCTCCCGCTGCGGAGCCCCTGGTTCTCCGACGGGCCGCTGTTGCCTGTCGAGTTCGCGCGCCAGTCCCGCGACGACCGCGTCACCCTCGTGCTGACGCCGGAGGCCCTCCCCGTGCGGAGTCTGTGGGCGCTGATGGATGTGGGGACTATCGCAGAGGCCCGCGAGGCGTTGCGGCGTCGCGAGGGGACCGGATCGCGCTTCATCCACTCCTGGTCTGCCGAAGACGCTTCCCCCCGAGAGAAAGTCGCCGCGCGGATCGGCCGCTGGGCATCGCGCCTGGAGCTGGACGGGGTGGTCTGGACCGGCCTGCCGCCGAAGTTCCGAGGCGAGGAGAGGACGCCGACCGTCGACGAGGTGCTCGACCACCTGCGGGGTCTGTCGACGGCGACCCTGCTCCGGGCCGCCGAGTACGTGCAGAAGGCTCCGCCGCAGATCGCCTCCCGGTATCGACGGCAGATCACGGAGGAGCTGAGCGGGTGATCGCGCGCCCCCATCCTGGGCTGCCGTGGGTGGACCTCTCGTGTCCACCTGCGTGCGCAGCTTCCTGCCAGTTCCAGGAGCCCCCGAATGTCCCCACGTCCCGCGCTCGCGCTCCACAGCCGAGCGGACCCCGTCGATCCACTCGCCGCGCTCGGTCTCCACGGCCTCTCCAGCGTCACCTCTCCCGTGCTCGCGGCGTGGGTGACCGGCGATCCCCTCCTCCTCGTCGGCCCCCACGGCACCGCGAAGACCGCGCTGGTCGAGCGCATCGCCGCGGCGCTCGGCCACAGCTTCCGCGCCTACGACGCCTCCAAGGCCCTGTTCGAGGATCTGATCGGCTTCCCCGACCCGTCCAGTCTGGCAGAGGGTCGCGTCCGCTACGTGCCGACCGCGCTCTCGCTGTGGGACGTCTCGGCGGTGCTGATCGACGAGATCTCTCGCGCCGCGCCGAGCCTGCAGAACAAGTGGCTGGAGGTCGTGCGGGCCCGTCGGCTGATGGGTCTGCCGCTCTCCGACCTGCGACAGGTGGTCGCGGCGATGAACCCGCCCGGCTACCCCGGCGCCCGACCGCTCGATCCCGCGCTGGCCGGTCGGTTCGCCTACGTGGTGCGGATGCCCACCGTGGCCGAGATGGCCCCCGACGACGTGGCGGCGATCATCCTCACCCGCAGCCCGGAGGACGCCCCCGCGATTCCGGGACGCGCCGAGCGTGCTGCGACCGACCCGGAAGACCTCGTGGCGCTGATCGAGCGGGCGCGGGCGCGGCTGGTGGAGACGCTCTCCGCTCAGGGGGCGTCGCTGGCGCCCTACGTCCAGGGCCTCGCCCGTCAGCTCCTCCACCGAGACATCGCGCTGGATGGGCGTCGTCTCTCCATGATCCATCGCTCCCTGCTGGCTTGCAGAGCAGTGGACGCGGAGCGCGGCATCGACGGAGAGACCGCCGACAGGACCTTCGCCCACCTGCGCCACCTCATGCCGACGGCTGCCATGGGCGAGCCGATGCCGGACGACGTCCTGTACAGCGCACACAGCAGAGCGTGGGACAGCGCGGTCGGCTCTGTCCGCAGCACCTCTCCCGCCGCGCGCCTGCTCCAGTGGCAGGATCCCCTGGGGTTGGCGGAGGGCTGGGCGTCGCACATCCACGCGCTCACCGAGGCTGAGCACCACGAGGTCGCCAGTCGCATCATCCGGCCGCTCATCAACAGCGCGGCCGACCTCTCGGCGCGCGCCGCGGCCCTCTCCGCCCTGCGGAGCAGCCTGTCCATCATCGAGAGGTACCACGCGCATCTGCCCATCGACGTGACGAGCCGCCTGATGATCGCCTGGAGTCAGATCTGCGGGATGAACGCGATGACGCTGGGGGAGCTCCGCGAGGTCCTGGAGGGCCAGAGCCTGGTGGGCACCCGAGAGATGCTGCGCCACCGGTTCGCGATTGAGCTGGCCCGAGACGAGCCCGGACAGCCCGGCAGCATCAACGATGAACGGCGCAAGGCCACGCTCACCGCGCTCGAGAAGGAGGCGCTCCGATGAAGATCACCGTCCTGCGAATACACACCACCACCGCTGAGCTCGATCTGGTCGAGCCGGTGACCATCGATCTCCCCCTGTCCCGGATCCGCGCCCTGGATCTGGACCGGTGGAGCGTGGGCGAGCCGCCCCCCGAGAGCGTCCGACGACATCGCTACAGCCGCGTGCGCTGCGAGCTCGGTCAGCGCGGGGTCTGGCCGCTCGAGCTGCGTCGTCGAGGCAAGCAGCCGGCCTGCCGTGTCGAGGGGCTGGTGATCACGCGCTCTCGGGTGGCCCTGCTCGATCTTCTGGCGTCCCGGTGGAACCCGACGCTCGCCAGCCCGCTCGACGAGCGGATCACCCAGCTTCGAGCTGCCCGATCCAGCGTCGCATCGTGCCGCGTGGCGCTGGAGCCCCTGGTCGCTCAAGTCCTCGACAACGAGGGGGCGGACCCGATGGACGTCGACCGCATCCGCCCGGCCGACGGCTTGACCTGGGACAGACCCGACCACTGGGCCGACATCCGCTGGAAGGGCGCGCGCTATCGGGCCCCGAAGCGGCACGGGGAGAAGGTCTTCGGTCGGTCGAGCGCGGAGGGCGGCCAGGAGCTGCTGGTGATCTCGGGCCACGGATCGACCCTCCACCTGCACGACGGGCGGGTGTTCTGGTACCGCGAGGCCGAGGACATCCCGCCGGCGGTGCTGGCGCGCATGGATCGCGCGGGGCGACTGCTCGCTGACCGCCCGGGTGATCTGCTGCCGCTGCCGGAGCAGCAGGCCCGTTTCATCCTGACCGTGCCCGAGAACCGTCCCGCCGGGCCTGTCCCCGAGGGACTCGGGCCGGCGTACCTCGTCCCCCCGGAGCGCCTCTCCAGGGGAGGTTCTGTCCCTCGACATCTGACCGCGGACGAGGCCGCCGCGGTCCTTGCAAGAGCGCCCGGTGGCATGTTCCTGCCGGGCCTCCCCGCGAACGGAGCGCTGCTGGAGGAGTTCACCCCCGGCACCACCTTGCTCGGGGCGATGCCCCACACGCAGCCGGGGATCCCATGAGGGTCGACGAGCTCCTGGACGCTGCGCTGGCGGAGCTGGATGAGCGTCCGTTGGGGTGGCTGCTGGCGGAGCTGTTCCGTCGCCCAGGCGCCCCCCGGGTGATCGCCGCAGAGGGGATCGGCACTGCCCGGCTGCGGGCCCTCCGTCAGGGCGCTGTGATCGAGGTCGATCCCGAATTCGTGGAGAAGGAGGTCCGAAGCCCCGCGGACGCCCTGTTCGTGCTCGGACATGAGCTCCTGCACTGGACCCACGGCGATCTGGCCCGCGGCGTGGACGTGGGGCCGGCGACCTGGTGGCTGCTCAACGTGGCGCTTGACGTCTTCGTCAACGCCCACCTCGAGCGGCTCTGGTTCAACGGCGAGGGAGCCCCGGTGCAGAGACGCTTGTACCGACCTGACGCCTTTCCCCAGCTCCTGCTGCTCTCTCCGCGGCCACTGGCTTCGGATCTCGGCACTCCTGAGGCCCGCAGGTTCCTGGAGAGCGGCTGGGAGAACGCCCGGTGGGATTGTCTGACCCGGGCATTGGAGCCGCGGCTGCGCCTGCTGGGATTGACCCACCCGGATCGTCTGGCCCGTCTGTACACCAACGCCTGGTCAGCGAAGATCGACTTCCGCACCTTCTGGCGAGAGCTGCGCAGCGCGCTCGGACCTGACCTGCCCCGCGTGATCGACGTCCCGGTGTTCCTGATGGGCCACCACCCGGGCCCGGGTCTGCGCCAGAAGCTGCCCCGCTGGCTCCAGCGGCTCCTGCGTCGACTCAGCATGGGCGTAGGCTTCGGCCTGGAGGCGCGAGATATCGAGCCCGACCGTCGGGTCTGGGAGGTCGAGCGGCTCCTGCAGGGCGTCCGTCGAACGCTCACCGACGACCACCGCGATCCGGTGACGCGACGGAAGCTGGCGCCCACCCGAACGGTGGTCGGCGCGCAGGTCGGTCGGCGGGAGGCGCTGTCGCTCGCGACCGGAGCCCGCCCCATCTTCTGGCGCGCGGAGCTCCCGGAGGTCAGCGAGGCGCAGAGTCTGCACCTCTACATCGACGTCTCGGCGTCCATGGACGAGGCGCTGCCGATCATCACACGGATGGTGGACCTGCTCGGAGAGCACCTGGCGCAGCGCATCTACCTGTTCTCGACGCGGGTGGTTTCGGGGACGCTCCAGGACGTGGGGCGCGGCCGCCTGCACACCACCGGGGGGACGTCTTTCGACTGTGTGTTGAGACACGCCTTGGAGAGACGCTGGACGCGATTACTTCTGGTGACCGACGGAAACGCGCACTGTGAGGAGGCCTTGATCTCGCGCGCCAGCGGGGCGGGCCTGGAGGTGAATGTCCTTCTCGTACCCCTGTTTCTCGACACCGAAGACCACCCGCTGCGGCCCCTCGGCGGGAACACCTGGACGCTCCCCATCTCGCCCTCCTGTCCGTTCTGAGCCGCGCCCAGGTGTCCCCCCGGAACCCCTGGTCATCTCCCCAAACGACGACAGCCCCACCATGTCCACCGAACGCCACAGCACCACTCTGCAGATCCTCGAGCTGCTCCGGCGGCTGGAGAGCTCCCGTGAGCGGGCGATGCCGATCAATCGGGTCGCCGAGGAATTCGAGGTCAACCGCCGCACCGTCATCCGGTGGGTGGAGGCCCTGGAGGCCGGCTACCTCGATGAAGACGGGCGACCCCTCGTCGTCCGCGAGCGCAGGGGAAGCGGGGAGGCGTGGGTCTGCCTCCCACGGCGCGACCCGGTGCTGACCGCCAACATCTTCCAGTACGCCGCTGTGCGCGCAGCGGCGCTCGGGCTGCAGGCCGGGCAGGGCTCCCTGCTCGGAGACTGCGCCGAGGACGCCGCCTGCCGTATCATCGACGGACTCGGCGGACCTGCAGCGCCCCTCATCGCGCGCGTGCCGACTGCGTTCTACTACCGCGCCTTCGCGCCCAAGGACCTCCGCGCTGTCGAGGACACCCTGGATGTGCTGCTTGGAGCGCTCCTGCGCTGCCGCGCCGTCACCTTCGACTACACCAGACCGGGCAAGGAGCCCATTCCCCATCAGGTCAATCCCTACACGCTGGTGACCTACCGCGACGGCCTCTACCTCATCGGGCTGCGCACCTCACCGGGCACCGAGCGCATGCGAATCTATGCGCTCGAGCGTATCTCCGGGTTGGAGGTCGTCCGAGGCACACGGTTCTCCCTGCCAGAGGACTATGATCCCGCCGACTTGTTCGGAGATCGGTTCGGCGTGTTCATCGGGTCGCGGTTCGATGAGGCCGTAACAGTGGAGTTGGCGTTTGATCCGAGGGTCCAGACCGTGGCCCGAGCCCGCTGCATCCCGGGCACGCGGGGCTGGTCTCCGCACCGAGACGGCTGGGAGAAGCTCACGCTGGAGATCCCACTCAGCCCAGAGCTGACCTCCTGGATCCTGTCGTGGGGCGAGCAGGTGGAGGTGCTCGCGCCGGCCAGCCTGCGGCAAGAGGTGGCCCGGGTGCTCTCAAACGCGGCCAGTCGCTATCAAACCTGAGCCGCTATCAAACCTGAGCCGCGGGACCCGCGATGCAGACCTACCACGTGACCACCGACCGAATCCTGAGCATCCGATGGAGTCGGCGAGGCAACGTCGGTCGCCGGACGAGCGCCTGGGGCGGCCAGATGCACGCCTGGGGCGCAGAGCGACTCAGCAGCGACGTCTACATCATCCCGAAGCGGGTGACCATCGATGAGATCGCAGACGCGCTCGGGCGGGTCCTCCTTCCGAGCGACGCCGCGGTGCTCGCGTACCCCTACGGAAGGACGGAGCGGGGCGCATCCGCCATGCGCGTGAGACTCTTCGGGGTGGACGCTGCGCGAATCTGAAGGTGACTGCGCGGCGCTGCGGTCAGATGCCTCAGACGTGCCCTGGCCACCGCGTCACACGGCGAAACACAATCGCTCATCGGCGGGGAGTGGGTGGGTGAGAGTCCGATGTTCATTGTCGAAGACGTCGTGTCTATCAGGGCTGTTACGATCTGAGCGCTTCACAGCGGTGAACGTTCAGATTGACAACCCCTCGCTTGCCCTCGGGCCCGGTCC
>CAYXGP010000338.1:0-7098 GCA_964464515.1 uncultured Enterobacterales bacterium
CTCGCAGGCCGAGCCTCACGCGGGGCCGCCCTCAGGCCGATCATGGGAGACTTCTCTCCCTGGAGCGGCCTGACTACAACGCGCCTCTCATCCCGAACACTCAACAACACCCGGCATCACGTAGAGTCAACGAGACCTCGTTCCTCCTCTGCACGCCACCGACGCCCCCCCCCACGCCGAATCACTCCTCGGCATACACCCCCCCATAGTAGGGCCCGGTAGCTCCTGCGCGAAGCACCTCCGGGATGGGCAGCAGGCCGACCAATGGATCGAACGGCTGGCTGAGCCGAACGGCGACTGTTCCGTTCTCGTCGGTGCCGCTCACCGTGACCGCGATCGTGGTTGTGCTGGGATCAGCGCCGAACCGCGCGATCCATGCGGCGCACTCGACGCCGGCGACGGTGACCGGGTCGTCTTGCGGCGGCACGGACGCGGCGATCCGGACCCCGCGATGGCTGGCGACCGTGAACGTCATTCGGTGGAACATCCACCAGCTCCAGTCGATGACGCCAAGCAAGAGAAGCAGCAACAGCGGCGCGACGAGCGCGAACTCGATCGCCGCCTCGCCGCGACGTGCGCGACGGGTCACTGGTCCACCAGGCGCATGGTCAGCGCGGCGCCGAGGGTGGTCGGCGTGGGGATGAACGGGATGAGCCCGACGTAGCGCAGCGAAGTCTGCAGCGTGATGGTGCGGCCGATCGAGGTGTCGGTGAGCGCTCCAGAGCAGGACGCCCCCGCGGCGTCGAACCCGGTGGTGGCGAGCACGTCGCGGAGCCGGGCCGTGCCGGCGGTGACCGGATCATCCTCCTCGCGCGTCAGCGTGCCGGTGAGGGCGCCCTCGCGGACCGCCTGGATCACGGCGACCTCGCGGCTGAGGTACCAGCCCCACTCGATGACCCCGGCCAGCAGCAGGAGCAGCACCGGGACCACCAGCGCGAACTCGATCGCCGCAGCGCCGCGGCGGCGCGCCTTCATTCTACCAACCTGGGCGGGCCGGTGGTGGTTATGCCCCATGAGCCGCCGCCCCACCAGTCACCGATCGGCGTGAGCGAGGTGAGATCGAGGCGGGCCCAGATGTTCTTTCGCGCCGCAGGGCCGCGCCAGCGCACGTCGTAGATGGCGCCCCACACGTAGCCGGTGAGGGCAGCGTCTCCGACCCAGCGCTCCTCGCCGTGGCAGTAGCCGTCGCCGCCGTCGAACACCGGAAACGGGCCGGCCAGCATGTTGCCGTAGGCGCCCGCTGGGACATCGCTCCAAGCGTCCTGCTCGGGGAGCGGTCCCCAGATGTCGTCGCTCCAGGGGATGCCGTGGGAGGCGATCAGCTCGGCGATGGTCTGCAGCGCGGCGGTCATCTCTCCGTCGCTCAGGCCGACCGTCTCGCCGGTCCACGCCGTCGCGCACTCCGCGGAGATCTCGCCGGTGTCGTACCACTGCTGCATGCAGACCGTCGCCAGCAGCAGCAGATCCTGGAGCGTGCGTGTGTTGGGTGACCCTCCCACCAGCGCCCAGCCGGTGTTGTCTACGCCCGCTGGATTGAGCACGAAGGTGATGGACTCCACGCCTTCTTCGGAGTCCAGCATGCACTGGGGGATCCCGAACGGCAGGTAGTAGGGGACCTCGCCCGCCCCGAGGGCCTCGCCGCGCACCGCGGTGGCGATCGCCGCGGCGCCAAGGCCGTTCGCCCCGTCCAGCAGCCGAGAGAACAGCGGGACCAGACCGTCGCGCATGGCGCGGACGCGGACGGCGTTGACGACGTCGGGATCGGTGGAGGCGGTCAGGCTGGCGCCGTCCCACACCCCCAGCACCACCGCGCCCCCCGGGCCGTTGGTGGGATTGGGGTCGAGGATGATGGTGTCGCCGTGGGCGTCGTTCAGGGCCGCGACGGCTACAGCGGTCCGGCGAGCCTCGGCGATCCCCTCCGCGGAGCCGTCGAGCCGCGCGCTCCCCGCCAGCGCGGCGGCGTCGGTGGCGGCCTGGAGCTGGGTGTGGACCAGCCGCGCGTAGCCGATGTCGAGCACGAGAGAGAGCAGGCCGAAGATCACCAGCAGGCTCAGGGCGACCGCCAGCGCGACCCCTCCCCGTCGCGCCCTCACTGTCCTTCTCCCACGCGCTCGAGCACCGGCTGGAGGTAGAGGATGATGTTGATCATCGTGGGGCCGAGCACCACGATGAACAGCGTGGGAAGGATGAACAGGATCATCGCCACGGTCAGCTTGGGGACGGCGCGGGCGGCGCGCTTCTCGGCGCGGAGCATCCTGCGGCGACGCACGAGCTGCGCGTGGGTGCGGATCGAGGCCGAGATGGCGACACCGTAGCGCTCGGCGTGCGACAGCACGTTGACCAGCGATGCGATCTCCTCCAGCCCTGTGCGCTCGCTGAGGCGGTGGAAGACCTCCGCGCGGGGGAGCCCCAGCAGGCTCTCCGAGATCAGCACCTCAAGCTCCTGGGCAAGCTCCGGCGAGGAGTCGGCCATGGCCCGCGCGACCTCCTTGAGGGCGGCGTCCAGCCCCAGCCCGGCCTCGAGGCAGCTCACGAGCATGTCCAGCGCGTTCGGGAAGGCGCCGAGGAGCTGCGCCTGGCGGCTTCGACGCGAGGCTCGGAGGACCCCCCAGGGCAGGTAGTACCCCAGCGCGACCCCCAGCAGGATCACCATCAGAGCGGTCGGTCCCGACTCCGGCTGGATCAGGGAGTTGAGCGGCCAGGGGAGGGTGAGCGCCAGGAGGACGCGGGCGGCGAGGTACCCGCGCTGCGCGGCGGGGTGCCGCCAGCCGGCCTGCAAGAGGTGGCGCCGGAGCGCGTCTCGTTCCTGGTGGGTCCTGGGGGTCGCCGGCTGCCCCAGGAGGCCCAGCACGCGGCCTCGGCTGGCGATGATCTCCGGGCTGTCACGGACCACGCTGCGCGGCGCCGCGGCACCGGGATCCGCCTGCAGACGCTGGCGCCACACCGCGTAGCTCAGGCCGATCACCGACAGGCTCGCCCCCAGGACCAGGATGAACTCCACGAGACCAGGCGGCGCCATCACACCTCCACGGCGGAGAGCTGGCGCATGATCAAGGCTCCCGAGACCAGCATGCCGATCCCCGCGAGGCTCAGGTAGCGCCCGAGCTCGGTGGTCAGCATCGGCTCGAAGTACCCGGGCTGGATGACGTAGATGAGCACCCCGAGCACCAGCGGCAGACCCGCGAGCACCGCGGCGGAGAACCGCACCTCGGCGGTGAGGGCCTCCACCTTGTCCTCGAACAGGGTGCGCGACCGGATGGTCTCCGCCAGGTGCTCGAGCATCTCCACCAGGTGACCGCCCGTGTCCTGGTGCAGGAGGATGGCGCTGGCCAGCAGGCGCAGATCGAAGCTGGAGGGGTACCGCTGGGTCAGATCGCGCAGGCTCTGGCGCATCGATCGTCCCAGTCGGGTCTCCTCGGCGACCTGCCCGAGCTCCTCTCCGATGGGCGCGGGGAGTTCCACGGCGGTGATCCGCAGGGAGTCCGAGAGCGCGTGGCCGGCTCGGAGGGTGCGGTTGACCAGATCCAGTGCGTCGGGGAGCTGGAGCGTCAGCGCGCGGGCGCGAGAGCGGGCGCGCTCGCGGAGCACCATCAGCGGCACCCCGCCGATCAGCAGACCGAGCACCGCGAGCGGACTACGCAGCAGCCACAGCAGGACCAGCAGCCCCACGACGGAGAGGAGCAGGCAGCCCAGGACGAGCCCGCGGGTAGTCGCCGTGGCGCCCGCCCGGAGCAGCAGGGTGTCCAGCGCCCCGAGCAGACCCGCGGAGTTCTCGCCGGCGCTTCGACGCTGGAGCAGGGCGTCCTCGCGGGGCCCGCTCATCCGGAGCTCCAGGGTGCGGCGGGTGTCCTCCTGGCGGGCCCGGATCCCCCAGTAGAACATCGTGCCGGACAGCAGGAGGCCAGTGAAGGTCACGGTGGAGACCAGGAGCGGCAGGAGTTCTCTCATCGCTCCGCTCACACGTCCATTCGGAAGCGGTAGATCTCTGGCGACAGCTTGATCCCGTAGGCCACCAGCTTCGCGGCGAAGTGCGGACGGAGCCCGCCGCCGCTGAAGGTCCCGCGCACGCGGCCGTCGGGCTCGATGGTGCGCTGGCGGAAGGTGAACAGCTCCTGCGTGGAGATGACGATACCCTCCATCCCGGTGACCTCGGTGATCGACGAGACGCGGCGGGAGCCGTCCTGGAGGCGGGAGATCTGGATGATCACGTCCAGGGCGTCGCCGATCATCTCGCGGATCGCGCGGTCGGAGATGTTGCCCAGGCCCAATCCCACCATGGTCTCCAGGCGGCGCAGCGCGTGGCGGGGGCTGTTGGCGTGGATGGTGCAGATCGAGCCCTCGTGGCCGGTGTTCATGGCCTGCAGCATGTCGACGGCCTCGTCGCCGCGGATCTCTCCGACGATGATGCGATCGGGGCGCATGCGCAGGGCGTTGCGGACGAGATCCCGGCAGGTCACCTCACCCTGGCCCTCGATGTTCGCCGGGCGGGTCTCCAGACGGACCACGTGGCGCTGCTGGAGCTGCAGCTCCGCGGCGTCCTCGATGGTGATGACGCGCTCCCTGGGGCCGATGAAGGACGACAGCACGTTGAGCAGGGTGGTCTTCCCGGTCCCCGTGCCGCCGCTGACGAGCACGTTGAGGCGGGCCGCCACGCAGGCCTCCAGCACCTTCATGAGCTCCTCGGGCACGCTGCCGAAGCGGATCAGGTCCGAGCGCGTGATCGGGTCGCGGCCGAAGCGACGGATGGAGACCATCGCGCCGTCGAGCGCCAGGGGCGGGATGATGGCGTTGAACCGGCTGCCGTCCCGGAGTCGAGCGTCGACCATCGGGTTGGACTCATCGACCCGGCGGCCCACCTGGCTGACGATCCGGTTGATGATGCGCATCAGGTGTTCGTCGTCATGGAAGCGGGCGTCGGCCTCCTCCAGGGTGCCGCCGCGCTCGACGAAGATCAGGTCCGGTCCGTTGATGAGGATGTCGGAGACGTTGGGCAGACGAAGCAGCGGCTCGAGCGGGCCCAGCCCCAGCAGCTCGTCGAGGATCTCCAGCGCGAGATGCTCGCGCTCCTTCGGTCCCAGGGGCAGCTCGCGGCCCTCCATCAGCGCCAGCAGCGTCACCCGCAGCTCGGGCTCCAGCTCTTCGCGGGAGCGATTCTGGATGGCCGAGAGATCCAGCGTCTCGATGAGGCGCGCGTGGAGCTCCCGCTTGTATTGCCACAGCTCGGGTGAGTGGGTTGCGCGGGCCGGGGCCGGGGCGCCCTTCGCTTTTTTGATGCGATCGATCAGTCGGGTGCTCACGCGCTCTCTCCGGTCTCTGCGGCGCGACGGCCGACGAGGGCCTGAAGCCAGGCGGGGCGCGGCGCAGGCTCGTCGAGGAGCAGGGCACGCAGGCGCGCCAGATCTCGCGTGATCGGGGCGCGGTTGGCGATCTCCGGCAGCAGCAGGCCGTGGAAGTCCGCCGAGCGACAGCGGCGCTCGTCGTGGACGATGGTGGCGCTGACCGGGACGCCCAGCTGGGCTTCGATGTCCTCTGTGGTCAGCCCCCTCCGGCCCCAGTGGTTCACCACCAGCATCAGCCGCTCCGGATCGATCTCGATGCGCCGGAGCAGATCGAGGATCCGGCGCGTGTCGCGGAGGGCGGGCACCTCTGGCGCGGTGAGCACCACCAGCCGGTCGGCCTCGGCGGCCGCCGCCAACATCACCTCATCGACCCGCGGTCCGCAGTCGGCGAGCACCACCTCGAACATCGCCCGCGCGACCGCCAGGAGCTCCTGGGCTTCGGCCGCCCGGAGCTGCAGCAGATCCTCCAGGTTGGTCGGCTGGGTGAGCACCCGCAGGCCGGAGGCATGCAGGGCCATCGTGTCCCACAGCGACTCCTGCGTCAGCCCCCGGTCGTCGGCGAACAGCTCCGGCATCGCGCGCTCGGGCCAGATGTCCAGTACACCCGCCACGTCCCCCATGGCAAAGTCGAGATCGAGCAGTCCGGTCTTGTGGGTCCCGGCGATGAGCGTGGCGAGGTTGGCGGTGATGGTGGTCGTGCCGCAGCCCGCCTTGCCCCCCAACATCGTGATCAGGCGTCCGACTTCCATCAGCGTTCCTTCCCGCGGAGCTTCTTTCCCTGGGAGTCGAACTCTTCGATCCTGGTCGAGGAGCCTCCGATCACCTCCGCGGTCTCCGGTTTCGCGCGTCGGGCCGGCCGTCGCCTCGGCCGCGAGCCCTTCCGGGTGAGGCCGACGAGCGCGTTGGTGACCAGGGGACCGCGGTTGTCGTCCAGCTCCAGATCGGCCTCGGAGCGCAGGGACAGGTGCAGGTCGCCCCGGGCAGACGCCAGGGCGAGCTTCTCGGCCTCCTCGGGGGTCACCTCCAGGGTCACCAGCTCGACCTGACGCTTCCAGTCGTCCTCCTGAGACTCGACCTCACCGAGCAGGGTGGTCCCCACTGCGAGCACCTGGACGCCCTGCAGGATGGTCTCGGTGACCCAGTTGGCGTTCAGCTCGTTGGAGTCCGGGCGGATCGTGACGATGACGTCGATCCAATTGCCCGGCTCAAGCAGCCCGGCGACCACCGCGTCTCGCTTGGCCTCCACCGTGAGCGCGCGGTTGCCCGGCTCGATCAGCTCGTCCAGCCCGTCGCCGCCGTGCCCGACGACCAGTCGCTCCCTGCGGACGATCTCGCCGGTGAGGATCTGCGCGCGAGGGATCTCTCCGATCAGCTCCCTCGGTGATGTGTAGACCCGCTCGTCGTTGACCAGTCCGCGCGGCACGACCCGGGTGCTGAGCACGTCGCTCGTCAGCGGGGTGCCCATGGGCAGATCCCTCTCTGCCGTGACCACCTCGATCTGATCCTGGGGGCCAAGGGCCTGGGAGAGCTCTCGCTGGTACCCCTCGAGCACCACGTGCATCGCGCCGGCCAGCGCCAGGGAGCCCAGACCGAACAGCCACGCTCGGGCTCGTGGGGGAGGAGTTTGCATGGGCCTCTCGGCAGAGTGGGGTCACCGTGCGTTCAGCTGCAAGACTCGTTCCGGCTCTCAAGCCCCGATCTGGCGGTAAGCACCCTCTGACACCCAGCCGTTCGCGTCTCCTCTGCGCGCTACCTACAC
>CAYXGP010000339.1:0-7093 GCA_964464515.1 uncultured Enterobacterales bacterium
GCAGCGCGCAGCAGGCGGAGATGATGACCCCGTCAATATCTCCGCCGAGGGCCACTAGCTGGTCGTCGCCTCGACGACCGAGCGGTGGGGCAGGAACAGTCGGCAGCGGTCAGGGGTAGAACATCTTCAACCATCATCGGTGCTCGATGCCAGGGCGGCTCATGATCCCCGGAGTCCGGATGCGGTTCTCTCTCCTGCTCTGCCTGCTGGCTTGCCGCCCACACGTGGTGACCACCCCCCTCGGCGCGCTGCGGGTAGAGGTGGTCGCTGAGACGCAGCCGCAGGTAGAGGTGGCGTCGCTCCCCTCCAGCACAGGAGAGCTGGGTGTGGACCTCACGAATGGCATCATCAACATCGTTCGGGCGGTCCGCGCCGGAGCGATGGAGCAGCGCCTGGAGGGGGCCGCCGATCTGGAGCTCATCGAGCAGGAGCTGCTTGGGGGGCTGCGCGAGGCGTTCGTGGGCGACGCGGCAATCACCCGAGACCCTGCCGCCCCCCTCCTTCGCCTGGAGCTCGACTCGTTGAGTCTGCACGTTCCGGAGCCTGGCACGCGCGGGTGGTTCGAGGCGATCGTCATCGCGGAGGTCTACGACGTCGAGGGGGACCGGCGCTGTCGTCGGTCCGCGACGTGTCACGCCGAGGTCGGCGCGCCTGCGGAGCTGGACGCGCGCACCGATCTGGAGGCCTACGCCGAGGTGGTGGACAATCGAAGAGAGCTGGAGGCCATGAGCGACGCCGAGATTCGGGCTGCCTTCGGACAGGCGGCGCGGGAGTGCGCGCAGACGGTCGGGGTGCGTCTGCAGAGCAGCCGGAGCGCCCGGCGGTGTGCCCGCTGATCTGCGCGATCTCGATCTGTCCGATGCCTGGTTAACGGGGCGTCACCCGAGGACCCCATGCGCGCAGCATTCGCCTGTCTCCCAGTCGCCTGTCTCCCAGTCGCCTGTCTCTGTGTGGGTCTGGCGGCGTCCCGTGACCGCTGGAGCTGATCGATTCCATCGGCCACGCCACTGTGGAGACGCATGCTCTACGCCGCGATCCCGCTGGTGCTCGTTCTGGGGACCGTGGAGCTGGGCAGCGCGCTCATGGCCGCGCATATCCGCCGCTCCCGCGACCCGACCGCGGGCTTTCGGCTGGCTCGCCTCCCCGCGCGCGCGCAGGCCGAGACCGACGCCGCCCTCACGGTGGTCTGTGTCGGCGACTCCTGGACCTTCGGCTGGGGAGTGGAGCCGGAGGAGGCGTACCCGTCGCGCCTCGAGCAGATGCTGCGGCCGAACATCGACGCGGACGTGATCAACCTGGGCAACCCCGGGGCCTCTCCGATCCGCGCAGCGCGGGCGCTGACCGCCTGGCTCGCGAAGGGATCCGCAGACGTCGTGGTCTACCTCGCTGGCTCCAACACGCCGATGAATCGGGTGACGCTGGAGGACCGTCACGCGCCCGCGTCGCTGCGCGCGATGCGACCGCTGCTGCGTCACCTGGCCTCCTATCGTCTGTTGTCGCAGATCATGGCGCGCGCGCGCGTGGAGGCAGACGGATACCTGCGCGACTGGGATCCCGAAGCCGAGCAGCAGCGGGTGAAGCCCGCCGACCACAGGGAGTGGCAGGAGAACGCGCTGGCCTCCGCGCGGGCCAACATGGCGCGCATGGCTGATCTCTCGGAGACCTTCGGCTTCAACCTGCTGGTGCTCACCTACGGCCTGCCGCCCTCCATGGACACCCATCGCGGAGAGAGCTGGTATCGCTTCCCGATCCTGAACGAGACGATTCGGATGGCCGCCGCTGAGAACGGGCTGGACGTGGTCGACGTCGAGGCCGCGTACCTCCGCCGGGGAGTGGCCGGCCCGGAGCTTCTGTACCACGGAGACGCGCACCTCGACCGGGGGTACCTCGACATCCACCCCAACGCGGCGGGCTATGACGTGCACGCCGAAGAGGTCGCCGCATGGATCGTGGAGCACGCGCCGTGAGATCGCTTGTTTTTCTCCTCACCCTGGCGGCTTGCGCCGAGCCGTCGTGGGAGAGATGCGCAGATCTCGACTGCCGAAAGGCGCTCGTCGCGTCCGCGATCGACGCCGATCCTGCCGCCGCCGCTCGCGACATCGGCGCGCTGGAGCCCGTCGCGCAGCTCGCGTTGGTGCGTCACCTCGCCGACGCGTCGCCGACTCGCCTGAGCGCTCTCTGCGCCGCGCTGGATGCGGACACACCCGCCGCGGAGCGCTGCGCGCGCATGGCGATGCGCCCACACCTCAAGACGCCTGCGGCGATCCGGAAGGTCTTCGGAGGCGCCCGCGCGGCGCCGGGGCCGTCCAGCGGGCACCTCCCGCCGCCGAAGGTCTCGCCGCTGCAGTGGACGGAGCCCGACGCCCAACAGATCGCCCATGTCCTCGGTGATTGTGTCGCTGGGACCACCTGCGTAGAGGAGCGTGCGTTTGTTTACGCCCGGGAGAGGAACCTCCAGCAGGTGGCCGTCGCATGCACCGCGGGGTTCCCAGACCTCCCGGTGGCCTCTGCGGAGTGTTGGTTTGGATCGGCCGAGGCCCTTGCGCGCAGAGAGCGCTGGCGTGCGTTCGCCGATGTCATGCGTCTATGCGCACAGACAGGTCCGTTCGTTCCTGCATGCATGGACCACACCCTGGCGCTCTCTCTCCCGGCCGTGTCGCCGGCGGATCGGCCCACCGCAGAGACCACCGAGCGCGTCGCCCGCGGAATCGACGGGATCGCGGAGGTCGTCGGGCAGGAGCTGGCCGGGCTGTACGCCGATCGCTTGTGGGCGCAGTGGGTGAACAACGCGTTCTTTCGCGCCGAGCGGGTGACCGGTCACCTGCTGGCCGCGCTCCCGCCCCAGGCTACGCCGCACGTCCGCGCCGCGGCGGCTGCGGCGCTCATCACCGAGGTCGGCGAGGCGCCCTCGCTCGATGGCTGGACCGCTCAGCTCGCGGCGGCTCTCGAGCAGACCGGCCCGGTCGTGCCTTCTGGCGGGCGGATCTTCGACATGACCCTGCGGAAGGCCCGCGACATGTGGGGCAGCGACCGACCCGACGGGGAGGGGGAGATCCCCGCGGTCTTCTACCTGGGCCCCGATCGCCGCGCGCTGGGCGCGACCCCGCAGGACGATCTGCAGATCGCCGCGCTGGAGGCCGCGGCGCGGCTGAGCCCCCCGCCGCCCGCGTCGTTCTTCATCGACATCGCTCGCTCGGACCGCGCGCTTGAGGTGCGGTGGACCGCGGCGCGTCACGCGTCCGTCTTGTTTCCCCGAGAATCCGCCGCAGCGATGGAGAGCGTCACCGACGCGCGGATACAGGCTCGGCTGCGTCCCTGAACCCCTCTCGCCTGCTCCCCGTCGTCGCGGCGGCGGCGCTCTCGGTGGCGGCCGCCGCGCGCCTCCTGCCCAGCGCCGCGGGCTGGCACCACGAAGACGACATCCGCAACCTGCGATGGGCCCTGGAGTACCGAGACGCTCCCTGGCGCGCGCTCACGGAGCTGCACAGCGTCCACGACCACATCCGGCCGCTGACGAACCTCGCCGTGTGGGCGGGGGCGACGCTGAGCGACGGCGCCTTCGCCGGACCGCAGATGGTTCACATGGCGCTCTGCGCGCTGGCCCTCGCGGGAGGGGTCGCGCTGGCCTGGCAGATCACCGGTCGCTGGACCGCCGGCCTGCTGGCGGGCGCGCTGGCCGTTGCGCTGCCGGGCTTCGGGGAGATCCCCTGGTGGACCGCATGGATGTGCAGCGCCGGGGAGATCGCCTGCGGGCTGTGGGGTCTCGTCGCGGCCCTGCGCTCGGGCCGCGCGCTGTGGCTGGCCGCGCCGCTCCTCGCCTGCGCGGGGCTGTTCAAGGAGCCCGGCTGGGTGATCTACCCAGGCGTCTGCGCGGTCCTCTGGCTCGGCGCGCCCCGCGGCCGCGCGCGCTGGGCGCTGGGGCTCCCGGTGGTCCTCGGCGCGCTGGGCCTGGCGATGACGTGGCACCCGCTGAACGTCACCCGCACCGCCCCGGCCGAGATGCTGGCGGTCTTCGCCGCGCAGGGCGGTGCGCTGATCGACCGCTGGCCGCTGGAGGAGCAGGCGCTCTCCGGGGTGGGGATCCCCGCGCTCGCCGTCGGGATGATGCTGGGGCTGGCGCTGTCGCGGCGGGCGCCGTTGGTGCTCGGCGGCGTGCTGGGCGCGATCTTCCTGGCGCTCCCGGACGCCCCGGGAGGCGTCGCGCTCATCTTCGCCTGCGCTGCGGCCGCGCTGCGTTCGGGCTCACATCGAATCGGCCTGCTGGTGGTGACGCTGGCGTTCGGGGTGATGGCGTCGTACCCCCACGCGAACGCCGTGCAGGTCCTGGCGGGCGGGCTCGGGCTGGCGGTGGCGACGGGCGCGGCGCTCACCGATCCCCGGCTCGTCTCTGGTCGATGGTGGGTGGCGGTCGCGGCGGCGATCCTGGCGCTGAGCCCGCTGGCACGCCTGACGGTCCGCGACGCCGGTCTGGCCGGAGGAGCGGTATCGGCGAGCGATCTGGTTTCGCGGGACGCCTTCTTGGGCGTGGGCGCCCTGGCTCGGGAGCTGGGTGCGCGGGAGGTCTCCGCGCAGGAGCGCCTTGGCCCGCTCATCCTTGCGCCTCTTCTGGGTCTGGAGCCCACGGACGTCGGCGGGGAGATTGCGCTGTCCGACCAGGAGATTGCGCTGTCCGGCCCGGAGATATCACTGCCCGACGGCGTGCGGCTGCGGAGGCCCCGCGACTGGCCCGCGGAGATGGGTCGACTCGACGGCGTCCTCCTGCCGCTGAAGCGGAAGCGCGACACCCGCCCGCGGCCAGGCAGGAGCCGCAAGGAGCGGTTCACCCCGGCGCACGTCGAGACCCTCGCTGCCGGGTTCTACGCCCTCGGGCTGAAGGCCGGTGAGCTGCACGGGCTGCTGGCGGACGGCGTCACGCTGCTGGAGGCCTGGGACAACTGTGGGCGCCGATGGGCGGTGAGGGGGGCCGGCAGGTCGGCGGCGGCGGTGGTGCTGCGGGTGACCCCTGAGTGCGCGGAGCTCTCGATGACCCGCGCGATCGACGCGCTACCCGGTACGCCTTTTCTGCTGCCGCTCCCTGAACCGGAGATCTCCCTGCGCCGCGCGCGGATCTCCCGCCGTCTGCTGGACGTGCGGGTGACGACCGAGGCGGATCTGCCCCCGCCCTCTACTCCTCACGCAGCTACTCCTCAGGCAGGAGGATCTGGAAGGCCGGACGCCACTCATCGGCCTCGCCCCAGCGCGCCCGCACAACGCCGACGATCTCCGACTCCGGAACCGGACCCCACCAGCGGGAATCCACCGCGCGATGGCGATCGTCCGCCAGGAGGTACCAGTGACCCTCCGGCACGATGACCTTGCCGTCCAGCGACCACTTGACCGGCCGCAGGAGCTGAAGGATGAAGTGAGGGTTGGGGCGGGCTGGCGGAGAGCTCCAGATGATCTCCTTGAGGATGCGGAACTCCCCCTCGCGCCCCATGTCCTGTTGGCGGATGCGCTTGCCATTCACCCGCACCGAGCCCTCCTCGACGCGGATCTTCTGACCGGGCGAGCCGATGGCGCGCCGCAGCACCCGTCGCTCGGGGTCCAGCGGGTCCTGCACGAGGACGACGTCTCCCCGCCGGATGCGCATCGGGACGATCCAGACCAGCTCACCGTCGCGCAGGGACCACGCCATCTCGTCGCCGCTGACGCGCCGCATCGGCAGAACGGCGGCGAGGGCCAGCAGCAGCAGCAGCGCTGTGAGGCCGATCAGCAGCAGGCGCAGGCGCTTCATTTCCCGGGTGTCCGCGTCATCGGCCCCCTCTATCGCGTACCGCTGGTGATAGTCTCGTGCCGATGAGGCTCGCAGCGATTCAGTACAAGCCCCCGCACGGGCGCCCGGGGATCGCCCGCGACGCGATGCTGGCGCTGGCTGATGAGGCCGGCTCTGCGGGGGCGGAGCTGATCGTGTTCCCGGAGATGGCGACCACCGGCTATCTGTGGCAGTCCCCGCGAGAGCTGCTGCCCCACGCTGAGCCCGCGCGCGGCCCGACGTTTCGGGGCCTCTCCGATGTCGCTCGCAGACACGCGGCGACCATCGTGTGTGGGCTTCCGGAGCGGTTCACCTACCCGGAGGCGCTGGACCCGGAAGCGAAGGGCCGGCGGATCACCCGCCTGTACAACTCCGCCATCGTCATCACGCCCGAGGGTGCGCTGGCTACCTGCTACCGCAAGGTGTTGCTGTTCGAGGCCGACCGGCGCTGGGCGTCTGCGGGGAGGCGGCGCCTGCTCTGCCCCACGCCGCTGGGACCCATGGCGCCAGCTATCTGCATGGACATCAACGACCCCGCGTTCGTTCGTTTCCTGCTGCTGGAAGCTCCCGCGGTCGTGGCGTTCTGCACCAATTGGATCGCGGAGGGGGAGCCGGTGCACCCCTACTGGCGCGAGCGCCTGTTCGGGTGGTCGGGGTGGTTCATCGCCGCGAACACCTATGGGCCGGAGGGCGACGTGGTCTTCAGCGGTGAGTCTGCGATCATCGCGCCCGGGGGTCGTGTGGTGGCAAAGGCGCCGCCCGAGGGAGATCACATCCTCATCGCCGATACCTGAGAGGCTGAACGGGTTGACTGCGCCGGGACTGAAGCAGCAAGACCACGCCCTCAACGGCGCCCGAAGAGCCGCAGGAGTCGAACGAACAGGTTGATGATGTCGAGGTACAGCGCCGCTGCACAGTCGACGGCATTGTCGAGTGTCTTGGGGATGGCGTTGGCCCGTGCCCAGTCGTAGCCGATGTAGCCAGAGAAGATGAGCACGACTATCCAGTCGATGATCGATGAACCGCCGACGCCCATGAACCACATCCCCATCTCCACGACGATGACCGTGATCAGAGAGAAGAAGAGGGCGCGTCCCATCTTGAGGAAGACCCCGGGCCAGGCCATGCTCGCCATCATCATGATGCCGGTCACACAGCCGGTGGCCAGGACCGCTCTCGACACCAGGCTGGGGTCGAAGGAGTGGACAAAGGGCACCAGGATGATCCCGACCGGGACCGCCACAAGGTTGTTGGGATCGTAAAAAGGTAGCGGATGCTCCCCCTACCTGGCCCATCGCCCTT
>CAYXGP010000340.1:0-7076 GCA_964464515.1 uncultured Enterobacterales bacterium
GGGGGGGCGGGGGCCCGCCGGCCCGCCCCCGGGGGGGGCCCCCCCCGGGGGGGGGGCGCCCCCGCCCCCTCCGCGGGGCGGCTCCCCCCGACCCTCTGCCGTGCGCAGCCCCGCCCCCTCCGAGCAGCGCCCCCGCTCGCGGATCGCCGGCGAAGAACAGCGCGTTGAGCGCGCGGGCTATCTCCAGCAATTCGAGGTTCCCCGCCTTCTTGAACCGCCGCCCGAACAGCGCCAGGCCCGCTGCCACGATCGGATCTCCGTCGCGGTTGCCCCACCCCAGCCGCAGCGCGCGCATGAAGCGGGCGAAGGGGTTGCCCGCCTGCGCGAGCGCCGCCAGCACCACCCCCTGGCGAACCCCCACCGACTCCTGCGCGCGCGCCGCGGTGGTCTGCAGGGTCGGGCCCACGCCCATCCGTACGAGCGAGAGCACCCCCACCTCGCGCTGCGCCCGCAGGAACGCCCAGGCCGCCAGCTTCTTGAGATCGTCCCCCCAGGCCGGGTCGAGGGCGCGCAGGTTCCTCTCCAGGTGCTCGTCCTGCACGAGATTCAGCAGCGAAGAAAGCCCCTCCTCCCGGGCCGCCTGGTGCGCCGCGCGGCCATCCTCGTCGTTGTTGTAGCGATGGTGTCCCAGCTCGTGGATCACCAGCCCGCGGACGATCGCCGCGCCGTCGGGGTGGCCGGTCAGCAGCGGCGCGGGATTGACGTGGATCCGGGGCACGTCGAGGCGGGTGTAGCCCAGCGCCTCGCCCGCTATCAGCTCGAGGTTCAGCGCACGACCGAGCAGGCGGAGCGACTGCTGACGCGCCCAGCGCGTGACCTCCGCCAGACGTCGCACGATCGGACGCCGCGCCCTCGGGGCGTCGAGGAGCTCGAGCGCCCCGCGCCGGAGGTCGCCGGAGGTCGTGGCCCTCAAGATGGAGAGGGAGACCCGCTCCCGCAGCGCCGCCGCGTCCTCGCCAGCGAGGCGCTCGGACCAACGCGTGAGCCCCTCGCGGACCAGCGCCACCGGCGTCGCCGGATCCAGAGCCAGGAGCCCCTCGACCACCACAGGCACCGCACCATCGGGGAGCCCGTCCGACCAGCAGTCCGCGCTGCTTCGGCGACGCTGGCGGATTCGCAGGGCCGCCGCGGCGGCGACGGGCGTGGCGGTCTCGTCGCCCAGGTGCAGGAGGGCGCGGGCGGCCTGCAGACACAGCGGGTCGAGGTCCGGCGCATGCGACAGGAGCGCGCGCAGGGCGGGGATGGAACCCGCGGCGAGATCCCCGCACAGCGCCTCGGTGCAGAAGCTCCGCAGCGCACTCGTGGAGGCGTTGGGGGCGCAGAGGCGGGCCGTCACGACCGGCGTCGGCGTCAGCTCAGTCAGCCGCGCCACCAGGCGCGCATTGAACAGGCCCATGAGCGCTGGATGGCCGACGACGGCGTGGAGATCGTCCGCGCCCTCCTCCTCTCCCGCGGCGAGGGCGCCCAGGGCGAGGAAGAGGCGAGGTGTAGGAGCGGTCTCGGCGCGCCTGCGGAGCGTCGCTGCGCGCTGGCGCACCACAGGCGGCCACGCAGACAGCGTCTCGGCGACCGCCAGTCGATGTCGTGCGGTCTCGTCGAACAGCGCCGACAGGAGCGCCGCGGCTCCCCGCTCTCCCAGCTCCAGCGCGCGCACGCACGCCGCCTCCACCAGCGCCAGGTCAGCGCTGGCGAGCAGGCGGGAGAGGTCCTCCGAAGAGCACGCGCGCTCCAGGAGTGCCCAGTCGGAGGGGTCCCCGCGCACCGTGGCGCTCCGACCCGTTCGACGGGTCCAGCCACCGAGGATCGGCTGGAGCACGCGCACGGCCTGCTCCGGGAGCTCATCTACGCGGGCCTGGAGATCGCCGCGCAGGGGGCGGGTGCGCTCGGGAGCCATGCTGTGGATCGCCACCAGCACGCGCGCCGCGGTGTTGAGGACGCGCTCCAGATCGGACGACGAGGCGGGGAATGCTCCCGGCGCTCCCGGTCCGGGCACCCCGAGCAGGGCGTCGCGAGCGGCCGCGAGGGCCGCGTCCAGCGGCGGGATGGTGCCCCTGCCGCGCCACCGGGAGCGGTTCAGCCCAGCGGCCGCCGCGCCCCACGCTGCCTGGCGAAGCGCAGGGAAGGCCCACCCCTGCGCCTCCGCGAGGAGGCCGCCCGGATCCGGCACGCGCGTCCGGAGGGCCAGCATGGGCTTCGGCCAGCGGTACAGGAAGATCAGCGCGCCCAGTCCGACGTCGTCTCTTTGGGAGAGCGTCCGCGCCAGATGGGAACCCAGCGCCGCGGGATCGGGGGAGAGCGCGCGCAGATCCCGCGCGACCTCCTCCAGCGGCGCCGCCGAGCAGAGGCGCTCCGTGGCGCGGTCGAGCGTCTGGGAGCCCGAATCCGGAGGAGGCTCAGGCGCGGGCGTGCCGGAGAGTAGATGAAGCCGGCGCTGGATCGCCGGGTCGGGGTGCTCCCGGAGGCGCTCCTCCAGCGAGAGCGCCTGGGCTCCAGTGAGGAACGCCTGGTCGCGATCGAGATCGAGCAGCCAGATCAAGGACGAGGCAGCGCAGCGCGCCAGGCCGGCCTCGATGTCGTCCCGCTGGAGCATCTGCCGAGCCACGCTCCCGCGAGCCGGCCCGGGCACCCGACGGAGGAGCACGAGGGCCTCCTCCGCAGAGGTGGGGACGCCAGCCAGCAGGGGGGCGAGGCGGCGCCAGCGGGGCTCCGGGGGGAGACGCTGCCCTGCGGCAGAGAGGAGCGCGCCGACCCAGCGCTGGCGACGGAGGCTGAGTCTCTTGATCAGGCTGCGCTCGGGGAGCTCTCGGGTCTCTCCGCCCGCGCGACTCTTCCGTCGGATCACAGGCCGGCCGGCCGTGTGGATGAGCAGCGCCCCCAGCGCCTGCATCGGGGCGCTTGAGGCTGAGCCCTCGACCTGAGAGAGCACCGACCGGGTCGTCGGCCCGTGGGGCGGGCTGCGGTAGAGCACGGAGAGCGCCGGGCCCGCGGCGACCCCGAGCCCGAGGAGCGCGCAGACCACCGGAGCGACGGAGCCGCTCACCACGAGGTGGGCCCCCTTCGGCCCGCCCAGACCCAGCAGGGTGGCGTGCACCGCTGGCTGACCCTCCGCACAGAGCGCACGGGCATCCGCAGCCGAGAACGAGACCGGCTGATCTTCGCAGACGCCGATCATGGACTCCGCTGCTGCGCGGCGGATCTCCAGGGGGAGGCTCCCCTCGAACAGCTCGGAGATCGTCTCGCGGGTGCCCAGGGCGCGCGCGAGGGCGCCCGGGGATGGGTCTTCGGCGATGTGCGGCAGGAGCGCGGCAGCGGCCAGTCCAGCCAGTGTGCTGCTCGACAGGCGGCCCGACAGGGGCGGAAGGAGCCGCTCGATCACCGCATCCAGCGGCTGCGCGCGGAGCATTCGACGAACGAAGCCGGCCATCTCCGCGGGTCGCTCACGCTCCGAGACCCCTCGCAGGATCGCCCGCAGCGCTTCGGTCCGGCTGTGGAGGTGCAGGACGGCGTCCAGCCGATCTCCCAGCAGCTCCGGCGGCACGGCCGCGGACTGCGCCAGCTCACGCAGATCCCGCGCGGGATCGGCGCGCGCCGCGATGTGGGACCGCGCCGCATCGCGGAGCTCCGGGTCCAGCAGGGCAGGCAGAAGGAGCGCGACCGTGACGGTGTCGGGGTGCTCCGCGATCGCCCGGCGTCGGATGTCCGCGCGGGGATGGAGCACAGCGTGCGCCCGGCGGAGCGGCTGCTCGCGTGACGAGGCCACCAACGCCTCGAACGCCGCCGCGCGCACCCGCGACTCGCCGTCGTCCAGCGCATGCACGATCCCCTGCCACACCGCGTGACCGGTGAGCCCATGCAGAGCGCGGAGGGCGCTCGCGCGGACGTCCGGGTCGGGACAGCGGAGTTGGGCAAGGATCAGCGACGCCGCCGGCCAGCGCGCCGCGATCGGCAGGCGCGCCAGGCGCCCCAGGAGCGCGCTCGCAGGCCCCCCCCTCCCCCGTAGGGCCCAGAAGTCGAGCAGAGTGGGGATCCCCATCATCCGGAGCTCCGGGGGTGACTCTATCGTGGGAGAATCTGGACGAAATTCGTCCGCTTGTGCTTCGGGGCCTTGTCAGTCGCCACACGGTGTCTTTGTTTATCGCGTCGGTCGGGGGGGTCAGGCCCCAGACCGCGGCGTCATCGAGCGCCCCCACACCCACCAGCTCAAAACACAGAAAAGAACCCCCTCACGAATTCACCCGCCGTACCACGTACACGGGAGCTTTCGGGCCTGTCTCCAGGCCGGGGGGATTGGAGGACGGCGCCCTCGTGGCGCCAACCCGGCGCCCCCCCGGACGGCCCTGTCGATAGTCAGGGCTGACAACTCGGGCGCCAGGAATGACCCGCGCGAGTATGTCGGCCTCTCCGGTGGGAGCGGTCGTGTCGCGGGAGATCGGCGTCCGTTCGACCACCGGTTTGGGGGAGACCTCGAACGCGGACGCCTTCGATCTGCACCAGCCTCGGCTGGCTCACCCGATCTCGGGTCCACGTACGCCTCCACGACAGAACCAGAGATCCCCCAGAGATCTCTCAATGACAAAGCAGAGACTCCCGGCCAGCGCACTCCAGACGAATCGGAGTGCGCGATGGGACTGCTACGTCTGCGGTTCGCTTCCGGGGAGCAGAAGGGGTGTGGGGGCCCGGTCCCCCACCGTTCGGCACTTCAACCGTGATGAAGCGCCTCGATCGGATCGATGCTGGCCGCCCGCAGCGCGGGGATGAGCCCCGACGCAAGCCCCACCAGGATGGAGATCCCGAACGCGGCGACCATCGACTCCCACGCCAGCGCCACCGGTAGATCGGCCACGACAGACACAACCCCGGAGATCACGAGCCCCAGCGCGATGCCGATGATGCCGCCGACCACGCAGATCGTGACCGCCTCGACCATGAACTGATCGCGGATGTCGCGCCGCCGCGCTCCGACCGCCCGCTTCAGCCCGATCTCGGGGATGCGCTCCATGATGTTGGCCAGCATGATGTTCATCACGCCGATGCCGCCCACCAGCAGCGAGATGGCGGCGATACTGATCAGCACGGCGTTGAGAACGGCCTGCGCGCCCTGCCGCTGGGCCAGCACCTCCTCGGGGGCGATCACCTCGAAGTCGCGATGGCCGCCGTGCAGAGACAACAGGGCCGGCTCGACGAGTTGCTTCGTCGCCAGTGTCTGCGAGAGCTCGTCGACCTGCAGCGTGAGCATCTCCAGTTCGGCGTAGACAGCCGGCGGCGCGAGCTCGCTCTCTGCCGTTGAGAACGGGATGATCACGGCGTCGTCGAAGACCTGCGGATCGATCGGTAGATCGCTGCCGCCGCCGGAGGTGGGCGCGAGCACCCCCACCACGTCGAAGTAGGCGTAGTCGAGACGGATCTGCTGGCCGAGGGGGGCGCCGCCGTGAACCTCTCGGGCCAGATCAGCGCCCAGCACCGCCACGCGCTGCCGCCGCGTGTGATCCACCTCACGCAGCCCCCGACCCTGCGCGAGGGCCAGCCCGTGGGCGGCCATCAGACCGGGCCCCACCGTGATCACCTCGATGTCATGGGCGGGCCGCGGCAGATCGGTGACCCGCAGATCATGACGCGCCTGGTACACCCCCGCCCGTAGATCGGGCAGCAGATCGCGCAGCGCCCGCAGATCGGCCCGGGACAGCCCCGCCGAGCCGTCGATCACCTCCCCCACCTCCTCGTCTTCGACAGGACGCGACAGGACGTGTACGCTCGTGGCCCCCATCGCCTCGATTCCGGCGAGGATCTGCCGCTGCGCCCCCCGCCCGATCGAGACCATCGCCACCACGCTGGCCACCCCGAAGACGATCCCGAGGAGCGTGAGCAGCGTGCGGAGCGGGTTGGCGCGGAACTGCGCCAGCCCACGCGCGAACGCCACCACCAGCGGTGAGTTGCCCCAACGCCTCACTGGTACCTTCATGGCCGACGCCAGGTGACGGAGATCTCCCCGCCAGCGGACAGGTGCTCGGGCGTGTCGGCCAGCCGCGCGACGACCACATGGGCCTTCTCCCGCGCGCCGGGTAGGCTCTCGTCCTCGCGCAGGAAGCCCATCTCTTGCGGGAAGGGCTCGATCCGCTCGACGTCCGCGGACAGCTCATCGCCGGACTCCGGAGAGATGACCGTCACGGTGTCGCCGACATTGAGGCGCGCGATCTCCGCCTCCGGCACGAAGAAGCGCGCTGACAGCGCCGTCCCCCGCGCGATCGACAGCACCTCCACCCCCGCGTTCATGTTGTCGCCCTGCTGCATGCGGCGGCGGGTGCGCGAATTGTAGGCATGCCGCACCACCCCGGCGTGGGGGGCCTTCACCACGAAGCGCGCCTCGTAGCGATCGTACAGATCACGCCGGTGCTGCGCCGCGGCGATGCGCTCGATGTGGTAGGCGGTGTCGGTCTCTCCGTCGAGCTTCTGGGCGACGATCAGCCGCTCCGTGGCCTCCACCTCGAATTCCGCGAGCTCCAGATCGATCGCCAACAGCGCTGCCTCGTTCTCGGAGACCGCGCGGGCCTGCAGGGTGTCGAGTCGGGCGCGCTCGGCCCCGATCTGCTTGCGCTCCAGGGCCTCGTTGAGGCGAGCGAGGTGCTGCGCCATGCGCACCCGCCGCTGGGCCGCGCGGGCCTCTGTGTTGCGCAGGCGCCGCTCCACCCAATCCAAGGCGTCCTTGCCGCGGAATTCAAACTCTGCGACGTTCTCTCCCTCCACCACCTCCGCGCCGTCCTCCTTGAGCTCCGCCAGCTTGGTGTTGGATGAGCTGGAGTTCCACCCGCCCAACTTGAAGTAGTTCGGCGGCGCGAACATGCGGGTCGCGTCGGCCGGCTCCAGACGCCCCACGAAGCGGGTCTCGGCCGTGATCGCTCCACCAGGCGCCGCGCTCACGGGGGCGTCGCTGGGGTCCTCGGGGGCGCCCGGCGCGCTGCGGGGGACGCCGCAGGCCAGCAGCAGCGCCAGCGCGATCACCCGGTCACCCCGCGCTCCGCGACGCGGATCTGCCGGGGGGCCCACGCCGCCACCTCCAGATCGTGCGTCACCAACACAAG
>CAYXGP010000341.1:0-7039 GCA_964464515.1 uncultured Enterobacterales bacterium
CCCGCGCCCCCCACGCCGGCGCAGGCCACCGTGTACAGCTCCACCAGCTCCGGGGGGGGCGGCGGCGGCGGCAGCCGCCGCGGTCGCACGGGCCTCCCCGCGGGCCTCGTGCTAGCGTTGGCTGGGTTGTCCCTTGCCGTCAGGACTCACCCCGGCGGGCGGGGCTGAACCCTGGCGGGCTGGGTCGACTCCGGCGGGAGGACTGCTCGCCGACGCGACGGTGATAGGGTGGTGCCGTGGAAGCCTACATCTCTCAGTGGTTGAATCTCCTCGTCCGGTGGATGCACTTCATCTTCGGCGCGGCCTGGATCGGAACCAGCTTCTATTTCAACTGGCTCAACAACCACATACGCCCGTCAGAAGACCTGCCCGAGGGGGTCGCTGGAGACCTGTGGTCGGTGCACGGCGGCGCGTTCTACCACGTCGAAAAGTTCGCAGTGGCGCCGAAGAAGATCCCCGAGACGCTGCACTGGTTCATGTGGGAGGCGTACCTCACCTGGATCACCGGCATAGCCCTCCTGGCCATCGTCTACTACTGGGGCGCCGACGCCTACCTCATCGACAAGTCGGTGGCGGACATCCCAGCGGGCGTGGGCATCGGCATCGGCGTGGCGACGCTCGCCGGCGGGTGGGTGGTCTACGACCTGCTCTGCAAGTCGCCGCTGGTGAAGAAGCCCGTGGTGCTGGCGCTGGTGGGCTTCGCGCTCCTCACAGGGGTGGCGTACGGCCTGTCCAACGTGTTCTCGCCGCGCGCGGCCTACCTGCACGTCGGCGCGCTCATCGGTACGTGCATGGCCGCCAACGTCTTCTTCGTGATCATCCCCGGCCAGCGCAAGATGGTCGCTGCAGCGATGAAGAGCACGTCGCCCGATCCCGCGCCGGGTCGCGCCGGCGCGCTGCGCTCGCTGCACAACAACTACCTCACGCTCCCCGTGCTGTTCATCATGATCAGCCATCACTTCCCGATGACGTTCGGAAACGGGATGAACTGGGCGGTGTTGGCGGCGATCTCCCTGCTCGGCGCGGGCGTGCGGCATTGGTTCAACCTGGCCGGAAAGGGACACCACAACGTGTGGATCCTGCCCGCCGCGGCGGTCGGGATGCTCGCGCTGGCGTTCGCCATCCGTCCCGTCTCCAGCGCGCCCACGGTGACTGTGGACTCCTCCGAGGTGCGTCAGATCATCGCCGACCGCTGCGTCTCCTGTCACTCGGCCAATCCCACAAACGCAGCCTTCCCCGTGGCGCCCAGCGGCTTCGTGCTCGACACCGACGATCAGATCCGCTCACGCGCAGCGCTGATCCACGACCGCACGGTCATCGCCAAGACCATGCCGCTGGGAAACATGACCCAGATGACCGATGACGAGCGGGTGATGATCGACGCGTGGTACCAGGCAGGCGCCCCCCTCGACTAGTCGGGACGGCACACCACCCGCCGCTCCCGCTGACCGCTCGGCCAATCGACAGGAGCCGCACTTGACCCAGCCCCTGCTGGCCGGCCCGGAGCTCCCGGGCTGGCAGACGCCCCCCCCGCCCATCGGCGACCTCCTCGACGCTCCCCGTCCCCACGCTGCGCTGTTCTCGCCAGATCGACGGTTCATGGTGGAGCTGACGCGCCCGCCGATGCAGCGGCTGGTGGATCGGGCCGGACCGCTCCTGCACCTCGCCGGGTTCCGCGTCGATCCCAGGACGCGCGGCCCCGCTCGGGCGAGCCACTGGCGCGCGATCGACATCCGACCGCTCGGCGGGGAGAACCCGCGGCGTGTCGCCCTGCCCGAGGACGCCCGAATCGGCCACTGGCGCTGGTGCCCCGACGCCCCCCGCGCGGCGTTCTCGCTCACCACCCCCGAGGGGCTCAGTCTGTGGGTGGTCGATCTGGAGACAGCGATCGCGCGGCGACTCACGGGGCCCATCCTGAACGCCGCCGCAGGATCGCCGATGGTCTGGCTCCCCGCCGACGCGGGGCTGCTGTGCGTGGTGGTCCCCGAAGACCTCGGACCGCCCCCCGAGCCCCCCGCCGTGCCGGCCGGTCCCCGCGTGGAGGAGAACCACGGCCCGGAGCGCCCCGGCCGCACCTGGACCGGGCTGCTGGAGAACCCGCACGACGCGGCGCTGTTCGTGTACTACTTCACGTCCTCGGTGATCCGCGTGGGGCTCGACGGCGAGCGCGCGGAGGTGCTCGGTCCCGGCCTGCTCGACGGGGTCGCGCCGTCTCCTGACGGCCGCCTGTTCCTGGCGCGCCACTTCCAGCTACCGCTATCCACCGCGGTGCCCGCCGGGCGCTTCGCCGCGCGGATCGGGGTCTTCGACCCCTCCGGCTCCGAGGTGCTCCGCGTGGCGGATCAGCCCATCGCCGACGACGTGCCGATCGCCTTCGGGTCGGTGCGGCGCGGGCGGCGACGGGTGGGCTGGCGACCCGATCAGCCGGCGACGCTGGCCTGGGTGGAGGCCCTCGACGACGGCGACGCGCGCCGCGAGGTGGAGCGGCGTGACGCGCACTTCCAGTGGGCCGCACCGTTCGACGACGCGCCGACGACGCTGTGGCGCTCCGCGCTGCGATCGGGCGGGGTGGCGTGGGGACGGGACGACCTCGCGCTGGCCTATGAGTGGTGGCACGACACCCGGCAGGTCCGCGCGTGGCGGATCGACCCGTCCAACCCAGACGCAGAGCCCATCCTCATCTGGGATCGCAACACCCAGGACCGGTATCGCGATCCGGGCACGCCCCTCCTGCGCCTGGGGCCCTACGGCCGCGGCGTCCTGCGACTCGACGGGGACGCGGTCTTTCTGTCGGGATCCGGCTTCAGCCCCGCGGGCGTCCACCCGTTCCTCGATCGGCTCGATCTGTCCACGGCGGAGACGACCCGGCTGTGGCAGTGCGCAGACCCCTGGCTGGAGCGCATCGTCGTGCTCCTCGACGACGGGCGGTTCATCTCGGCCCGTCAGTCCCAGGACGTCCCGCCCCACTTCCTGCTGCACAGATCCCTGCCAACAGGTAGAGACGAGACCCTACCGACAGGCGACGCGAAACAGGCGCTGACCCAGCCCGTCGACTGGGCGCCGCCGTTCGCGAATGTGCAGAAACGGGTGATCCGCTACACCCGCGACGACGGCGTGACCCTCTCGGCGACGCTGTATCTGCCGCCGGGCTTCGACCCGGAGCGAGACGCCCCCCTGCCGACGCTGCTGTGGGTCTACCCGCGCGAGCACAAGAGCGCCGACACAGCGGGCCAGGTTCTGGCGACGGAGAAGTCGTTCTCGCGCCCGGGCGGCGCCTCTGTGCTGTACCTCCTGTTGGCCGGGTACGCGATCCTGTCCGGGCCCACGATGCCGATCGTCGACGCCGAGGAGCCCAACGACCAGTACGTCGCCCACATCGTCTCCAGCGCGCAGGCCGCGGTGCAGGCGGTGGTTGATCTGGGGGTCACCGATCCGGAGCGTGTCGCGATCGGCGGGCACAGCTACGGCGCGTTCACGGCGGCCAACCTGCTGGCGCACACCCGGCTGTTCCGGGCCGGCATCGCGCGCAGCGGCGCCTACAACCGCACGCTCACGCCGTTCGGCTTCCAGGGCGAGCAGCGCAGCTTCTTCGAGGCGCCCCAGGTCTACCTGGAGATGTCTCCGTTCACCCACGCCAAAAAAATCGACGCGCCCCTGTTGATTCTGCACGGCGCAGACGACACCAACTCAGGGACGTATCCCGTGCAGTCGGAGCGCTTCTTCCAGGCGCTCAAGGGCGTCGGGGCGAAGGCCCGCTGGGTCGAGCTGCCGCTCGAAGAGCACGGCTACCGCAGCCGGGAGGCAGTCGGACACACGCTGTGGGAGATGGTTCGGTGGCTGGACCGGCACCTGAAGGACGGGTAGGGGATCGCCATGGGTGCTGCGGAGAAGCTGGCGACCTGGGGCGATCTGCTCACGGCTCCAGGGAATCGACGGGCCGAGGTGCTCGGGGGTGAGCTGCGCCTGTCGCCGCGGCCCCTTCCTGCTCACGGCCGGATCCAGGCCGCGCTCGGGGGTAGCCTCGGCGGACCGTTCGACTACGGAGTCGGCGGCCCCGGAGGCTGGTGGATCGTCATCGAGCCGGATGTCCGACTCGGCGACCACGACATCGTCAGCCCGGACCTCGTGGGCTGGCGCCGGGAGCGGGTCCCGACGTTCCCGAATGTGCGTCCGGTAGACACCCGACCGGACTGGATCTGTGAGGTCCTCTCCCCATCGACTGCACGGATCGACCGAACACGGAAGTCAGATTTGTATCTCCGTCATGGCGTCCCGTTCTATTGGCTGGTAGATCCCGTCGCGCGCGTCGTGGAGGCGCTCCGAGCCAGCGACGGGTGCTGGATTCGACTGGGCGCTTGGACAGAGGGAGACAGCGCGGGGATCCCGCCGTTCTCGGCGGTTCCGCTGGCGGTGGGGCGGCTGTTTCCGCCACAAAGATAGCGCCGCCGCTCAATACCGAGGCACCGCCGCGTCCACCTCTTGCGACCACGCGTCGATCCCGCCCGTCATGTTGGTCAGATTGGTGAACCCCTCGCCGCGGAAGAACTCGGCCGCCTGCAGACTGCGCACGCCGTGGTGGCAGTAGAACACCAGCGGGGTGTCCTTCGGCAGCTCGCGGATCTGACCGACGGTGCGCTCATCGAGCAGCACCGCGCCCTCGATCTTCGCCAGCATCCGCTCGCGCGGCGACCGCACGTCGTAGAGGCGGATCCCGGGGTTGTCGCGCAGCAGCGCGGAGACCTCGGACGGCGAGCGCTGGGTCACCCGAGGCGGCTCGTTGGGGTTCTCGATCGACAAGCCGCCGTCCTCGCCCGGCGCGTAGTCCAGGCGGAGGCCGTCGAGCTTCTTCGCCTCGGAGCGGCCGACGTGGATGGTGAGGCCGGCCGCCTCCACCAGGAAGTCACCCGGACGGGGCCGATCCAGCCCGATGCGGTACCGCCAGCCGTCGCCGAGCCCGATGCGGATGACCCCCTCCTGCCCAGCCGCCAGCTCACGGAACGCCGCGGCGCAGGCCTCGCTGACGTGGAAGGTGGGCGGCTGCGGCGGCGTGTACGGCAGGCCGAGAGCCTCATGCAGCTCACCGTTACCCGCCATCTGGCGCATGATGTCGGAGCCGCCGATGAACTCACCGCCGACGTAGAGCTGGGGGATGGTGGGCCAGTCGGAGAAGACCTTGATGCCCTGCCGCAGCTCGGCGTCCTGCAGGATGTCGACGGTGCGGAATTCGACGCCCACCTCCTGGAGGATCCCTATGGCGCCTGCGGAGAAACCGCAGCGGGGCTGATTTTGATCGCCCTTCATGAATAGAACGACCTTGCTGGAATCCACGATTCCCTGGATGCGGTTGCGCAGCGACGCGTCGAGCGACATATCGACCTCCCGAAGACCCCACCGCGTAACCCAGGGAGCGCCACCGTGGAGACCTCGATCGAGCGCCTGTTCGGGGTCCGCGCCGCGGGCAGCACCCCCGCACGCGAGGCGCGCGCCGCGCTGACCACGTTCCTGACGATGGCGTACATCCTGTTTGTCAACCCCAGCATCCTCGGGGCCGCGATCAAGATCGACGGCATCGACCTGGGACCGCAGCTGATGACGGCCACCGCGCTGGCGGCCGGGATCGGCTGCCTGCTCATGGGGTTGATCGCGCGGCACCCGTTCGCGCTGGCTCCGGGGATGGGCCTCAACGCCTACTTCGCCTACACGGTGGTGCTGGGGGAGGGGATCCCCTGGCAGACCGCGCTCGGCGCAGTGCTGATCTCGGGCCTGGTGTTCCTGGCGCTCAGCGTCGTCGGGGTGAGGGAGCTGATCGTGGTGGCGCTGCCCGGGCCGCTGAAGCAGGCGATCAGCGCAGGGATAGGCCTGTTCCTGGCGTTCATCGGGCTGTCGGCGGCTGGGCTGGTGGTAGACCACCCGGTCACCCTGGTCACGCTCGGTCCGCCCACTCAAGGATCGGCGCTGGCCATGGTGGGGCTGCTGCTGACCGGCGGATTGATGGCCCGCAGGGTCAAGTCGGCTGTTCTCATCGGGGTCGTCGTCGTCTCTGTCCTGGCGATCGCCATCGGAGCGCCGGTGTTCGCCGGTGAGGCGTTCTCCGGGCTCCCGGGGGGCAGCCCCATCTCCGCGCCGGCCTGGCCGGTCGACATCGCCGGGGCGCTGGACGTCCCCGCCGCGCTGGAGATGGGCCTTCTGGGCATCGTGTTCATCTTCCTGTTCGTCGACTTCTTCGACACGGCGGGCACGCTGGTCGGGCTGTCGCGGACGTCCGGCATCGCTGATGAAGACGGAAAGCTGCCCCGCGCTGCGGCCGCCTTCTCCTGTGACGCGATCGCCACGGCGATCGGCGCGTGTCTCGGCACCTCCACCACCACGGCCTACATCGAGTCCGCGGCGGGGATCCAGGCGGGGGGACGGACCGGACTGGTCGCGGTGCTGGTCGGCGTGATGTTCCTGTTGAGCGTCTTCTTCTGGCCGCTGGCGGCGGCGGTTCCCGCGGTCGCGACCGCTCCCGCGCTCGTGCTGGTGGGCGCGCTCATGCTGGGCAGCCTCAAGGGCATCGACTGGGAGGATCCGGTGGTCGCGATCCCGGTGTTCCTCACGGTCGCCGGGATCCCGCTGACGTTCTCGATCGCCACCGGGATCACGCTGGGAGTGCAGGCGTGGCTGGCGCTATCGGTGATCAGCGGGCGCCGCGTGCATTGGCTGCTGTGGGTACTGTCGGCGCTGATGGTGCTGCGATTTGCCTGGCTGGGGATCGAGTGATCGAGTGCATCGAGTGATCAAGCATCGAGTGATCAGGGATCAGAAGTACCAGCGACCGCCCGCGGCCGGCACGATGCTGACCGCGCAGAGCGCGCCGAGCACCGCGGATCCGGTGCTCGAACAGTACCCGTTGTAGCCCAGACCCAACGCCGGCTCGACGAACACCTCCGCGGGTTGGTCCTTGAACTGCAGCGTCACTCCGACACCGCCGAGGGCCGAGATGCTCGGGGGCGCGTTCGCATTTGGGGGGCACTCCCTGATTCGCTGATCATGCAGCTTT
>CAYXGP010000342.1:0-7034 GCA_964464515.1 uncultured Enterobacterales bacterium
GCGCCTGCGGCCACTGCTGCGGCTGCACGCAGGGGCCCGGCGAGATCACCCCCACCTGCCACGGCTGGTGGCCCGAAGACCCCGCCGGGGGAGACTACGAGGGCGACGACGGGCTGCTCCAGGCCGACGCCGATGAGGTGTGGACCACCGCGCGCTGCGCGCCAGCGTCGCCGGGCGAGGTGGAGACGGTCCGAGACTTCGTGGCGCGCTACGACGCCGAGCACACCTACCAGGTCATCAATCGCCAGGGCGGTCGGAGCTGTCTGGGGTTCTGCATCGATGTGGCGGATCAGGTCTCCCTCAGCCCGCGCGCGCGCGCCGGTGATCTCACGATACCCGGCAACCTGCGGCTCCGGGGCGCGACCCTCTCCCTGAAGAACGAGCGGACAGAGACCCCAGAAGACCTCATGTTCCGCCTGATCGAGATGGGCGAGATGGCGCGCTGAGCGTCTATACGCGGGCAGCGCTCACCGAAGGACCTGATCGGTGACAAAGCGCAGCGCCCCGGTCACCTTCGCGGCGGGATCATCCAGCAGCACCGCCAGCTCCTCCGGGGTCACCCAGCGGCTCTCGGAGACCTCCGACTCCTGGAGCGTCACCGGCGCGTCGCTCACCGCCCGGAACAGCCGCACCTGCTCGTAGTGCACCCCGGGGGTGGGCGGAAAGTGCGCCAGCTCCTCCAGCGGCGCCGTGATGCCCAGCTCCTCGGCCAGCTCCCGCTGCGCCGTCTCGCGGTAGACCGTTTCGAGGTCGTCGTCCGGTCCGGCCGGGTAGTCCTCGCGCGCCACGTGACCGGCTGTGGAGATGTCCCAGTAGTCGGGGAAGGTCTGCTTGCCGGGATGCCGGCGCTGGATCAGCAGTCGCCCGCGGGAGTCGAACAGCAGCACGTAGGCGCTGCGATGCACCAGCCGCTGCTCGTGAATGACCCGGCGGATCTCCCAGCGCACGAACCGGTTGTCCTCGTCCACCACGGCGATCTGTTCGCTCTCGATGCTCACTCCTCGGCCTCCTCTTCGTCGTTGTCCTTCTTCTTGCCCCCGAGGAGGGTCTTGCCGCCGATCCGCAGCCCCCGATCGCCGATCTCCACGCCCTTGCTGCCGCCAAAGCGTACGCCCTTCGTCTCGTCGTCTCCGCCGATCATCACGCCCTTGCTGCCGCCGATCATCACGCCCGCGGAGCTATCGGTCTCTCCAATCACCACCCCCTTCTCACCGCCCACCGCGACGTGGGAGGGCTCATCGCTCGGCGTAGAAGCCGGCGCGGGTGGTGGAGCCTCTGGCGGTGGAGCCGCCCGCGTAGATGACTTCTGTGTCGATGACACCTGTTCAGATGACGCTTGCGGCGACGACGGGGCCTGTGCCGGGGGGCTGGCAGGCGTCGCGCTCGAAGATGGCACCGGCTCTGCAGGCGCCTCCTCCGTCTCGACCGACTCGACAGACGCCGCCGATGTCTCGGGCGCGTCGCGACCGCTCGCGTAGAACCAGAACGCCGCCGCCACCGCCGCCACCGCCACCGCCGCAGCGCCGGTCAGCCCCAGCCCCCCCACGACGGCCAGGGCCAACCCCGTCCGCCCCTTCTTCGGGGGGACCACGGTGCCCGTCGCCGCAGGCGGCGTCACGTCGGTCGTCGCGCCCAGCGGCACCCCGATGGTCTGAGCACCCGTCATCGGCACTCCGACGGTGTGCGCACCGGTGGTCGGCACACCGGCGGTCGGTGGCGTGAACCCACCGGTGGCCGGCACCGCCGCCGTGAAGGCCAGCGTACCCGAGGCCCCGGTGGGGACCCCGCCGGCAGGTCGAGCGGTCTCAGCCGTAGCGGAGAAGGCGACCGTCTCGGAATTGCGCGGATTGGGACCGCGCGGCGGCACGGCCTGCGTGGGGCCCGTCATCACCGCCGACGCGGTGAGCGTGCGCCCATCGAGCGTGCCGGCGATCAGCGCTGGCTCGTGCCAGGTGCGCTCACGCGCCCAGCGGCGAATGGTGGGTTCGGGCAGCCGCGACAGCAGATCCTCACACTGCTGCTCCAGGCCCGCCGCGTCGGGGCGTCGATCGGGATCGTAGTCGAGGAGCCGCGCGAGGAGCTCACCGACCGGATCGGGGATCGCCGCGCCCGCCTCGCGGAGCCGTTGGGAGATGAAGCGATCGTGGGTGGGCGACTCCAGCCCGAGGCGGAACCGATCGGCCTGCGCGACCCCCGCGTACAGGACCTCGCCGGTGAGCGACTCGTACAGCACGCAGCCCAGCGCGTAGACGTCGCTGGGCGCGTTGACGGTTGGATCGAGGAAACGATCGGGCGCCAGGTAGTCGATGGTGCCGATCAGCAGCCCGGTGACGGTCTTCGCTTCGCGGGCCACCTCGGGCGAGACCGCGATGCCGAAGTCCAGCAGCTTGACCCCGCCGGTGGGAGACAGCCGGATGTTGGACGGCTTGATGTCGCGATGGATGAGCCGCATCGGCTGCTGCGTGCCGGGGATGGGGGCGGAGTACGCGGTGTGCAGCGCCCCCGCGACCTCGCCGATGACCTCCACCGCCACCCGCGGCGGGATGGGGCCGTCGTCGTACAGGACCGCGCTGAGGTCACACCCATCCAGATACTCGGTGACCAGCGCCAGCCGACCCTCCAGCTCGACCAGGTCGTAGATCTGCAGGATGCTGCGGTGGTGCAGGGCCGAGAGGACCCGCGCCTCGTCTCGCAGGCGCTGGATCGACGTCTCGTCAGCGGCGATGTTGGCATGCAGCGTCTTGATGGCCACCTGCCGCTGCAGGCCGCTCTCGGTCTGCATCCGCGCCAGGTAGACCTCGCCGAAACCACCTCGACCGAGGCACCTCTCAAACGTGAACTGCCGGTGGGTTGACACGAGATGTTCTCCGACCGCACTCCCCTCGCCTGGACCTTATACCGTCGTTCGGCGCACGTCCGCGCCGCGCTCCCGAAGATCTGCGCAGCCATGACCCCCCACGCCCCCGCGCCGCTCCGCGTGCTGCTGCTGATGGAGCAGGGGTCCTACCGCTTCGATCATCGCGCCCGGCGGATCGCCCGGACGCTCCAGGACGCAGGCGCGCACGTCGCGGCGATCTGCCCCGCCTTCGAGGGAGAGCCCCTGCGCGACGTCGTCGACGGCGTGGACTGCTACCGGTACCCCTTCCCCGGCCGGGGGGAGGGCTTCGCCAGCCACCTCGTGGAGTACGCCGCCAGCCTCTCCTGCCTGGCGGCGCTGACCGCGCGGATCGCGTGCGATCCGGGATTCGACGTCATCCACGTGATCAACCCGCCGGACCTGCTCTGCCTCATCGCCGGTCCCTGCAAGCTCCTGGGAAAGCGCTACGTCTTCGATCACTACGATCTCGGGCCGGAGCTGTTCGCCCAGCGCTTCGGCGAGGAGCACCGCGGGCTGACCTGGGCGGTCCACGCCGCCGAGCGCGCGAGCGTGCGCCTGGCCGATCACGTCCTGTCGATGAACGAGACCTACCGTCGGGTGGCCATCGAACGCTGCGGGGCCCCGCCTGAGCGCGTCTCCGTCGTGCGCAACGGTCCCGATCTCGCGCGCTTCCGGCCCACCACACCCGACCCCGAGACCCGCGCCATGGCCGACGTGATCGTCGGCTACCTGGGCAACATGAACCCACAGGACGGCCTCGATCACTTCATGGAGATGGCCCGCATCCTGCGGCACGAGCGCGGCCGCGCCGACATCGCCTTCGTGCTGGTCGGCCACGGTGACTCCTTCGACGACGTGGTCCGCTGGCGGTCGGCCTGGAAGCTGGAGGACTGCGTCCGCCTGACCGGCCGGCTGGCCGCCGAGGCGTTCATGCCCATCCTCAGCGCCGCCGACATCTTCGTGCAGTCCGATCCTCCGACCCCCTTCAACGACACCGCGACCATGATGAAGCTGATGGAGTACATGGCGCTCGGCAAGCCGGTGGTCGCCTACGATCTGGCCGAGACCCGCGTGAGCGGCGGCGACATCTGCCGCTACGCCACCCCCGCGGATCCCCGGGCCCTCGCCGACGCGGTCGAGGCGCTCGCCGACGATCCCGACACCCGCCTCCGCCTGGGCCAGGCCGGCCTCGAGCGCGTGCGCAGCCGCCTGTCCTGGCCCCACCAGGCCCCGCACCTGCTCGCCGCCTACGACCGCCTCTTCCCCGGTCGGCTCGCGCTCACAGGTATCCCAACGCCTCCAGGGTCTGACGCAGCTCCGAATTGAGGGTCTCCGGCGCCGGCGGCCGGATCGGGTGGCTTCGCAGGAACCCGTCCAGGGCCTGACCGAGCGCAGCGGCAGCCGCGGGGGACTCCGCGGCGCGATCCAACCCCGCGCCGACGTCGGCGTCGCTCGACACCAGCACCCGGAGCCCGGCGGTGTCGAGGAGCTTTCCTGCGGCACCCACCACGCCGAACGGCGGACGGGTCAGGTGCAGGGGCGCCAGTCGTCGGTCTGCCACGGAGCGGATCTGCTCTCGCCGGTGGGTCCGCCCCATGACGGCGCTGGGCTGGTAGTAGGGGTGCTCGATGAACACCGCGCGCTCTGTGGTCGACGGTGACTCCAGCAGCGGGACCCCCGAGGCGGACTCGCCGGACCGTCCCAGTGTCTGCAGCACCGTGGGAGCGACGTCCACCAGCGAGACCACCCGGTCCGAGCGACCCGCGCTCCGCGTCGGTGCAGAGACGATCAGCGGCACCCGGAGCACGCCGTCACACAGCGAGTCTGCATGCTCGAAGAACACCCCACACTCCATCCCCTCGCCGTGATCTGCAGTGAGGATACGCAGCACCGGGCGCGCACCCCTGCGCTCCTCCACCCCGTCCGTGAGCGCGCCGATCCACGCATCCACCCCCGCCACCTCCGCGGCGTACAGTCGCCGGGCATGCTGCGCGATTCGCCACGGGACGTCCCCGTCCTCGTCGGCCGACTCCACGAGCTGAGGCCAGTCCACCGCGGGGAGGGCCGCCCACAGCTCTGGATCGGTCCCCCGGAGCGGCGCCGGAGGCGCGTAGGGCAGGTGGGGCTTGAACAGGTGGACCCACAGCAGAAACGGCGCGTCGTTGTCCAACCCTGTCAGCCAGTCCAGGGCGCGGGCCACGGCGACGCCCCCCGGCCGCTGATCGACCGTCGGTGCATCCAGCGTCGCGAAGCCGCGGGCGATCCCCGAAGACGCATCCAGCAGCCGGACCGACGTGAACGCGCCCGTCTGGTAGCCATCCGCCGCCAGACGCTCCGCCAACGTGGGGACATCACCCGGCAGAGCCGTGGCGTTGTTGAGCACCCCGATCTCCCGAGGGTACCGACCGGTCAGCAGCGCACCATGTGACGGCCGCGTGAGCCCCATCGGCGCGTAGGCCCGCTCGTAGACCACCCCCTCCGCCGCCAGCCGCGCCGTCGCTGGCGTGGGCACCTCTCCGTTGTAGGGAGACAGGTGATCGGCGCGCAGGGTGTCCACCGTGATCAGGAGCACGCTGTCCCGCGGCCCCTGCTGAGACCGACAGGCCAGCAGCGCGAGCGCCGCGGGCGTCACGGCCGCTCCTCGCGCAGATAGACCACCACACCGTAGCCGCCGTCCGGCGTCCAGAGGGTGGTGTCGGTCCACTCCGCCCCGCGGGGTCGAGCCACCGCCAGCGCCGCTGGATCGGCGCGGAACTGCCCCGCCGGCCGGGGCGGAAGCAGCACCGCCGTGGCGCCGCTCTCCGCGACCACTCTCCGTAGACAGTCCCGCTCAAGCTCCGTCGGCTGGCAGTGGTGGCTGGCGGCGGCGGCGTTCCAATAGGCCAGATCGGTCGCGCCCGAGCGCCCCAGCAGAAACAGCAGCTCCACCGTGTCCAACGCGAGGACCTCCCGCGCACCGATGAGCTCATCGACCGCCGCGGCCACCTGCCGCTGGCCCGTCAGGGTGGTCTCCTCCAGGTAGGCCAGGTGGTCGATCGCCGGACGGAGCGGACCGGGCCGCGCCGCGAGGGCCGCGGCGGCCAGCACGAGCCCCGCGGCCACCCTGGGGGGGCGCGCCACCCGGCCCGTCAGCCAGGCCGCCACGGGGGGCAGCAGCGCCACCCACAGCAGCCCCAGGAAGAGCCCCAGGGTGTGCAGCAGCGCGAACGCGTCCCCCTCCCCCTGGAAGTCCACCAGCGAGAACGCCACGACGCCGAAGTGGTACACCGCCAGCACCACGACGAGCGGCTCACGGATCATCCGCAGGCGCCGTAGCAGGACCGCCATCCCCAGCAGACTCAGGCCGCACAGCCAGATCTGGGGACCGGTCACGCGCGCCATGAACAGGCCCAGGTAGGCCACCTGGAGCGGAAACGGACGGGCCTGGAGCGCGTCGGAGCCCCGCGCCGCCGCCGATCCAAAGACCTGCGCCAGCCCCGCCTCCAGGCCCTCGGCAGCCGCCAGGGCGCCCGCAGCGATCAGCAACACCAGCGCCCCGCCCAGCGCCGCCCGCGCCAGCTCCCGGCGCCCCTGCGCCGCCGCCGCGACCGCCACGCCGATGCCGGCCAGCCCCCCGACCTGCCAATCGAGAAACGCCAGAGCCGCCAGCGCGCCAGCGCCAGTCCAGCGGCCGTGATGGGCCAGGAGCGCCGCGCCCGACGCGCCCAACACCATCAGCAGCTTGGGCACGTTGCCCAGAGACGGCATGACCCCCAGGAGGCCGAAGGAGCACCCCGCCAGCAGACCCAGGATCCCTGCGGTGTCGCTCCCGCCGAGGATGCGGTGGATCTGGAACAGCAGCCAGCCGCCCAGCGTCGCCAGCGCCAGGTACCCGCAGCGAATCGCCGAGAGCGGATCGACGTCGAGAGAGCGGCCGACCAGAACGAAGAACGCCCCGGCGATGCTGGCCAGGGGCGTCTTGGGGTCGAGCAGGTCTGCGTAGGGAACAGCGCCGTCAGCGATCCGCTGCGCGAAGTACAGGAAGTACCGGACGTCGGTGTGGAGCGCCCCGTCCAGCCGGTAGAAGCTGCCGAAGTGGGCCGCCGGCCCCCCACCCCCCCCCCCCACCCCCCCCACCCAAAAAGACCCCCCCCCGGCCGACCCCACAAAAAAACCC